>JARLGF010000016.1 GCA_031296165.1 Occallatibacter sp. | reverse complement strand
ATGCCGTCAATCTCTTCCGCGTGCTTTTTGAACAGCGCGGCGCAGCGCTGCGATTCCGCGTAGGTTTCCACCGCGCCGTGCTGGGACTCCTCCGGGCTTAACACCACGGCGCGCGCTCCCGCCGCTTCAAGAACCGAGATGATCTCATCGCGGCCCGTCTTGGCCAGATGCCCAGGGAAAAATCCGCGATTGCCGACGATTACTCCAAATGTCATTTTGCGTTGCGCTGCCATGTTCTCTGCTCCTTCAATTCTTGTCACTTGTGCCGATTCGCAATCTTCGCGCGTCGGTCAAGGTAGAAATTTACAAACCATTAAGAAACCCGGTCTGCCAGAATTACCTGGCGCGGCCGGGCCGGAACTTCACCGTGTAAAACACGCCGAGCACGGCCAGCACGCCGCCCCACCAGATGGGCGTGTGCAGGCTGGTCAACTGCACCAGCGGCGGATAACTGCCAGTGGCCAGCTCAAAGATGCCATAGCCGAAGATCATGAATCCATAGATGACCAACAGCACACCGATGAAGAACCAGATCTGAATTCCCGAACCGTGCATATGTTTCCAACTCCTTCTCGGCTTCACCGACGAAAAACTCCAGCTACCAGAAGATGATGTTGAGCGCCACAAAGATGATGACCACCAAGATGGCCCACGTGTATTCGTTCTTGTAGAACGGAACCGGATCTTCCTTGGGCAGCGGCGTCACACCGTAGACCAGCCCTTCCAACTCCGCCGCCGGCCTTGGCTTGGTGACCATGCTGACCAGGAAGATGACGAGGGCGGTGAACAGGCATGCCCACAGCGCGCGGAAGACATTTTCGGCCATCGGCTTGGCCGCGTCGGAAAGCGCGACGTAGCGCAGATTCGCGGGATTGAGATGGACCCACACGAACATGCCGACGGAAAAAACTATGCCCAGCAGCAAGCCGAGAAAGCCGGCAATCCGCGTGGCGCGCTTCCAGAACATGCCCAGAAGAATGGTGGCCAGCAGCGGCGCAATAAAGATGCTGAACAGCGCCTGCACATAGTCCATGATGCCGTGCGCGTGCTGGACCAGGTAACCGGCGCCAATGGAGATGGCAACGCCAATCACAATCGACAGCCGCCCCACCATCACGTAGTGGCTGTCCGTGCCTTTCTTGTTGATCAGCGGCTTATACAGGTCGTACGTCCACACCGTGGAGAAGGCGCTGATGTTGCCGGCCATGCCGCTCATGAAGCCGGCGATGAGCGCAGTGATGCCCAGGCCCAGCAGACCGGGGCCGAGATAGCGGACCATCATCAACGGCAGGGCCTGGTTGTAGCTGTGCAATTCCGCGTCCGGCGAGCCGCTCAGTACTTTCTGCTGATATGCGGCAGGCAGCGTGGTCTTGGCCATGGCCGACGAACAGGCCCCTGGATCGCTGAGGCTGCCTTCGCCTGAACCGCTTGCGCAGGCGGCCACCACATCCTCACCCACCAACTGGCGGCGGCTGCCATCGGGATTCTGCAACAGCACCAGGCCGAGCAGGCCGGGAAGAATGACGATGAACGGAACCGCCATTTTGAAAAACGATCCGATGATGGGGGCCATGCGCGCGGCCCGCAGATTACGTGCGGCCAGTACGCGCTGCACCACAAGAAAATCGGTAGTCCAGTAACCGAAGCTGATGGCGAATCCCAAGCCGAAGACGATGCCGGTCCAGTGCACGCCCATGGGATTGTCGGCAAAGTGGCCGGTGTCTCGCCACAGATGGAAGTAGCTGTCGGAATGCATGTTGGCGATGATTTTGGTCTTGAGGCCGCCGACCCCGCCTGCCTGAATCATGCCGAGGATGGGTACCAGCAGCGCGCCGCCCCAGATGAGTACAAACTGCAAGACCTCATTGAAGATGGCCGAGCGCAGCCCGCCCAGCGCGACGTACAGCGTGACCGCGCACGCGGAGACCAGGATGCTGAAGGTGATGCTCCAGCCCAGCACGACCTTCATCACCACGGCCATGGCGAACATGTTCACGCCGCTCATCAGGATCATTTCCAGAGCGAAGGAGAAAGCCGCCAGCACGCGTGCGGGTTCGCCGTAGCGCAGACTCAGGTAGCCGGGCACCGAGTGCGTCTTCGACACGTAATAGAAGGGCATCATCACCAGGCCGAGGAAAAGCATGGCGGGAATGGCGCCCACCCAGTACCAGTGAGTAGCCAGAATGCCGTACTGGTAAGCCGAACCGGCCCAGCCCATCAGCTCCAGCGAGCCCAGATTGGCGGAGACAAAACTGAGGCCGGCGATCCAGGCGGTCATCTCGCGGCCGGCCATGAAGAACTCTTCGCTGGTGTTGGAGCGGCCCTTGAGGTAGAAGCCGATCCAGATCACCATGCAGAAGTAGATGGCGATCACGGCGATGTCGAGCAGTCTCAGTTGCGCCATGGGGACGGTTGCGGAAGCCACAAGGGCGGAGAGCGATCTGAAGGAACCTGCGGTGAGAGTGGCTGGGACCAATCCGTACATTGAGTCACCTGAAGAGGGATGAATTCATCCGCGTAGGCTTCGGACGTTCGCCCTTAAGTAAATGGCTTTACTGCAACACCTGTCAAGCGGCGAGCTGGCCTGGCGGAAGAAAAGCCCTGGATTTTCCTGGCGCTTTGCCGCGAAACCGGAGAAGCAGCGGAATGGAACACGTCCCGGGCCGGGTAAGCGTTTACCGGACGAAGTGTAGCACACGCCACCCGGCTTGCGCGGAACCCTGTGCACAGGGCCGCGAGCCGGTTCAGGTTTGCCGGCTCTGCCATAGAGAGGAAGCCCCGTTTGCCGCTTTGCCGCGGCGCGATTACGCTAGGCTCGGTTTATGCGGTTTGCAGCGAACGATGCGCTTGCGGATTTCCGGCTTCCGACTGCACAACAATCTTTCTGGGCATTTCCAGCGGTGCAGGGACGACCGGACTTGCGGCTGCTGCCGGTTCGACTTCGGCGGCGATAACCTCGAGACTGCCCTTGACGAACGCGCCGTCCTCAATGCTGATGCGGGGAGCGGACACATCGCCGATCACAGTGCCCAAGGCGCGGATGTCCACGCAATTCGAGGCCGCGATGTTGCCCAAAACCTTGCCCATCACTACGATATCGCGAGCCGCGATGCAGGATTTTACCTGGCCGGAGAGTCCCACGGTCACACGGCTGCAGGGGAGGATAATGTTGCCCTCCACGCTGCCATCGATGAACAGCGACTCCAGCGAATCTGCGCCGGTAATTTCACCCACGAAGATCAGATCCTTGCCGATCGAGGACTGGGCAGCGGCCGCAACCGCCGGGCGGGCGACGGGAAGAGGAGCCGGAAGGACAGGCTCCGGGTGCGAGGGCTCTGCGGCGGATGAGATTGAGAATGTTCCGGTATGGCTGTTCTTCCACATGGCGACTCCTTGTGCTGCTGCCTGAGGAGTGAGCAAAGAAAGAACCACGTATTCGGTGGAAGGATTAGAAAATTTTCATACGCAGGCGCGAAGATTCCAGAACCCAGACAGCGCGCCGCATCCATGCACCTTTCCCCGGCGCATGGATGCGGCACCTTCTGCGAGCCTTAAAAACGCTAGCCCTGTACGGTTCCCATGGGCGAGATCAGCATCAGCGTCACGCTGCCCTTGGTGATGCGCCGGTGCAGGGTTCCCCGCGGCAGCACCAGCATATCGCCCTTTTTCATGGCAATGTGCGCCCCACCCTCCCGGGCCGGCGCCATCCACTCGCCCGGATTCACCGTGCGCGGATTCAGCGGCGCGCCGCCCACCTCGTACACGGTCTCGCCTTCAAGAATATGCAGAATGTGGTCGCGGCCCGCGTGCCACTCGAACTCCGCGGCGCTTTTTGCCGTCTCGGTGGTCAGACCAATTGTAAAATTCTTATTTTTTACCAGGCTGCCCGCAGCCGGCGTCGTAGGCATGGCCTTGATGTCATCCTGAATGGTTTCTGCGGAGAACATCTGAAAGGCGTTCGGGACAAACGTCGCGGCGCCTTGCGCTTCAGCGGGAAAGGCAAACAGCGTGGCATCGGCGAGTGCGAGACCCGCAGCCGCGGCAACGGGCGCCGTACGCAGAAAGTTGCGCCGGCCGGGATTTTTGATTGCAGTATTTTCCATGGAATAACTCCTCGAAGAAGTAAAACATTTGAGGCTGCCTTCTGTCAGCCAAGGGGAGACAAGATTGACGCAGCCGGCAAAGATCATCGAGGTCGAGTATGGCTGTTAGCCTTCAGCGCCGTCAGTGGCCCACCACCAGCACCTGGAAGCTGCCGCTCACCGGCGTGGTCCTGAGAGTGCCAATGCCTCCCGGCTGTGCAAGGTTCATTCCCAGAAGATCCGTAACCAGGTAGACTTCACCTGTAGCGACATTGACTGCGAGGGTCCGGGCTCGCTGGCGCGTAGGCAGGTTCTGGATCACCGCGTACGAATCTGTAACGTCCTGGCGAATCACGGTCAGGCTCCCGATCGCTTCTCCGTTGGCGGAATAGATGAGCCCACGGCCTGGGTCATACCCGATAGCCTCGGCGCCGGGGCCGGTGGACAGCGATGCCACAAACTCGCCCGTATCGGCATTCAGCACATTCATTTTCATGTTGTTGCAGGCGACAAACAGCCTCTGGTGGCCGCCATCGACGGCCAAGGCGCTGGGTTCGAGGCACTCGGGTCCAAGCGCGAAGAAGCGCAAGCGGTCTTGCGCGGAGTTAGCCGGTCGAGACTCATGGCTCCAATCCAGCACCGGCAATGCATCATTCTCCTTTGCAGAGCTGGCCGGCTGCCTGGCGGCTGCGGCGCTGCCGGCCAGTTTGCCGAGCAGCGCTCGAATCGACTGCGCATCGAGCCGGGCAATCTGGTTCCGGTTCACGACGTTGATAAACACCTGGCCGTGGCCATCGGTTCCGGCAAATCCCAGTGTGCCCGGCATCAGGATTACTCCCATCGTCTGGCGCGTCGCGGTGTCGATCACCGTAATCGACGACTTGATCTCCTCGCTGGCCGCCGTCCCGCTGCGTGCGGCAGAGCGGCCGGCTGCGTTGAGATTCGTTCTCCCCTGGTTGCCAGGTTGCGCGGGATTCTGCAAGACAGGGGCAGTGCAGACAGCGAAGAGAAGCCTGGTCTGCGGTTCAAGAACGATGGCACGCGGACCGGGTCCGGTGGGAATGCCGGCAACCACCTTGAACGTACGCCGGTCAAAGACCTTCACCTGGTTAGCAAGTCCGTCGCTGACGTAGCCGAACTCACCGCTCTCGTCCAGCGCGATGTCATGGGCTAGACGCAGGCCAGAGACCACCCCGGCAAGGACGCCTGACTCCACATCCACCACCTGCACTACGGAACCATGCGCAACATAAAGCCTGCCGGCCGCGGGGTCCATGGTCAGGTAATCCCAGTTGCCCACGCCGCCGATAAACCAGGTTTTCTTGATGAAAAACGGGCTGCCGGGCAATTCAGTGGCTCCGGGAACTTGCTGCGCCTGCAAAGCGGCGCAGCCCAGCAGGCAGAGGGCAAGGAATCTCTTCATCGCGTGGCTCCTAATGATGAGTAGATGCGCTTTCGTAGCCTGCCGAATTGATTATTCGTTGGCCGTAGCCGAAACCTCGTGCAGCCATCCGGGGGCTTTGAGCAGCTCGCGCGGGCGCGAGCCGTCGGCGGGACCAACGAGGCCATCGTTCTCCATCAGGTCAATCAAGTGCGCCGCGCGTCCGTAGCCGATGCGCAGCCGCCGTTGCAACAGCGATGTTGAAGCCTTGCCAAACTCGAAGACCAGCCGCACCGCATCGTCGAACATGGGGTCGTTCTCATCGGGATCGCTGTTGGAGCCTTCCACATTCGCGCGCTCATCCTTGGGCGACTCAAGGAAGCCTTCCACGTATTCGGCCTCGCCCTGCTCCTTCCAGAAGTTGACCACCGCCGCGGTTTCCTTTTCGCTCACATACGGCGCGTGCAGGCGTACCAGGCGGCTGGTTCCGGGCGGCAGAAAGAGCATATCGCCGCGGCCCAGCAGAGACTCGGCGCCGTTGGTGTCCAGAATGGTGCGCGAATCCACCTTGGTGGCCAACCGGAAGCTGATGCGCGTGGGCACATTGGCTTTGATGAGTCCGGTAATCACGTCCACGCTGGGCCGCTGCGTGGCCAGGATGAGATGAATGCCCACGGCGCGGGCCATCTGCGCCAGGCGCGTGATGGACTCTTCGACGTTGGCGCGGTCCAGCATCATCAGGTCGGCCAGCTCGTCGATGATGATGACGATGTAAGGCAGCGGCTCTTCGTCCTCGCCTTCGTCGAACAGCGAGGGCATGGCGCTCTCGAAGAGCTTGTTGTACTGGTCGATGTTGCGCACGCTGCGCGAGGCCAGCAGCTTCAAGCGCCGCTCCATTTCGCGGACGGCATTTCTGAGCGCATTGGCGGCCAGTTTTGGCTCGGTGATAATGGGCGTGAACAGGTGCGGAATCCCCTCGTACATGCCCAGTTCCACGCGCTTGGGATCCACCAGGATGAGCCGTACCTGCGAGGGAGTGGTGCGGAACAGCAGACTCATAATCATGGCGTTGATGGCCACCGATTTGCCTGAGCCCGTGGAGCCGGCGATGAGGATGTGGGGCATGACGCCGAGGTCGGCGGTGACGATGCGGCCGTTGATGTCCTTGCCCATGGCCAGCGTGAGCCGCGACTTGGCCTTGTGGAAGGTTTCGCTCTCCAGCACGTCGCGCAGGTGGATGGTTTCGCGCTCGCGGTTGGGCACCTGGATGCCGACCGTACTTTTGCCGGCCATGCGCTCGATCAGGATGCTCTCAGCCCGCATGGCCAGGCACAGGTCGTCGGCAAGGCCGGTGACGCGCGAGTATTTGACGCCCGCCTCGGGCTTGAACTCGTAGGTGGTCACCATGGGTCCGGGATTGATCTGCACCACCTGGCCGCGCACATCGAACTCGCCGCATTTCTCCACCAGCACCTTGGCCTCTTCGCGCAGTTCCTCCTCGCGGACGGTCTGCGGGCCTTCGCCGGCATTGAGCAGGGTGCTGGGCGGCAGCTTGAAACCGCTCACATTCTTGGGCGCAACCGTGGCTGTGCGCATGTCCGCATCGGCGCGGCCGTGGATGGCGATCGTCGCAGCGGGCCGGGCAGCGGCCGGGGGAGCAGCCGGCTCAAGCCGGGACTCCGGCGAGGGGCGCGGGACAACCAGTTGCGGCTGAGCTGCCTGAGGCGCTTGCGGTGGAGCGGCCTGTGCGGCCTGCACTGGCGCGGATACCGGTGCAGACACAGGCCCAACCGGCAAGGGCTCCACTTCGGCGCGCTCCCAGATGCTGGTCCGCCGCGTGGGAGCGGTAATGGGAATCACTTGTTCTTCCGCCGCGCGCTCAAAACCGGCCCGCTGGAATGCCGGGATCTCCTCCGGGTCGCTTTCAGAGGCGCGGCCCCGGCGGCTGAACAACGAAGCCAGGCGGCTGGGGGGCTTCACAAACTGCTCGGCATCGGTATCCGCGCCGGTCCCGGGCATAAACTGCCGCCCGCGGGCCTGCTCCATGGGTTCGCCGCGTTCCACCTCGCGCTCTTCCCGCAACTCCGCTCGCTCCTCGCGCCAATTCCTCCAGCGGTCGCGCCAGTTGACGATGTGCAGCCAGCGGTCCTCCAGGCTTTCCCGGATAGCCCAGAAGCTCACGGCGGAGGCAAAGTAGAGCCCGGTAGCAGCCAGCACACCCGTCACGACCCAGGCGCCCTGAATGTTGAGGTAAACCACCAGCACGCCAGCCACCAGACGGCCCACCACGCCCTCCACCGGAAGCATGTGCAGCCACTGCCAGTGCCACGGCAGCAGCGCAAACACGGTAGGTACAAAGATGAGCGCGAGCAGGGTGCCAACCCAGCGCAGAAAGGCCGGCCCGCCGGGACGCGAATGCATCCACGTCCAGCCGATGCCGCCCATCCACAGCGGCAGCAGGAAGGCCGTAATCCCCAGGGTCTGCAGCAGCAGGTCGCTCAGGTACGCGCCGAAAAGGCCGGTCCAGTTGCGCGCGGCATGAGAGGCGGCCGGAGCCGTGGCCGTGTTCAGCGAGGGGTCTGTGGCGTGATAGGTAGCCAGCGCCAGCAGCAGGAGGAGCGCGACCAGCACCAGCACAACCCCCAGAAACACGTTCATGGGGCGGCTTCGCGTCGGCGACAGAACAATGCGAATGGGTTTCATGGCGGGCTCACTCCGCTCCGCATCCGCCGCTGATACCGCGAACGAGCTGCGGGGGCGGCAGAAGAGTCCCAGAGCAATTCTTATTATCCCGCCCGGGAGGGCAACTCAAGGGCAAAACTAGGCGGGGGGAACCTTGCTGTGGACTCCCGGCAAGAGTTTGGATTGACTCGCGAATTTAGCTCCCGATGTACTTTGCTCCCCACAGCAGCAGCGCGCCGCCCAGCAGGATGCGGTAGATGGCGAACATCGTAAACCCGTGCTTGCGCACCCAGAACAGGAACCACTCCACCACGCCCAGGGCCACGATAAACGAAACCATCAGGCCGATCAGCAGGACAATCCAGCGGTCCGCGCTCATGACGACATGCGCTACAGTTCCAGCCGCCACGGCAGCCTTGCTGGGGTGAATCTCCTTGATAAGATCCCAGCCGGTGGCGGCAACCATGGTGGGAATGGAGATCAGGAAGCTGAACTCCAGAGCCGTGGGGCGGTCCATGCCCACCAGTTGGCCGGCGGCGATGGTGGACATGGAACGCGAAGTCCCGGGAAAGACGGCTGAAAGCGTCTGGCAGAGGCCGATCCAGATGGCCTGCGGCAGGCTCATCTCTTCCACGTCGCAGGTGTTCGGCTCGTGGCGCTGGCTCCAGGCATCGATAACCCACATCAGCACTCCGCCGATGAGCAGGGCCAGGGCCATTGCCGTGAGGCTGCCCAGGTTCTTTTCGCTCCACTTGTGCAGCAGCAGGGCGGGCACAGAGGTGAAAAAGAACGCGATGAGCGTGAGCGAGATGGGATGGTTCCACCAGGTGCGATCCTGATTTTCACCCGCGGGAAAGGTGCGCAGGAAGTCGACAATCCGGCTGAGAAAAAGCAGCATCAGCGCCAGAATCGCGCCCAACTGAATAACGATGGTGTACATCTTCCAGTACGCGTCGTCCAGGGGAATCTTCATCAATGCTTCAGTAATGCGCAGGTGCGCCGTCGAGCTGACCGGCAAAAACTCGGTCAAGCCTTCCACAATGCCCAATAAGACGGACTGCATATAAGGGTTCAAGAAGCCTCCAGGGTGCGTTGGGCATACGCCGGCGAACGAGCGCAGACAACCACCTGCCGCTCACTCCCGGTCAATACCGTATACAGGAATGCCTTCATCCAATTTGTACACCAGAGCCCCGGCCCGCCAGGCATAATCCGACTGTGCAAAGTGGTCTTTGAGCCGCGCGGCCAGCTCATGGGCATGGCTTTTGGCGCTGCTGCTCTTGTTCTCGTTACCGTCGGCGGCAAACATATCCGCGAGTACCGCCTGCCGGTACACAGCCTGGTAAAGAGCCTGCGCCGTCCGCGGCCCGTCGGAGTGCGCAACCGCATATTTTTCGTAGTACTCCGACTCTTTCTCAGGGCATTTTTCCGATCCCTGCCAATCCCCGCACAGTTGATTGTCGATCAGGTTGAAGGCAGCCAGATCGGCCTGGCGGCTGTGCGGATACTGCTTGATGACCTTTTTCAGCTCACTCTCGTCGATCTGATCCCGCAGATAAGCTTCTTTTGCCCTGGCCGAGGGCCGCGTGGAAGCATCCGCCTTCCACAGTTGCCATTGAATATCCGCTGCCCGCCACGCTGCCTCGGGCGCCAAAGGCGAGTTGGGATACATCTCCACCACGCGCCGGTAGAGCAGCCGCGCGCTCTGGGCGGCGTTGGCCGGTCCGCGCGGATCGCTGGCCAGCGACTCCTGGTTGGCCGCTTCGCCCATCAGCACCTGGTCGCCGTTCGCGGTGGTTTCCACCACAATGCCCTTCGCCTCCATCCATCCGGAGACAGGCGGCGTTTCTTCGCTGCCAAATTCGGGCGTGTCCCTCTGGTGCAACTCCTCGATGTCCGTGTTGGCGTAGACGCGAATCCACGGGCCGCTTTTTTCCGCCACCACCATCTCGCGGCCAATCTGCACCTTGTCCACCTTTTGCGCGGTGGTGTCGGGCGCAATGTACAGCCAGGTCACGCGCAGAGCCGTGGCGCGCGGCCCGGCCAGCGGCTTTTCCAGTTGCGGCTTCTTTTCGCCGGTAGCGGGCAGAGCGCACAGCAGCGCCAGGCCGAAGATCAGCATTCGGGCCGAGGAGATTTGTTTCATGGGGATTTCCGCCTTCATCACAGGGAAAATCATATTTCAATGACGCCGGGCTGGGCATCGAGTGAGCGATGCGATACAATGAATACGTGTATTCACCAGGGAGGGAACCGTGGCTACTTCCATCAGGCTCGAGCCGGAACTCGCAAAACGGCTGGATCGGCTGGCCGTGAAGACCGGGCGGACGAAGGCGTTCTACCTGCGGGAGATGATTGAAAGCGGCATCGCCGAGATGGAAGAATATTATCTGGCTGCCGACACGCTGGCACGGGTTCGCAAGGGGCAGGAGAAAGTGCACTCCGCGGCTTCAGTAAGGAACGACCTTGGCCTGGACGATTGAGTACGCTGAAACCGCGAAGAAACAACTGCGAAAACTGGACAAGCCCTCAGCCCGGCGCATTCTGGACTTCATGGACGAGCGCATCGCCCGGAGCGACGATCCGCGCTCGCTTGGGAAGGCGCTTCGCGGGCCTCTGGGCGATCTTTGGCGCTATCGAGTGGGCGATGATCGAGTGATTTGCGATCTACAGGATAGAGTTCTCACCGTCCTGGTTTTGCAGGTTGGCAACCGGCGGGAAGTCTATCGGTAACAGGCTTGAGGAACCGCCTGCCTCAGTCCGCCCGGTCTCTCAACCGGCATTTTCCGTGAGCACTTCAGCCAGCAGCCTGGGGTCCACATTCCCGCCGCTGACCACGGCCACGGCCTTTTTGTAGGGAGGCAGCTCGGAGGCGTGGAACAGCAACGCCGCGGCAGCCACAGCACCGCTCGGCTCCGGAACCAGCCGCGTGGCCGCCACAATGGCCCGCATCGCGGCGCGAATTTCCGCCTCAGTAACCGTGATAATCCCGTCCACAAACGCCTGGATGTGGGCAAAGTTGCGCACGCCCACGCTCTGGGTGCGCAATCCATCTGCAATGGTCCGGCTGGTCAGTTCCGCGCCCCAGGTCACAATCGCCCCGGTGCGGAAACTCTCCGCCGTATCGCCGGCCAACTCCGGCTCCACGCCGAAAACTTTTGCCTCAGGCCGCAACTGTTTTACCGCCGCAGCCACTCCACTCAGCAACCCGCCGCCCGAGACCGGCGACAGCACCAGGTCCACGTCCGGCAGCGCCTCCACAATCTCCAGCCCGCAGGTGGCCTGCCCGGCAATGATCTGCTCATCGTCGTACGGCGGAATTACCACGTAGCCGTGCTCGCGCACCAGTTCCTCGGCCTTGGCCAGCCGCTCGCTTGAGGCCAGGCCCACGTCCACGACTTCTGCGCCAAGCGCCAGGGTTGCCGCGCGCTTGATGGCCGGCGCATTCGACGGCATCACGATCACGGCCTTGGCTCCCACCTCGCGCGCCGCATAGGCCACACCCTGTGCGTGGTTGCCGCTGGAATAGGTAATAACTCCGCGCGCAATTTCATCGGGCGTAAGTTGCAGAATCTTATTCGCCGCCCCGCGAATTTTGAACGCGCCGATGGGTTGCAGGCTTTCCGCCTTCAGCCAGATTCGCTTACCGGTTCCCCACCCCGAGAGACCGGAAAATGCAGCCTCAACCAGCGGCGTCTTCATGGCCACGCCTGCAATCCGCGCCGCCGCCGCGCGAATCTCCGCAACTGAAACCAATCCTTCGTTCATGCCCCGTCCTGTCAAAAACATGGTTCGATCCCCAAAAACCGGAAGAAGCAAGCGCCTGCCCGCCCCCTCCAACTATAGCTCTACCCCACTGTCTAGCGGGTTTCTAAAATTCTCCTTGACAAGTTGAGATTACAGGCTCAGCATCTTCCCATATTGGTATTCCTGCCAGCGCATTAAGTCAGAAATCGGCAAGCAGATTTCGTCCACAGGCAGGAGGGCTCTTTTCCTTACCCAGACTGACCCCGTTTCGGTATTCGCCGATCAGAGGTGAGTTATGGTAGTCAAAACACAATGCGAAATGCGCGGACACACGGGTTTATATGTGGGTCCGGCCAATGTGCTTCGTTATTTTTCAAAGCAGCTCCGGGCCGTCGAGCTGCAACTGGGCGATCTGCACATCGGTTGCGAGTTAGCGCCCAATTTCTGGCTGGACCGTCCGGAGATTCACGATCCCCGGCTCTGCTCCTGGCTGGAGTTCAAGGTACTCCGCGGAAATCGACATCGAACCCCGGTTGCCCTGGCGCTAACCCCGTCGGGTGAGAACTCCTTCCGAGTGGAACCCTTTCTCTTGCGGACCAACTCCCGGGATAATATGTCGCTGGTCGAACTGGCGCAGGAATGCTCCAGCATGGAAGTCCCACAATATCCTCGAAAGACGCCGAGCCGTATTGCGGCGCCCTTTCCATCGCTGAGCGACACTTCCCTGCTGGGCGATTGTCTTCCGGCGCTCGTGCGGGCCGCATCGTAACGCGACCTTTCTTTTCCGTCTTCGCCCCTTGAGAGAGTTACCACTCGCAAGGTACGTCGTCTAAGCCTTAAAGATTTTTGAAAGGAGACTCCCCGCATATGGCTAAATCAAGTACGCAAGAGCTGGAGACGCGTGCCGCCGAAGCACTCGAGGCAATGCTGGAACAGGTGTCCGCGATCAAACTCAAAAGCATTGAGCACGAATCGCCCGCCCCCGACCGCGCAATCGACATGCGGGCGCACGTCGACGTGTACGGTCACAGCCACACTCTGATCTGCAAGGTAAAAGCCGATACGCAGCACGGCCAGGTGCGCACAGCCCTGCAGGAATTACGCATCCATGTCTCGCAACTTTCCGGAGATTCGACGCCCTTGCTCATCGCGCCCTATCTTTCGCCGGAGGAACAGGCGCTGTGCCGTGAGTGCGGCGTCGGCTTCCTCGATCTTGAAGGCAATGTCCGCCTGGTGCTGGATCAGACTTTCATCGTCCGGCATTCGCGGCCATGCCGTACTCCCCGTCCATCGCAGGCACGCGCACAAGATGCGGAATCCAGCGTTTTGCGCGGCTTCCCTCCGCCTCATCCCGCCGGCTTGCCCACAAAGGCGCGCACCTCGGCCTTTCGCATCGCAAGTTAGAGCGGTAAACGCCTTGGTTCAAACGTAAACGAGCGGCGAAAGGACAACCCTTTCGCCGCTCGTTTTTTCCCTCGTCTTTGCTGCCGGTCAAACTTCCAGAATCACCGGCATAATCATCGGCCGCCGTCCGGTGGTTTTCTGGATCAGCCGCTTCAACTCCGCGCGGACCTTTTCCTTCACCATGCCGTAGTCGGTCTTCTCCTCGCCGCTCAACCCGTCCAGCGTCTTGATGACCAGCTCGCGCGCCTCTTCGGTAATATCCGCGCCGCCAAAGCCGCGCATCACCACCTCCGGCGCCTGCTGCATCTTGCCGGTGCGCTTGTTGATGGCCAGAACCGCCATCACAATGCCGTCTTCGCTCAGGACGCGCCGGTCGCGCAGCACCAGTTCTTCCACCACGTCGATGGACGAGCCGGAGTCGATCAGAATGCGCCCCGCGGTCACCTTGTCCTTCTTGCGGGCGTCGTTCTTGTCCAGTTCCAGCACGTCGCCGTCTTCAATCACCATGGCGTGCTCCACGGCGCCGGTCTCCATGGCAATCTGCGCATGTTTCCGCAGGTGGCGATAGTCGCCGTGCACAGGAATGAAAAACTTGGGCCGCACCAGGTTGATGAGCAACCGCATCTCCTCCTGGCTGCCGTGGCCGCTGACATGAATCATGCCATTGGAGCCGTCGTCGCACACCACGATGGCGTCGCGCCGGTAAAGGTGGTCGATCACCCGGAAGATGCTTTTTTCGTTGCCGGGAATGATTCTGGAACTCAGCACCACGGTGTCGCCCGCGTCAATCTGCGCGTGCTTGTGGTTGTCTACCGCAGCCCGGCTCAGCGCGCTCATCGGCTCGCCCTGCGTGCCACTGATCAGCACCATCAACTGCTCCGGCGCGTAATCGCGCATCTGCCCGGGATTGATGATCAGCCCCTGCGGAATGTCGATGTAGCCCAGGTCCTGCGCAATCTCAGAGCTCTCCATCATCGAGCGGCCCACGATGGCCACCTTGCGCCCATGCTTGCGCGCCAGTTCCATCGCAATCCGGATGCGGTAGATGGACGAAGAAAAGCAACTGAAGAAGAGCTTCTTCTTGGCCTGCGAAAAGACTTCGTCCAGCCGCGGAATCACCGCCCGTTCGCTGGGCGTGTAGCCGGACCGGTCCACATTTGTCGAGTCCTGCAGCAGCGCCAGCACGCCACGCTTGCCGTACTCCGCAAAGGTGTGCAGATCGAAGGCCTTGTCGTCCAGCGGCGCCAGGTCGATCTTGAAGTCCCCGGTGTGAATCACCACGCCCACCGGCGTATCGATGGCCAGCGCCACGCAGTCCACCAGCGAGTGGGTCACGCGGATCGGCTCAATGGTGAACGTGCCCACGGTGAACTTTTCCTTGGGCGTAATCTCGATCAGCGTGGTTTCATCCAGCAGATGGTTCTCTTCGAGATTGCCCTCCACATAAGCCAGCGTGAACTCGGTCGCATAGACCGGAACCTTCAGCTCGCTCAGGAACCACGACAGGCCGCCAATGTGGTCCTGGTGGCCGTGCGTAAGGATAATGGCCCTTACATGCTGCTTGTTTTCAACTAAGTAGGTGATATCGGGAACTACGATATCCACACCCAACAACTCCGACTCCGGGAACATAAGTCCCGCGTCGATCACGATAATGTCGTCTTCCCAGCGCAAAGCCAGGCAATTCATGCCGAACTCGCCCAGGCCGCCAAGGGGAATGATCTTCAGTTTTTTCGTCTGCATCTGTCAGCTTTGATGCTAACACCCATTGGCTTCCGCAGTTTGAGCAATTCAACCTGCAGCGAACCACCTTCCACGCGTTCAGTCTCCCCGCAGAAGCCCTGTGCTACAATCTTCGCATTCTTCCACCCCCCCAGGAGCCCCTCTCGTGAAGCGCATTTTTCTGATCGCAGCCCTGCTGCTCTGCGTAGTACGCGGACCGTCAGCCTCCGCGCAGGCGCAATATCCGTTTCGGAATCCCGCCCTCCCGGTCGAGCAGCGCATCGACAATGTCCTCTCCCTGCTGACGCTCCAGGAAAAAATCGACCTGCTGGGCAAGTCCATCAATGTGCCGCGCCTGGGGATTCACGCACAGGGAGCGGTCGCCACCGTTCCCGGCTCGGGAGGCCAGTTCGAGGGCCTGCACGGCCTCGCCTTGGACAGACGCTGGGGTACAAGATCTCCCGGCGGCGCTGGACCGATGGGCGGCCGCTCGGCCATTCCCACCACGCAGTTCCCGCAGGCCTCCGGACTGGGCGAAACCTGGGACCCGGCTATCGTGCAACAAGCGGCAGCGGAAGAGGCGCGGGAGGCGCGCTTCATCTATCAGCGCTACGACCGCGGAGGTCTGATCCTGCGCGCACCCAACGCCGATCTCGCCCGCGATCCCCGCTGGGGCCGCTCCGACGAGGCCTACGGCGAAGATCCCTACCTCGTCGGAACCATGGCCGTCGCCTTTGTGCGCGGACTCCAGGGTAACGACTCCCGCACCTGGCTCGCCGCCGCGCTGGCCAAGCACTTCATGGCAAACAGCAATGAGGACGGCCGCGAAGGCTCGTCGTCCAACTTCGATGCGCGCCTGCTGCACGAGTACTACGCGGCGCCCTTTCGCATGGCCGTCGAGCAGGGCGGAGCCAACGCCATCATGGCCTCGTTCAACGCGGTCAATGGCATTCCCATGACCGCCAATCCCCTTTTCAAGAGCCTGCTCGTCGGGCAATGGGGCTTCAACGGGATCATCGATACGGATCGCGACGCGGTCACTGACATGGTCACCAAAAACCAGTATTTTCCCAATCTCGACGAAGCCGTCGCCGGAGCCCTGCACATCGGCGTCAATCAGTTTCTCAACCCCTACGAGGAGTCCGTCCACGCCGATCTCCAGAAGAAGCTCATTCACGAGTCCGACATCGACGCCAATCTGCGCGGCCTCTTTCGCGTTCTCATCCGTCTCGGCCTGCTCGACCCTCCGGCTATGGTTCCCTACGCCCGCATCGGTACTGAGCAAGAGCCTGCTCCGTGTGAGAGCGACGCCAGCAAAGCTCTGGCCCTCCGCGTGACCCGCGAATCCATCGTCCTGCTCAAAAACGCCCCGTTCGCCCGCAAGCCCCTGCTCCCTCTCGACGCATCGTCCATCCACTCCATCGCCGTCCTCGGTCCCCGCGCCGACAAGGTCTACATCGACGGCTACGGCGGCCAGCCCCCCTTCGCCATCACGCCACTCCAGGGCATCCGCGCCGCCGCCGGCGCATCCATCGACGTCCGCACCGCAACCGATCACGACCAGGCAGTAGCCCTCGCCCGCTCGTCGGACGTCGCCATCGTCCTCCTCGGCAACGACCCCATGTCGCGTGTAAACCCCGTGTTGCACATACCATTCGGTTACACGCCCGACCCCACGGAAGGCCTGGAGGGCATCGACCGCAAGCAGATCAACCTCAACCCCGAGCAGCAGAAGCTTCTTCAGGACGTCACCGCCGCCAATCCCCGCACCGTCCTCGTCCTGGTCAGCGGATTTTCCTACACCATCGACTGGGCCCAGCAGCATGTGCCCGCCATTCTGCACATGACGCACTCCAGCGAGCAGGAGGGCGCAGCCCTCGCCGATGTGCTCTTCGGCGATTCCAACCCGGCGGGCCGCGTCACCGTGACCTGGCCGCAGTCGCTGGCGCAGGTGCCGCCCATGATGGATTACAACCTGCGCCACGGCCGCACCTATATGTACTTCAAGGCGAAGCCGCTCTATGCCTTCGGCCACGGCCTCAGTTACACCAGCTTCCGCTACGCAAACCTGCGCATCAGCTCCAGCCGGTTGCGCGAGAACGGCGAAGCGACGGTCAGCGTCGATGTCACCAACACTGGCAGCCGCGCCGGCGACGAAGTGGTGCAGATGTACGTGCAGCACGTTGGCTCGAAAGTGGATCGGCCCAGGGAAGAGCTGAAAGGATTCGCACGGCTCTCGCTCAAGCCCGGCGAGACAAAGTCAGTTCAGTTGCCGCTCGCGGCAAAGGATCTGGCTTACTGGAATGTTTCCGCAGACAAGTGGACGGTGGAGCACGATCGTGTGCGCGTGATGGTCGGCGGCGCTTCGGATGCAATCAAGCTGACGAAGCTGATCACTGTCGTGCCGTAGTAACTGACGGATTGGCGACGATACGGGAGTTAGGATTCGTTTCATCGGTTTTGAGACCGATATAGCATTTTCGGAATGGTGTAGACCGAAGCCATGCGCTTAAGTGTCTTTTTCCTTAAGAAAAAGCCACCTTCCACGATCTCCAAACGTCAACATGTGAATAGAAAATGCTCTAGCGGTATCGGCTATTCAGGACTTCGAGACGGTCGAGCGCAAAACCGTCCGTAAATTGGCAGACCTTATGCATCTCCAGCATCAACGCAAAGGCTTCTGTCTCCGTGATTCCCTTGGCCAAGCTGTACGATTTGTGGCCCACCCTGAACCGGACACTGCTGGTGCTTGGATCTGTATACGTCTTGAATGGCCAGGAATCGACGGGAGGGATATAGCGGAGGTTATGTATATCGCTTGGTGAAAATCTATACGTATCCAGCCCGATGCCTAAAACCCGGTGCCGCACCTTCATCTCGTCCGGGCTCAGGGTGAGGATGGTTTCGCCCGTAAGGATCCACGACAGCCAGCCAGCAAAGAAGCAGGAGCCGGCAATGTAAATTCCGATAGCAATCAGTTGCAGCGTAAATTCGCTGTTTTCCGGGTGCGGCGCCACCAACACATTCCAGTAGTGAATCGCCGCAATGACTGCCCAGATCACGACAACAGGACTGCAAAACGCAGTCATTGCACTCCGCCGCACCGGAATCAAGACAAGGATTCCTTTGGGCGTCGTATCCGAGGTTAGTCTGCCAGCCAGCCTTTCAAGCATGGTGCCGCCTCATGTCTCAGGATGTTACTGCGACTGAGGGATCACTCGCTACATATTTGTTCCCTGTGAGTCCGGCGGGAACCAATACGGCCACGGCACTGGATCGCTGTGCCATTTCAGAACATGAAACGGTCCTCGCAAGCCTGCCGCACCTTGAAATCGCGGCAATTCATGCTATACGGCCTTACCCGGCGCTCTGGCAGGACAATACCTAGAACGGAATATCGTCGTCGGAGATCTCGGCGGATTGGGCAATGTCGTCCTGGCCGGCAGGCGGCCGCTGGTCGAAGCTGGCCGTCGAACTGCTGGAACTGCCGGCATTGGTACTCCGGCTGTATCCGCCGCCGCCCGAGCCCTCGTCGCGGCCGGAGAGCAGAACCAGCTCGTTGACCAGGATCTCCGTGCGATAACGCTTCGCGCCGGTCTCTTTGTCGTCCCAACTGTTGGTCGTAATCTTGCCCTCGATGTACAGCTTGGAGCCCTTCTTCACGTAGTCGCGCACAATCTCAGCGGTGCGGTTGAAGGCCTTCAGGTTGTGCCACTCGGTGCGGTCCTGCCAGTTGCCCTGCGCGTCCTTCTGGCGGTCGCTGGTGGCCAGCGTAAGGCTGGCTACCATCACGCCGCCGGCGGTGGAACGAATCTCCGGGTCTTTGCCCACATTGCCTAAAAGGGTGACTTTGTTGACGCTTCTTGCCATATGCATGCACTCCAGTAAGTGAAAAGAATAGCAGAGGTCTATAGTTTGCGCCCCAAACGCCGGTTGCGCAGCCATTTGGCCACGCCCAGCGTCAGCAGCAGCCCGCCGAACGGAATGCACATCAGGGCCACAATCAGGGCGAACCAGCCGGTGTTGGTGCTGGCGCCGGTGGGCGAGAAGCCGCCCAGCAGGGTCTGCAACAGCATCACCGCCAAAGCTCCCGTGCCCACCATCGAACCGCCCCATTGCAGCAGTTGACGCGTGCCGTCGTCCGGCTGAACCGTGCTGTTTGCGCGGGCCTTGCTCGTATCGCCGGAATCTGGGCGGCTAGTAGACATGTGTTCTTCTATCCCTGCGCCAGGCGCAGCATCACGTACGTCACCACGCCGGTAACCGAGACGTAGAGCCACAGCGGAAACGTCCAGCGGGCCACCTTGCGGTGCTGGGGAAACCGCCCGCTGAGCGAGAAGTAGAACGTCACCAGCACCAGCGGCAAGGCCACAATGGCCAGCACAATGTGGCTGGCCAGCAGCGGCAGATAGACCATCCGCAGCGGCGCCTCCGCCGGGTAGCGGACGTCTCCGTGCAGCGCGTGGTGCAGGATATAGCTGACCAGAAACAGCGTGGAGAAGCCAAAGGCGGTCAGCATGGATGCGCGGTGGGCCTTGATCCGGTGCGCCCGGATGAAGGTGTAGCCGATCAGCAAAGCCGAGGCGCTGAGGCCGTTGAGAAAGGCATTGAGCGCGGGCAGAAATGCCATCCGCGCGCTGCCCGCATCCGCGGCCGGATGCACGTAGATGAGCCAGAAAAGAAATGCCGTGGCCGCCGCGCTGATGACCAGAATGGTGGCGATAGCCGGGATCGTGCCGGAAGAGGAAACTGGAGCAGTGGTCGTCATAGTTGCCTAGTGTCTTGCGTTTGCGCAGAGCATCAACGTGGTGAACAGCAGGGGCAGGTAGAGAACGCTCACCTTGAGCAGGTCGCGCGCCCTCATGCGGCTCTCGGTTTCATCTTTGGCGTGCAGAATGCCCGCAAAACGAATGGTATAGCCCAGGTAAAGCAGGCCCAGCGCGACTGCCAACACGGTATACGTAATTCCGGTCAGGCCCAGCCGCCACGGAACCAGGCTTACGGGAATCATCACCACCGCGAAAAACAGCGCCTCGGCCACGGTGGACCAGCCGTCGGGCTGCACCACCGGCAACATGCGAATCCCGGCGCGGGCGTAGTCTTCGCGGTAAAGCCACGCAATGGCCATGAAGTGGGGAAACTGCCACACGAAGAGAATGGCGAACAGGGCCACGCCCGGCCACTCGATGCGCCCGCGGGCAGCGGTCCAGCCCAGCAGCGGACCCATGGCCCCGGGAAACGCGCCGATGAACGTGGCCATGGTGGTGAAGCGCTTCAGCGGCGTGTAGATGGCCACGTAGGTAAACGCGGTCAGCAGCGCCAGAGACACGGTGAGCAGGTTGGTGGTGACCAGCAGCCAGAAAGCACCCAGGCCCAGCGAACCCAGTCCGCCCAGAATGCCCAACGCCAGCGGAATGCGCCCGGTGGCCAGCGGGCGGTCGGCGGTGCGCACCATGCGCGCGTCGGTCTTGCGCTCCAGAGCCTCATTCAGCGCGCCAGCACCGGCTGAAACCAAGCCAATGCCCAGCAGCGTGTCGAGAAGGCCGCGCTGCACACTCGAAATGCCCGACTGCATGGACCCCAGGTAAAACCCACCCCACCCGGTCACAAGGACCATGCCCACCACTTTGACCTTGAACAGCTCGCGTAGATCGTGAATCAGGGTGGCCGTCTCACCCGGCTGCGGCGCGTGGATGTGCACGGGAACGTGCACTGCGCTTTCCGTTGCGATCTCTGCCGGGGGGGGAGCCTGGGAGGCGGGAGTCATGGGAAGGTTGGGGACCTCAACGTGTGTGCCCGGAATGAGTTGCCAAGCACCTGTGGTGATGATAGCAAGCGCGGGAAGCCTCAGTTGGGGGTCAGCCCAGCCGCGCGGCCTGGAGAATCGCGTCCACCGCCTGCTGCGGCGTCAGGGCGTCCACGGCAATCGAGACGTGGGCCATCCGGTAGAGCGGCAAGCGGCGACCGTAACGACTAGCCAGGTTCGCCTGGTCGGCAAGAATGGGGCGCAGATGCTCGGTACCGCGGCAGCGAGCCAGCGTGGTGGCCAGTTCCACCTCCAGATGCACCAGCAGCGTGCCGGGAGCGGTGAGCAGCAGGTTGCGCGTGGCCACGTGCTCAATGGCTCCGCCGCCCAGCGCCAGCACCAGTCCATCGCCGGCTGTCAGGCGCGCAATGGCCACGTGTTCGCGCTCGCGGAACGGAGACTCGCCGTGGCGCACAAACAGCTCGGCAATGGTAACTCCGGCCTCGGCCTCGATCACGTCGTCCACATCCAGAAAGCTCCAGCCCAGCCGCGCGGCCAGCAGCGGTCCGACGGTCGATTTGCCTGAGCCCATGAAGCCGGTGAGGACGATGCGGCGGGGTGGGGCGGGGGAAGTAGACTGAGGCGCGGATTGGGAGTGTGGTTTCATCGGGGCTTGTGCGCGGCGAAAAATCGCTTTCTCTTTCAGTATAGGGAAGCGGCAATCGCGTTTGCTCAGCCCAGGACCATCACCACGGCTCCGGCGGTGATGAGCAGGCCACCAACCACCACCGGCGCGGTCATTTTCTCGCCCAGCAACAACCAGGCAAGCACCATCACCAGCGGCACGCTGAGCTTGTCCAGCGGCGCCACGCGCGAGGCCAGCCCCAGTTGCAGGGCGCGGAAGTAGCACAGCCACGAAAGTCCCGTGGCCAGGCCGCTGAGCGTAAGAAACAGCACGGTACGCCGGTCCAGCGCGCGAATTTCGCCGTGCTTGCCCAGCGCCAGCGCAATGCCCCAGGCAAACACCAGCACCACGGTAGTGCGCAGCGCCATGGCCAGGTTCGAATCCACGTGCGCCACGCCCACCTTGGCCAGCAGGGCGGTGGCAGCGGCAAAGACCGCGGAAAGCAGTGCCCATCCAATCCAGCTCATGCACACCATGGTACGCGGCGCATGCGGCGATTTTCCGCGCACATTTACACTGGAGCTTATGGAGACTGGCCGCGCCAGCAAAACCGCTCTCGGTGTGGCCATACGGAGGGCTGCGCACCAATTAACAGACCACCCCCCGGTTTTGGACGACCCCATCGCGCTGCGGCTGGTCGGCGCCGGCTATCCGCGGCACATGAAGCGCGCCATGCACCCGGTGGCCCGCGACTTCCGCTGCTTCATGGCGGTGCGCAGCCGCTATGCCGAAGACCAGTTGGCCGTAGCCGTAGCCGGCGGCATCGCGCAGTACGTCATTCTCGGCGCCGGCCTGGACACCTTCGCCTATCGCAACCCTTTCGCCGCGCTGCGGGTCTTCGAGGTGGACTTTCCGGCCACGCAGGAGTGGAAGCGCACGATGCTTGACCATGCGGAGATTGCCCTGCCCGCCACGCTGACTTTTGTGCCGCTGGATTTTGAGCGTCAAACCCTGGCAGCGGGACTGACGGAGGCGGGATTCGACGCCACGACGCCCGCGTTCTTCGGCTGGCTGGGCGTGGTTCCCTACCTCACACTGGAGGCCTTCCGCGCCACGCTGGCCGACCTTGCGCAACTGCCCACCGGAACCGCCGTGAGCTTCGATTACGCGCTCAAGCCGGAGACGCTCGGCCCCGCCGGGCGCATCGCCTTCGAACGGCTTTCGTACCGCGTTGCCAGGGCCGGAGAGCCCTTCCAGCTCTTCTTTACGCCGGAAACCATGGCAGAAGAGCTAAGCCGCGCCGGCTTTCACCGCTTCGAGCAGTTGAATACCGATCGGCTCAACGATCTCTACTTCAAAAACCGCGCCGATGGGCTCAAGCTCTCCGCCGTCCGGCTCAGCATGTTGGTAACTGCCTGGGTGTAGCTGCGCCATCCAGCTTGGCACCAGATCCGGCTTACCTGCGCGCTAAGATGAATCATGCGTCCGTTCGTCCTTCTCTCCGCCGCTTTTGCCTTGCTCGGCCTCACCGGGTGCGGCTACCACACACTGGGCGCCGCCACCCACCTGCCACCCAATGTGCATACGCTCTCCATTCCGCTGTTTGCCACGAACACCGTGGCCTATCACACGGAGACAGTGATGACCGATGCGGTGATCCGCGAGTTCGCCACCCGCACACGCTTTCGCGTCACCCCCAATGCCAGCCCCGATGCCGATGCCGTGCTGCACGGAACCATTCTCCACGAGGTGCTGACGCCGCACACCTATAACGCCTCCACGCAGGAGACCTCGAGCTTTCTCATCACGGTGGTGGTCTCCGTGACGCTCACCGGGCGGGACGGAAAAATCCTCTACCAGAACAACAATTACGTCTATCGCGAGCAGTACCAGTCCACAGCCAACCTGCCCACCTTCCTGCAGGAAGATCCGGCGGCCGTCACCCGGTTCTCGCGCAACTTTGCGCGGCAACTGGTGGCCGATGTGCTGGAAGGGTTTTAGGGCCCGTTCCAGCAGCGGCGCCACAGAAGGTGCCGGTTTTGGTCACCTTTTCCTCGTTCCCGCTGGCCTCGCCGCGCCACAGAAGGTATTCTGGAGCCGCATGATGCGCGCACCGACAGCCCGGAGACAAGTCCTTTGACCGCCGGGCGCTGGGGCGCGGGTTTTGCCTCGACGGCCCGTTTTGTGGCCGAAATCGAGGCCGCAGCGGCCGGCAAGGGTCCGCTGCGGGCAGGCTACGTGCTGGCCGGTGACGAAGTGTTTCTCCTGGACCGCTGCCGGGCTGCCGTGCTCAAGGGATTTGTTCCGCAGGAACTCCGCGATTTCTGTCTCTCCGACCTGGACCTGGCCAGTACCTCGATCTTCGAGGTGCTGGACCGTGCCCAGACCCCTTCGCTGATGGCTCCTTTCCAGGTGATTTTTGTGCGCAACGTGCGCCAGCTTTACACGCGCGGCGCCAAAAAGGACGAGTTCGCGGCCCTGAACCGCTATTTCCGATCGCCCAATCCCCAGGCGCTGCTGGTTTTTGTAGCCGACCACCTGCGCATTCCCTCCGATCCGCGCCGCATGGAGATGGACGACAAGAACCGCTTTGAACGTCTGACCGAGACCCTGGGCGAACACTGCGGCATGGTGGAGCTGGCCCGCGTAAACGAAGAGGACGCCATGCGCTGGACCGTGGCCACCGCGCAGCAGGCCGGCACCCGTATGGAGCCAGACGCGGCCCGCGAGCTGACCGACGCCCTGGGCGCGGACATGATGCTGATCTCGTCAGAGATGGAAAAGCTGCTGCTTTATACCCTGGGCCGGGGGCGCATTACCCTGGGCGACGTGGAAACCATGGTTCTGGGCGCCAAGCAGCGCTCGCTGTACGAACTGACCGACGCCATCAGCGCCCACGACCGGGCGCGCGCCCTGGCCCTGTTGCAGGGGTTGCTGAACAGCTCGGACGCCGGCGAGGACGCGGCCATCGGCCACCTCTATATGCTGGCGCGCACCTTCCGCCAGATGCTGGTGATCCTGGAGAAGAACGTGCGCGACTCGCGCGCCATCTGGCAGGCGCTGTGGCAGGGCTTCAGGATGCCGCCGTTTGCCGCCGACGACCTGATCCGCCAGGCCCGGCGCTACAAGAGCCGCCGCGACCTGACCCGGGCGCTGCGCCTGGTGGCCCGCGCCGATCTGGAACTGCGCTCCTCGCCGCCGGACAAGCGGCTGGTGCTGGAACGGCTGGTTTACGAGTTGGCCAGCGAGCCGAAACCCGCTCCACCGGCCTGGGCCGCCAGTCAGTTGTCGTTCGAGGGCTAGTAGAGATTATGTAGAGCCGCCCAGGATGTTGCAGCCGTGCCGGCTGAGCTTCCCGGCTTTGCTCTCTACCCTTTCTGAAACGGAAATAACGGGTAATTCTGGCTGCCCATGGAAGCGATCTATTGATTCTTTGATTACCCCTCCCCCCCTCCCCCCCTATGTATTTAGTCAAGTTATCCAGTTTCAACGAGTTACGGTAGGGGTATCGCCGCAAAAATTAGATTCTAAAGGGGTTATATGTCAAAAATTAGATAATAAAGGAGTTATAGACTGTTTTTGGGTGGTTTTGGAGATTTTAGTACCGCATAATGAGATTTGGACGTTTTGCATCGGGTTGAACTCCTTTGGTGCGTTCAGGTTCCGGAACAGCGGTGTAGGGCTGCGATGAACCGGGTGCGGAAAAAGGCTGGTTCCCACGTTCAAAGCACTAAAAACATCCGTCCGAGGCTAAAGCCACGTTGTATGGGGGCTGGTTTTCAGGAGCCTGAAGGCTCCTGCTCCCTCCGTTTTTTTGCGTTCCGGGACGGAAAGTCCCTGCACCCTCCGGGT
>JARLGF010000015.1 GCA_031296165.1 Occallatibacter sp. | reverse complement strand
GGCGGACAGCCGCTGTGCCTCGCCGGAGTCCTCAACCAGGTAGCCGTTCTTGAGCTTGGGCAGAATCGATTCCAGCGTTCTCCCAAAGCCATTCAGAACCTTGATCGAATCCTTCAGCGGAGTGAGTCCGGGGCCGCTGATTGTGTCTGCCGGTTCATCAAAAAGCGCGCTTTGCTCTGAAGGATGAATCAGGAAAGTGGCTCGGCCGTCGACGCCGGACTTGAGCAGCCGCACGCCCTCCTCGGCAACTCCCCAGCTCTCCACAACCACGTAGTTCAACTCTTCGCGCAGATATTCGTCCACCACGCCTTCGTGCGCGCCGCTGACCTCAAGAAAGTCCGCCAGCGTGCCCACGGGAGCCATGCCCTGGCCCAGCGCGCCCGGCTTAAGCAGCCGCCTTACGGTATCGGTGGAGTAGCCGTGGTTGCGAATCAGCGCTCCCAGCGCGTCCCGCCGTCCCGCCACAGAGGCCTGTTCGCTGCGCAGTTGATTGGCGCGCGTCCGCTGCGTGTTTTCCTCCGCGCGCCGGGCCTGCAGTTCTTCGCGCAGCGAGGCAATTTCAGTCTCTAGTCTCTTCAACGCTTCAGCCGCGGACTCAAAGCGCTGCCGCGCCTGCCCGCTGTCCACGCCCAGCTTCTCAAATTCGTTCCGCGCCTGGCCAATCTCGGCGTTGAGCCGCTCCGACTCGCGCTCCAGAGCCGCCAGGCTTTCTTCTCCCTGGGCAGTAAAGTTGCGGGCGTTGCCGGCCAGGGTCAAAAGGTGCATGGCGGAGCGGCGGTTGGATTCCAATTGCCGCTCCGCGCTGAAAACCTCTTCGGCGGCCGTCCGTGCTTCCTGCTGTCGCGCGTCCACTTTCTGATGAAACGCACGGGCTTCCTCGGCTGCCGTCTGAAGAAACGATTGTTGCTGCGTCCGCTCTTCAACAATGCCGCCCAACTGCGTCCGTGTCTGCTCCAGTTCCGCGCCGGCTGCCGCGATGCGCGTCTCCAACTCGATCACGCGTTCGGCGTTTCCGCGCTCCCGCGCCGTGGCCCGCTCCAGCTCGACGGCGGCCTCGTTGGCCCGGTTTTGCGCATCGTGGCCTTCGCGGTCCAACTCGTAGCCGCGCTCGGTGAGTGCGTGCTGATTGGCTTCCAGCTCGGTAATCTCCGCCGCCGAGCCGTTGATCCGCTCTGTCAGCGACGCAATCTCCTTCTCCAGCCCGGCCTGCTCTGCATCCATCAGCGCCATGCGGCTGGCCAGCACCACGCGCAAGCGTCCGCGCAGTTCATCGCGAGCAGCGGCAAACCTCTCCGCCTTGGCCGCCTGCCGCTTCAGGCTGTTCATCTGCCGCGCGACCTCTTCAAAGATGTCGTCCACGCGGGCCAGATTCTGTTTGGCGCTCTCCAGACGCAGTTCCGCCAGCCGCTTCTTGTTCTTGAAGCGCGTAATGCCCGCCGCCTCCTCGATAATGGCCCGGCGATCATAGGGCTTGGAGCTGAGCAACTGCCCAATCCGCTCCTGCCCGATGATGGCGTAGCTTTCCGGTCCCAGGCCGGTGCCCATAAAAATATCCTGAATGTCGCGCAGCCGGCACAGCTTGCCGTTGAGCAGGTACTCGCTCTCTCCGGTGCGGAACAGCCGCCGGGTAATGACGATTTCGCCTTTCTGAGGGGTGCGATGGAACTTGCGGCGGCGAATCTTCAGCACCACCGCCTGCGGACCCTCCGCGCTCGCCGCGGACTGGGGCGCATCCGGGTTTTGATCCCCATCCTCGTCCAGCGCCTGGCCCGGCTGCTCGGCGGCGATAATTTCCTCGGCCTCGGCGGCTCGCTGGCGGCGTACTTCGTTCTCGTCCCAGTCGTCCGGGCCGTCGTGCTCCACCACCACCTCGGGCTCCACGGGCACCGGTCCCTCGTAGGCTTCCGGGTCCACCATGGTCAGCGTCACTTCCGCCATGCCCAGAGCCTTGCGATCCCGCGTTCCGGCAAAAATCACATCCTGCATGTGCGTGCCGCGCAGTGTTTTAGCGCTTTGTTCGCCCAGTACCCAGCTCACCCCGTCCAGGATGTTTGACTTGCCGCACCCGTTCGGCCCCACCACCACGGCAATGCCCGTCCCCGCCACGGTCAACTCCGTGCGGTCGCAAAAGCTTTTGAAGCCGAGTATGTGGATCTTCTTTAATTTCAGCATTCTGACTCCGATTTTGATGAGGCTGTGAGCGACTGCGTTCCTGAATGCGGCGGCAACCCTCCAGCACCGTGCCGACGCGGGGGAAAAGTACCGCTCGATTACAGACTCTAAGCACCCTGACAGGCAGGGTCAACGGAGGGAAACCCGGTTTTTGTGGATAAGGGAGGCCGGAATTCCTCTTCTTTGAAAATACCCATTCAGTATTGCGCTATTGCTCTATTTTAAGCGTTTTTGCCGCTTTTCAGCGCAGGCAGCGCAGGCTGCAAGGGACAGCCTTGTCGTACCCACGGCCTGCCGAATCGCCTTTTCCATGGCACGCAGTCCGGAAGGTTCGCGAGGATTGTGCGCAGGTGTGCCGCCCATATCGATGGGATGAGCCAACCTGAGCCCACTTCGGATCATCCAACAGGTGGCAATCTAAGAGGCATCGCATAGCAGACAGCCAAAGGAGAGAACCATGGCAGATGAAACAAAGTGCCCGTTTTCAGGCGGCGCAGCGAAACACGCAGCGGGTGGAAGCCAAACGAACGCAACTTGGTGGCCCAATCAACTGAACCTGAAGCCCCTGCACCAGCACTGCCCGCTGTCCAATCCCACGGGCGAGTCGTTCAATTACGCTGAGGAGGTCAAGAGCCTCGACCTGGATGCCGTGATCAAGGACCTCCGTGCCCTGATGACGGACTCGCAGGACTGGTGGCCTGCGGACTTCGGCCACTACGGGCCGTTCTTCATCCGTATGGCGTGGCACAGCGCAGGCACGTATCGCATCTCCGATGGCCGCGGCGGCGCTGGTTCCGGCGCGCAGCGCTTTGCTCCCCTCAATAGCTGGCCTGACAACGTGAGCCTCGACAAGGCGCGCCGGCTGATCTGGCCCATCAAGCAGAAGTACGGCCGTAAGCTCTCCTGGGCCGACCTGATCGTTCTCGCCGGCACCGTGGCGCTGGAGTCGATGGGATTGAAGACTTTCGGTTTCGCCGGCGGGCGCGTGGACATCTGGGAGCCGCAGGAAGACGTGAACTGGGGTAACGAGAAAACATGGCTGGCCCACAGGCCTGCCGAGGAACTCGAAAATCCACTGGGCGCCACCGAGATGGGCCTCATCTACGTCAATCCGGAAGGCCCAAACCGCGATCATGATCCGCTCTCGGCAGTCAAGGGTATCCGCGAGACCTTCGCCCGCATGGCCATGAATGACGAAGAGACCGTTGCGCTGATTGCGGGCGGCCACACCTTTGGCAAAACCCACGGTGCAGCGCCTGCCAGCCATGTAGGTCCTGAGCCTGAGGCCGCTCCCATTGAGGAGCAGGGGTTGGGCTGGAAAAATAGCTATGGCGCCGGCGTTGGCAAGGATGCCATCACCAGCGGGCTTGAAGTCATCTGGACCTCTACGCCCACCCAGTGGAGTAACGACTTCTTCAAGAACTTGTTTAGCTATGAGTGGGAACTGACCACCAGCCCGGCCGGCGCATTTCAGTGGAAGCCGAAGGGCGATGCCGGCGCAGGCACGGTGCCCGATGCCTTTGACCCGTCCAGGCGTCACGCGCCCTCCTTGCTCACCACGGATCTCTCCCTGCTCGCCGACCCGGAATATAAAAGAATCTCACGGCGCTTTTACGAGCACCCCGATGAATTCGCGGATGTCTTTTCCCGCGCCTGGTTCAAGCTGACGCATCGCGACATGGGCCCTGTCACGCGGTATCTTGGCCCGCTGGTTCCCAAAGAACACCTGATTTGGCAGGACCCCGTTCCCGCGGTGGATCATGAGTTGATCGGCGAGCAGGAGATCGCAGCCCTGAAAGCCAGAATCCTTGCCTCTGGACTTTCCATCTCCCAACTGGTCACAACGGCCTGGGCATCGGCTTCAACCTTCCGCGGCACAGACAAGCGCGGCGGGGCAAACGGAGCGCGCATTCGTCTGGCGCCGCAAAAGGACTGGGAAGTCAACCAGCCGGCGGAACTGGCAAAAGTGCTTCAGAAGCTGGAGGCGATTCAGAAAGAATTCAACAGCGCGCAAACCGGAGGGAAGCGGGTCTCGCTTGCCGACCTGATCGTTCTGGGCGGGTGTGCAGCCGTCGAGGAAGCGGCAAAAAAGGCCGGCCACGACGTAAAGGTTCCCTTCGCGCCTGGACGCATGGATGCCAGCCAGGAGCAGACCGATGTGCACTCGTTTGCCGTACTTGAGCCGGTTGCAGATGGGTTCCGCAATTACATCCGGAATGGAGACGAGACTTCGGCGGCTGAGCTGCTGATCGATCGAGCCAGCCTGCTTACGCTGACCGCACCCGAGATGACGGTCCTGATCGGTGGCCTGCGCGCGCTGAATGCAAACTTCGGGCAGTCCGCGCATGGCGTTTTCACCAAAAGACCCGGAACCTTGACCAACGATTTCTTCGTGAACCTCCTCGATATGCACACCAAGTGGCAGAAGTCCGCTACCTCTGAAGGCGTGTTGGAGGGGCGCGATCGGGCGAGTGGCGAACTGAAGGGTACGGGCACCGTCGTCGATCTGGTCTTCGGTTCCAACTCTCAACTCCGGGCTCTCGCGGAATACTATGCGTGCGGCGATTCCCGGCAGGCGTTTGTGCGCGACTTTGTAGCCGCCTGGAGCAAGGTGATGAACCTCGATCGTTTCGACCTCGCGTAATTTGAGGGGGGAAAGACCGAATAATGCGCAGCCTCGACAGGGCATCGGGTTAACCCGGACCCGGTAGAGGCTGCGCAAATCCCCGAGCTTCCTTTTGGCTTTATAGGGCTTTCATCGTTGCTGTAGAGCAGATTTGAAGGGTACGGACTTTAAAGGACAGTTGTAGATCGGAAATTCCGGAGGGAGTACCCATGGCTCAATGGGCCATCCGCAACCATGAAAATCATGGGTTTCCGCCCTGACTTTCAACGGAGACAGGTCCCTGAAAAACACAGCCCTGTTCCATGCCGTCAGCAGCCCGTCGCCCCGCGCCGTAGGCGCAATGTTTGTTAGCCCCGCGCTTCAGCGTGGGGTGGGCGTACCCCAAAAAATGGATCGGGAGTCCCGGAGGGACGGCGTTCCTCTCTTCTATCCTTTTACGAGGAAAATGGAATGACACAAACCCCGTGCGACTTCCGAAAACGTCAATCGGCTGAAATCCAGCCTGTTTTTAAGGGCAAAATACGCCAAAAACAGCCAATCCATCCGAAATGACGCGCTGGCGAGCAAGTTTCACCGCCTCTGCAGCGCCGCATTTCGCCGATTTCCGCCGCCGGACTGAAACACTACGAACCAAAAACGCGCCGCATGTCTGCCCCACCGCAGATTTGCAGATAATTACCCCACCCAGGCGCACAATCGATCCATAGTGCTTTTTTGAGCCAGCACAGCATAAGCAGGCCACCGGCACTCCAGCCGAAAAGAGAAAAATCCCGGGGGGACCACAGACTCACGAAAACCTCCTCCTTTGCTTCTTCGGAGGGAGCGTGAGGCTTCAGCCTCACGAATAAAGCCCATCGGTTGAGTTGGGCTTTAGCCCTGGGCCTTCACCGCTTTTCCGGAGCCTGGACAGAACGCACTGAAAGGAGCTTTCAATCCGATACACCCCCCAAAAAATCCTGTATTGCGGTACGAAAACCTCCAAAAACGCCAAAAAAGGTCCATAACTCCTTTGTTATCTAATTTTTGACAGATAACCCCTTTAGAATCTAATTTTTGCGGCGATACCCCTACCGTAACTCGTTGAAACTGGAGAACATGACTAAATACATAGGGGGGGGAGGGGGGGCGGGGTAATCAAATAATCAACAGATCACCTCCCAGGCAGCCTGAAGTACCCGTTATAGCCGTCTCTGAAATGGCAGAGAGCGAAGCCAGGGAGCTGCGGACCTGCAACCTCTTTGGCGGCTCTACGCAATTTCTGAGACAGCTCTACAGAATTGCCGCAGCGACCGAGTTCAGCGGCAGGATCTTGTCGACGCCGCCTGCTTTGATGGCTTCCTTGGGCATGCCGAAGACTACGCAGGTAGCCTCGTCCTGAGCGATGGTGTAGGCCCCGGCCTGTTTCATTTCCAACATGCCGCGGGCCCCGTCGTCGCCCATTCCGGTGAGGATGACGCCGAGGGCGTTCTGTCCTGCATAGCGGGCGGCGGAGCGAAACAGCACGTCTACTGAGGGCCGGTGGCGGCAGACCAGGGGGCCGTCCTTGATTTCCACGTAGTATCGAGCGCCGCTGCGTTTGAGCAGCATGTGATGGTTGCCCGGTGCGATCAGGGCGCGTCCGCGAATCACGGTGTCGTTGGTCTCGGCCTCCTTGACGGTGATATTGCACAGCCCGTCGAGCCGGGCGGCAAACGCGCGCGTGAACAGTTCCGGCATGTGCTGCACAATGACGATGCCCGGGGTATCGGCGGGAAGCATCTCAAGCACCGTCTTGAGCGCCTCGGTGCCGCCGGTCGAGGCGCCAATGGCCACCACTTTTTCTGTAGTCTCGGCCATGGCGTGGCTGGCTGGAGAAAGAATGCAGTCGGCGTTGAGCTTGGGTTCGACCGTTTGGCTGGGCCGGAGAGGGCGCAGCCTGGCTTGAGCGGCGGCCTTTACCGCATTGCAGATGTCGATCCGGGAGTCTTCAATAAACTGCTTGGTCCCCATCCGCGGCTTGGTTACGATCTCAACCGCACCGTATTCCAGAGCCTTGAAGGCGCTCTGCGTGCCCTCCCCGGCCAGGCTGGAGCAGATCACCACGGGAATCGGATGCTGGCTCATGATCTTTTTCAGAAAAGTGAGCCCGTCCATGCGCGGCATCTCGATGTCCAGCGTGATCACGTCCGGCACTTGTTCGCTGATGCGGTCGGCAGCGACAAACGGGTCCCCGGCAGTGGCGATAACTTCGATCTCAGGATCGGAATCGAGCACGTCGCGCAGCGTTTGCCGTACCACTGCGGAGTCGTCCACGATCAGAACGCGAATTTTAGGCGTGCTCATATGCCCGGTCTCCTGGCTTCCTCTTGCGGTCGAAGATGTTAAAGACTGTTCCGGCAAGCCCGCAGATCCTGCTGCCCGGATCAATCGATGCAGTGCCGCTTGAGCAGCACTTCCCCCGTTTCTGTGTTGAAGAGAATATTGACGCCGCAGTTCCCTCCCAGGGAAGATGCCGTTACACTAAAGCCCTCTTCCTTAAGTACCCTGAGCGCGACCTCGCAATTCAACCTGCCCACGGTTGGCCGCGACGCATCGCAGGCGATCGCCAGTACGTCTCCCCCCCCGAACAGCTTTACCTCGACTTCGCTGCGGCGCGCGTCCAGCGCGTCGAATTGCCGGGCCAGATCGCGAATCGCAAAGTCGACGTAACGGCTGCCCGCGTCACGGCTCAAGCCGGCCGGCGAGTTGGGCAGCATGGGATGGCACAGCGCCCCTGCCCCCACCCGCGGTGCACGGAACGCAATGCCAACACAGGACCCAAGCAACGTCCGCAGAATCGCTGGATGCCTGACCAGGTGCGATTGTCCCGGCTGAAGGTAGACTTCGGGCAATCCCGTCTCATTCTTTGCCATCGATCCTCCTGTAAAGAGCAGGCGCCACTGGAGTCAACGGCAGGTTCATATCGTGCAGCGTCTCGGAGTGCCCGACAAACAAATACCCCCCCGGCAGCAGGCAATTGGAAAGCTTCTGCAGTATCCGCTCCTGCGTCGGCCTGTCAAAGTAAATGATCACGTTGCGGCAGAAGATGGCGTCGGCCTTCTCCGGGATGCGGTAATCGGAATCCATGAAGTTGAGGCGGCGAAACTCGATGCACTTGCGCAACTCCGGCACCACGCGCACTCGATTGCAGTTGGGGTCGCGGCTCCGCATGAAGTACTTTCGCCTGAGCGTCAGCGGCACAGGGGCTACGATCTCGTTTGTATAGACGCCCATCTCGGCCTTGTCGAGAACGACGGTGGAAATATCGCTGGCCTGGATGCGAAAGCGGAAGCCGGGATGGGTGAGTGCATACTCGCTGAGGACGATGGCCATCGTATAAGGCTCCTCGCCCGTCGAACAACCTGCACTCCAGATCAAGAACTGCCGTCCGTCATTGCATTCCGTCCGCTCGGGCAGCGCTCTGTTGGCCAGAAAATCGAAATGCTTTGGCTCGCGAAAGAAGTCTGTCTTGTTGGTTGTTACCACGTCGATTAGGTGGGTGATCTCATCCTTGAGTCCTTTGTGCCCGAAGAGGTAGTCGCAATATCGGCCGTAGGAGTCCAGGTTGAGAACCTTCAACCGCCGCTTGATCCGTACCTCGAGCATGGTTTTCTTCTCCGTGCCCAGGTGAATGCCGGCCTCTGCGTAGATCAACTCGCAGAGCCGTGCATAATCCCTATTGGAGATATATTCGTCGCGTGCGCTCATCGTGTGGGCGGGGCACTTTGCGTGCCCCGCTCCCCCTTTATGCCGCTACTTCCATCTGCTGCTTGCTTTCCATCTGTTGCTTGCTGGACTCCGGTGCGCGGACTACTGCAAGCTCCTCGGCGGAGAAGACGCGGTCGATGTCCAGGATCATGATGAACTGGGCATCGCGCTTTCCCATCCCCTTGATGAAGTCGGTCCGGATATTGGTTCCAATCCGCGGCGGCGGCTGAATCTGATCCGGCTCCAGATCGATCACCTCTTCGACCGAGTCTGCAAGCGCGCCGATGACGGTCGATTCGTTATCCAGCAACACCTCGACTACCACAATGCAGGTGTTGCGCGTGCTCTCGGTCTTCGACATCTCAAAGCAAAGCCGGAGATCGACGACCGGAACCACGCTTCCGCGCAGGTTGATGACGCCGCTCATGAAGTCCGGCGTCCGGGGAATGGCGGTGATGGTGGTCAGGTCAAGCACTTCTCTTACCTTGGCCACGTCGGTGGCAAATATCTCGTTGCCAAGCTTGAAGGTGAGATACTGCCGTGTCTCAGTGATTTCGTTCACGCTCATAAACAGCTCCTGTTCTCATCCTGAAAACTGGGGCGCGGACCGCTGGTATGCGGCCCGCGTCCAACCGGTCAGTACCGTTCGAACTCCCTGTCAAGGTTGTCATGTTTGTCATTGAGCCGGAGGCTGACACCAGCCTTGCTCACTGTCTTTGCACCGGCAGCCGGAGCGTGGCTGTTCGGCTTCACGGTTCGCGCCTGCGTGGCTTGAGCCGGCCGCGCAGCCTTTGAGTCAGCACCCCTCCGCCCCGGAGCGCCATCCTCGTCCCCGGTGTGGAAGAACGACAGAGCACTGACCAGCTGATCGGACTGGCCGGTCAGTTCCTCAGTAGTGGAGGCCATCTCCTCGGCGGCAGAGGCATTCTGCTGGATGACCTGCTCCAGTTGCTGCAGCGCCTTGTTGATCTGCTCGGCGCCGGTATCCTGCTCCTTGCTGGCCGCGGTAATCTCCTGCACCAGTTCCGCCGTGCGCTGAATATTGGGCACCAGTTTATCCAGCATTTCGCCGGATTTCTCCGATACCTTCAATGTGGTTCCAGAGAGCTGGTTGATTTCGCCCGCCGCTTTCTGGCTGCGTTCGGCTAGCCGGCGTACTTCGGCGGCTACCACTGCGAAGCCCTTGCCATGTTCGCCTGCGCGCGCCGCTTCAATTGCGGCATTGAGTGCCAGCAGGTTGGTTTGGCGGGCAATTTCCTCAATGATAGAGATCTTGCTCGCGATCTCCTTCATCGCAGCCACTGCTTCCAACACCGACTTGCCGCTCTCCAGAGCATCCTTGGCGCTCTTGTTGGCAATCTTGTCGGTCTGCTGGGCGTTGTCGGCATTCTGCTTGATATTGGAGACCATCTCCTCCATCGAAGAAGAAGCCTCTTCGGCCGCAGCGGCCTGGTTGCTGGCCCCCTTCGATACCTGAATTGAGGCCGTCGATATGGACTGGCTGGCAGCCGATACCTCGCCGGCGATGGAGCGGATATCGGAGACTGTCCGGGTTAGCCCATTGACCATCGAACCAAGCGCCTGCATCAGCGTGTCCTTCTCCGAGCGCTCACGGATGTTCACCGTGAGGTTGCCGCTGGCAATCTCCTCGGCCGCCGTGGTGATCTCGTTCATGGCCACGATCAGCGCATTCACATTGTCCTTGAGAATATTGAAATCCCCGTTGTAGTTTTTTGTGACAATATCCGGGACATCGCCCTTGCTGATCCGTGCAATATCATCAGCGACCGCATTCAACGGTCCGGTCACCGCGTCCAGCGTTTCGTTCACGCCCTGCACGATCTTGCGGTAATCGCCCTGGTGCTTGCTGGCGTCGGCGCGTGTGGCCAGCTTGCCATCCACCGCCGCGTTGGCCAGCATCCCCGCATCTGTTGCGAGGGCGCCGATTGCGCTTTTCAGTTGCGCCAGGCTGCCGTTGATCTTCTCGAATTGCTTTTTAACCTCGCCGGTGTATTTGTTCCCTTCGGCTGTCTTCAGATCGAAGTTTAGATCGCCATCGGCCAGTTGCACCAGGCCAGAAGCCACACGCTCGACCTCGGAGGCCGTATAGTCTTTCACGCTCAGCGTCTCTGAGAGATCGGTGACCACCTCGACGTAGCCCACGTGCTGTCCCTTGATGTTGACCAGATTCGAGGTGTCCTGCTTGCAGCGCAGGTCACCCCAGTCGAAGAAGCTTTCCGGCGTTCCCTTCCGCAGTTGCATGATGCCGCACTTGTCGGTGTTGCAGATGTTTGCGTTTGCGGTCGAGCAGGGGCGCCCGACTCCGTCCTTCCGGTCACGAATGTACCTTCGGTCGACCATCAGTTTCTCGAAGGCCTTGTTCAGGAAGACCCACTTCATGTCCTTATCGATCACATGTACCGGGAAGGGAACCGCGTCCAGGATGGACTCGTACCAGTTCACTTTGTCCACGACCAGGTCTAGCGTGTCGTTCACTCCCTCGACGATTTGGCGGTAGCTTCCCTGATGTTTCGTGGAGTTGGCACGTGTCTCGAATTTGCCTTCTTTGGCCGCTCCGGTCAGCATGTTGATATCGGTGAGCATGGCCACCATGTTGGTTTTCAGCAGCACCAACCACTCGTAAATCTGGTCGGTTTCGCCGGCGCAGGAGGTGGTGGCAGAGTCGTCGCCCTTGGCGATCCTTGAAACATAGTCAACGATGCCGCTCAAGCCCTTATGCATGCCGTTGACGGCATCCTTAAATTTGGCGTGGTCTCCCTTGCAGGGAATTTCCACCTTCTCACGCAAGTTGCCCATGGAAAGCTGACTTAGAATCCGGACGCCTTCATTAATGGGCGTCAGAATAGAGTCCAGTATCTCGTTGACGCCCTGCAGTATCTCGCGGTGCACTCCATTGAACATGGTAGCCTTGCCGCGCTCGGTGAGGCGCCCTTCCTTGGATGCGTCTACCAGGCGCATGATCTCCTGCAAGACGAGCATCGAGTCGTCTTCTGCTACCGATTGTGCGCTACTCGTGCGGCTGTGGGCTCCATGACCGTTTCCACTATTACCGTTTCCGCCATTTCCCTTGCCGGCGCCATGCAGCTTCCGGCCTTCACCTACCAAAATCGTCGGCATGAAAATTACCTTTCCGTTCGCTTGACTTTGCACTCGCCCTAATCCGCTAGCCCGTTTGCCTTTTATCCCAATCGCCCGTTGACTCGTAGATGGGAACGCCGGCAGGCGTGGAACCAGGAGAGCACAAATTTCAGCTGGTTAGAATCGTTGTGGACAGGCTCCGGCGTTACCAACAGCGCCAGCGCATTTCTGAACGGTATTGACAAGAGAACCTTCCCTGGCATGGCTGTTCCCGCGTGCCCCAGACGGAACACGCCGGTGCTCGGCCTGCTGAGCCAGGCGCACTGCATCCTGAACCAGCCGCTCCGGATCGAGGATCAGCGCAACAGCTCCGTTGCCCAGAATAGTGGCGCCGGAGACGACCTGAACGTGGCGGTAGAAGCGGCCCAGGTTCTTGATGACGGTTTGGCAGTCGCCCAGCACCTGGTCCACCACAAATCCGTAGCGCCCGCTCTCAGTTTCGACCACCATGATCTGTTCCAGATCCGGGCGTAGAGTGCGGATGTTGAAGTGTTCGCGCAGGCAAATGTAGGGAACGATCATTCCGCGCACATTGGCAACATGCTTGCCATTGGCCTTCTCGATATCCTCGCTGGATAGCTCGATGCACTCCAGCGTATTGGCCAGAGGCAGCACGAAGTAGTTGTTTCCCACAGTCACCAGCAACCCGTCGATAATGGCCAGGGTCAGCGGCAGGCGCAGCGTCACCGTAGTTCCCAGGCCGGGTTTGCTGGCCACATCGATGGTTCCCCTCAGGCTCTCGACACTTTGCCGTACCACATCCATGCCCACGCCGCGGCCGGAGACGTCCGTCACCTGTTTTGCCGTAGAGAATCCGGGCTGAAAGATGAGGGCAAAGGTTTCGGACTCGGTCAACTGAGCATCGGGGGCCACCAACCCTTTTTCGACTGCTTTGCTGCGCACCAACTCCGCATTGATGCCGGCGCCGTCATCCGATACGCCGATCAGCACGCTGGCTCCAGAATGCCGTGCGGACAGATGAATGTTTGCGCTTGAGCGCTTGCCGCTGTCAGCGCGCACAGCGGGTGGCTCAATGCCGTGGTCCATGCTGTTGCGGATCAGGTGCATCAGCGGATCGCTCAACTGATCGATGACGGTTTTGTCCAACTCGGTATCGGCACCCTCGATGGTCAGTTCGACTTCCTTGCCCAACTCTCGTGCCAAGTCGTGGACCAGCCGCCGGAATTTTTCAAAGGTGGCGCGAACCGGCAACATGCGGATGTTCATTGAGTTCTCGCGCAGCGAGGAGGTTAGTCGTTCGATTTCCTCCGATACCGCGGTGATTTCTGAATCGTCGCGCCGGGCGGCGAGCTCGCTCAACCGCGCCTGCACGGTGACCAGTTCTCCTACCAGATCAACAAACTGGTCGAGCTTGACCGCGGGCACGCGCAGGCTGGAGGCGTTGTCAGGTTTGTCGTACGTGCGTCGTCCGGCGGTCTGGGAGCGCGGCTCATCGAGCGCCTTGGCGGTTGCGCCAGCCAGGGTTGCGGGTGCGGCGGAGGCCGGGGGGGAAGCCGGCTCAATGGCCAGCTCACAACTGTCCTCGACAAAGATGAACACATCGCGGATTGCATCGCGGTCGGCAGAGGTTGCCAGCACCATCTCCCAACTGACGTAACAGCGCTCTGGGTCCAACTCGGCGAGGGTGGGAAGGGCTGCCATGCTGGCCTTGACGGAGAGGCCTCCCAGTTGCCGAAGCTCGTTGATCAGCAGCAGGGGATTGGTTCCGTCGCGCATCATGTCTGGGCTGGGCGCGAACCGTATATGCCACTCGCGCTCTTCGCCGCGGCTGGCTGCTGGTGGAGGCGGCGGGGTTACGGCCTTCTCGCCGGCTGGCGGTTTTTCCGGCTTACCTGTGAGAAGGTGCACCTTGGCCAGGATCGCGGTGCACGCGGCGGCGTCCACAACGGAGCCTTCTTCCAACATTGCACGAATCTGATCGAGCGCGGCAAGGGTCAGGTCGATCAGCTCGGAGTTGATTTGCAGCCTTCCGTTGCGCACCTCATCGAAGGCTGTCTCCAAATTGTGCGTGAAGGCAGCCAGTTCTTCGAAGCCGAACATCGACCCCGAGCCCTTGATGGTGTGCAGTGCGCGAAAGACGCGCGCTACCAGTTCCCGGTCTCCACTGTTCTCGTTCAGTTCCAGCAGGGCCGACTCCAGATCGACAAGTATCTCCCGTGCTTCTTCCCTGAAGCTCTGCCTGAACTGGTCTGCGTTACTGGAGTTGGTTTCGTACATATCCTGTTTAGCCTCCTGTCTTTTTAAAGGGAAACAGGGAATTTTTCGAATCCCGCATCGGCAACAGCCGAGGAGATCCGCTTGGGAACCTGTCCGGTTAGAGCAAAGCGCACGTCCGAACTTCGCGCTGCCCGCTCGGCAGCCCAGAGCAACTCGATGGCTGTTACGTCCAGATCGGTTGCTTTGTCGAGGTTGACACGGACCTCGCGACCGGGTTCAAGAACCTTGAGCAACAGCTTCTTCAGCTCTGCTGCGCAGGAGATGTCGATCATGCCTTTAAGGCGAACCAAACTCTGCGCATCATCTTGTTCCAGAGATATCCCCAATGTCAGGCTCCTTCGCGAGTTATCGCACTTAGGTCTATAAAAGGATGTCAACGACGAGCATCCACCGCCTGTTTTCGGTCTTACTGCGCTTGCCATTGCGTCTCAAATGGCAGCCTTGACTCCTGATGGACAGCCCCCGTCTATCTTTGCTGTCCTGTAGTGTTATCGGCTTGTACAGAGTAATTTTTGGGGCATATTTTCTTGGAAAATTATTAGAATCCATCCGGTTCCAGGCTTGTACCCGGCATGCGTGCCGATCCAGGCAAAATCGCTCGTTTGCAGCAGAGCTGCGTGGCCATGGAGAGGTGTATATTTGTCTGTGGCGGAAATAAGGTCAGTTAAGAGGAGCATATTGATATGGCATTGCGGAAACATGAGATAACCAAACAGGCAGCAGATGAAGTTCTACTGATTACCAGCGGCGATCTGCGGCTTCCTGCCAACCAGGAGTGTTGGCCCGCGCAGAGAGATATGGAAGAGAGGTTGACTGCGGCCTTTGCGCAGAAAGGCATCAAGCTTGTCCGCGCCTTCCCGTACAACGAGAAGGAAAAGCATGGTTTTATCTCGTCGCAGCGTATGGGAATGGATGTTTTCATGAACATTCATCCGGAGGCAAGGCTGGTATTTGCGACAGCTGCCTGGCAGTACACACATCATGTTCTGCCGGGTCTGCTCAGCCACCAGGGGCCGATTCTGACCGTGGCCAACTGGTCGGGGCAGTGGCCGGGATTGGTTGGGCTGCTCAACCTGAACGGCTCACTCATCAAGGCCGGGAAGAAGTTCTCGTCGATCTGGAGCAAGGACTTTAAGGACGACTACTTTCTGACAGCGCTTGGGGAATGGCTGCGCGACGGCAAGATCACGCACGATTTGTCTCATGTGCATGAGTTGGACAAGAGCAAGCTGCCCGCAGAAAGCGCGCAACTGGGCGCGCAACTGGCCAGCGATCTGAAATACCGCAAGGCCATCATCGGGGTTTTCGATGAGGGCTGCATGGGCATGTACAACGCCATCATCAATGACGAACTGTTGAACCCCGCAGGCATCTTCAAGGAGCGCCTGAGCCAGTCGGCGCTGGTGGCGAAGATGCGCACGGTGAGCCAGGCCGAGGCGGAGGACGTTTACAAGTGGCTGGTGGCCAGGGGGCTCAAGTTCAACTTCGGCAAGAACCCCGCGACCGATTTGACCCTGGAGCAGGTTATCGAGCAGTGCAAGATGTATATTGCGGCGGTCCGCACCGCCAAGGATTTTGGCTGCGATATTATCGGCATCCAGTATCAGCAGGGCTTGAAGGATATGGTGCCCGCTTCCGATCTGGTCGAGGGCCTGCTGAACAATGTCGACCGGCCTCCAGTGTATGCGCAGGGGACAAAGGAAGAACTCTATCCGGGTGCGCCGCTGCCGGACTTCAACGAGGTGGATGAAGGCGCGGCTGTGGACGAACTGGTCACCAACCGCTGCTGGACCGCGCTGGGGATCGACCCGGCTACGACGCTGCACGATGTTCGTTGGGGCGAATACTACAAGGGGCAGGGGGTGGATGCATTCGTTTGGCTGCTGCAGATCTCCGGGGCAGTGCCGGCGAGTCATCTTGTCGGCGGCTACGCCGGGGCTAGCAGCGAGCGTCAGAGTGTGATGTACTTCCCGCTCGGCGGTGGGACTCTGAAGGGAATCGGCAAGCCTGGTGAGATTGTCTGGAGCCGCGTATTTGTCGAGGGTGGAGCGCTTCATGCAGACCTGGGCCGGGGCACGGTGGTTAGTCTGCCGGCGGAGGAGACGGAGCGCCGCTGGAAAGGGACAACGAAGGAGTGGCCGATCGTGAGTGCGGTCTTCCATGGCGTAAGCCGGGATCAGTTTATGGCCCGTCACCGCGCCAACCACGTAAATATTGCGTATGCTCCTACCGGCGAGATAGCCGACAAGGCTCTGGCGACCAAAGCTGCCATGCTTGCAGAGATGGGCGTGATCGTCCATCTCTGCGGTATTACGCAGGCTGCCTGAGGTTATCGGAATCTTATTGTTGCGATTGCAGAACAGCGAGAATTTTCCTGGTGGGGCGAACGCGCCCCATACGGGGAAAGATGCGTTGGATCAAGTGTGAGATCGTTCACGATTGCATTCCTTCCTCTGCGGGCAGGATTCCCATCTCCCTGTAGATGGGGCGGATGGCACGGTGCACGGCGGGCAACTGCATGGTGAACCATGCCGCGCCCAGCAGGACTGCGATTCCATTCGCGATTACGGTGAGGGGTGCTCCTACGGCATGAGCCATGGTTCCGGCCAGCAGGCTGCCAAAGGGGGCCATGCCCATGAGGGCCATGGCGTAGTAACCCATGACGCGTCCGCGCTTGTCTTCGGGGACGATGGTCTGGATGATGGTGTTGCTGCCGGCCATGCCCAGCATCATGCCTACTCCGGCCACGAACGCCATAACCATGGAGAGCCAGAAGGCGCGCGAGAGGCCGAAGCCAATCAGCCCCAGGCCAAAGACAGTCCCGGCGATGGGGATCATCTTGACCAATCCGAGTACACTCTTGCGTACCGCCAGCGACAGGGCCGAGACCAGTGAGCCGACTCCCATGGCGCCCATGAGGAAGCCTAGCGTGTGCGGGCCGCCATGGAGTATCCGGGCTGCGAAGATGGGCGTCAGGACCACGAACGGCATGCCCAGGAGGCTGACCGCGGCAAAGAGGAGCAGGATGGTCCGGATCGGCAGGAATCCCGAGACATAGGTCCATCCGGCCTTTAGCTCGGAGAGCGCGGAGGTTGCGTTACGCCGGGCCATGGGGGCGGGAAGGCGCATCATCAGGAGCGAGGCAATGACGGCCAGGTAACTAATGCCGTCGATCAGGAAGCACCAGCCTTCGCTGGAGACGGCGATCAACATGCCAGCCAGGGACGGGCCAATGAGCCTGGTCATGTTGACCATGGACGAGTTGAGAGCGATGGCGTTGCTGAGATCGCGGCGATCCTCGACCATGTGGACCATGAATGCCTGGCGACTGGGCATGTCGAAGGCGTTGACGATGCCCTGCATGGCGCTGAGTGCGAGCAGCCAAGGGATGGTGATGTGGTGCGTGAGGGTGAGGGCTGCCAGCGCCAGCGACTGGACCATGGACAACGCCTGCGTAGCCAGCAGGACCTTGCGGCGGTCGAGACGGTCAACCCATACGCCGGCGAAGGGCGCAAGCAGAAAGGAGGGAATCTGTCCGACAAAGCTTATGGTGCCGAGCAGCAATGCTGAGCCGGTCAGGCGGTAGACCAGCCAGGAGGTGGCGACGAGCGTCATCCAGGTGCCGATCAGCGAGATGCTTTGGCCGCCGAAGAAAAGCCTGAAGTTGCGATGGCGCAGGGCGCGCCAGGCATGAGACATGCCGCCATAGGTACGCGGCTCTACGGCGCCGGTGGCCTCGATGATTCCCTCGCGCGTTGTCTTCCCGGAATCACTCAACGGGTATTCCTTCTATGTATCCGTATGTTTGCTTGGGTCTCTGGCCCTGAATCGACCTTTAACTTGCGCGGTACTTCCATTTATCTTCTATTCGCTTATAGCATGGTCAGCCGGTTCGTTCAGGACTCTCCAGACCTTCTGCCGGGTCCAGGGCCACCGCTCCCCGATGGCTGCCGACGGCTGAGCTTCCGGGCTTCGCTCTCTGCCATTTCAGAGACGGCTATAACGGGTCATTCAGGCTGCGCGGGAAGCAAGCTGTTGATTATTTGATTACCCCCTCCCCCTCCCCCCCCTATGTATTTAGTCAAGTTATCCAGTTTCAACGAGTTAAGGTAGGTGTATCGCCGTAAAAATTAGATTCTAAAGGGGTTATATATCAAAAATTAGATAACAAAGGACTTATAGGCGGTTTTTGGGTGGTTTTGGAGATTTTAGTACCGTAATGCGAGATTTGGACGTTTCTGCATCGGGTTGAAAACTCCTTTCAGCGCGTTCAGGTTCCGGAACAGCGGTGTAGGGCTGCGATGAACCGGGTGCGGAAAAAGGCCGGTTCCCACGTTCAAAGCACTAAAAACATCCGTCCGAGGCTAAAGCCACGTTGTATGGGGGCTGGTTTTCAGGAGCCTGAAGGCTCCTGCTCCCTCCGTTTTTTTGCGTTCCGGGACGGAAAGTCCCTGCACCCTCCGGGT
>JARLGF010000122.1 GCA_031296165.1 Occallatibacter sp. | reverse complement strand
TGTCCAGCCTCCAAAACTTTTCAGTACACAAAAGGCGCAACGTCCTGTCGCTGTCATTTTAGACTGATCGATTGATCTACCATCAGAGAAGCCCATGCCCGCCAAACCCAAACTCGGACAGAACTTTCTCAACGATACTGAGGCCGTCGAACGGATCGCGAACTCGCTGGGAGATCTGGCCGGCCGCACCGTGGTTGAGATCGGTCCCGGCGCCGGAGCCATCACCGGAGCTCTTGCCGCCCGTGCCGGCCACGTACTGGCCGTCGAGCTGGACACAGAACTTGCAGCCCATCTGCGCACTCAGTTTCCGGCGGACCGCGTCACGGTCACAGAGCAGGACGTGCTCCACTACGACTTTGCCGCGGCCTCTGCGGCAGCCGGCGAACGCCTCCGCGTTGTGGGCAACCTGCCATACTACATCACCTCGCAAATTCTGCTTAAGCTGGCCGCCAGCCACCAGTCGCTGGACCGCGCCATTCTCATGGTGCAGCGCGAGGTGGCCGACCGCATTACCGCCGGGCCGGGCTCGCGCGATTACGGTCTGCTCTCGGTAACGGTGCAGATGTTCGGGCCAGCCGAGTGCCTGTTCACGCTGCCGCCCTCCGCATTCTCGCCGCCGCCCGACGTGCACTCCACGGTCTTTCGCTGGCGGTTTGCGCCGCGCTTTGCGGAGCTGGGCGTGGAAGAGGACAGCTTTCTGCGCTTTGTGCGCAAGGCCTTTGCACAAAAACGCAAAACCCTGGCCAACAATCTGCGCGCCGCCGGCATTGCACCCGAGGTTGCCTCGGTCGCAATGGCCCATGCGGGAATCGATCCCAAAGCGCGCGCCGAAGCTTTGACCCTCGAAGCGTTCGCAGCCCTCTGGCACAGCCTGGAGACCGAACAATCCGCCACGCCGGGCATTCCGCGGTTGTAACAACCGACCCAGCCAGGCATTCACTTCAGGCCACCCGCAGCACCATCTTGAGCGTTTCGCCCGGTGTGCCGGACATAGTTTCAAAAGCCTTCTGCCCTTCTTCGATCGGCATCTCGGCGGTCCACGGCGCAAGGTCGATCTCGCCTGCCGCAAGAAGTTTGAGTGAGCGCTCAAAGTCCACCGGCGTGTAGCCAAACGTCATGGCCACGCGCTGCTCCTTGCGGATGCTGGCGGCAAAATTGATCTCGCTATGCGCCTCCGCCATGCCCAGCAGCACCACCAGTCCGCCGGGGCGGCAAAGATCGAAGGCCGCCTGCCGTGCCGGTCCAGTGCCGCAGGCATCGAGCACCAGGTCCAGACCCTCGCCTGCAAAACTACGTGCCTCCCCGCGGCCTGCCTCGCTAGAGGGATTCACCGCCAGCGTGGCGCCCATGCGCCTTGCCGAGGCCAGCCGCACCTCGCTCACTTCCTCCACCAGCACCTCGCGCGCTCCCAGGCGCAGCGCCGCCAGCAGCGCCAGCGAACCCATGGCGCCCGCGCCCACAATCCCCATGCGGAAGAAAGGCTGCGGAGCCGCGTTGCGAAAGATGTGAACAATGTTGGCCAGCGGCTCGGCGAGGATTGCCTGTGCGTCGGTCACATCGCCGGGAATCGCATGGACGTGGGTTGCGGGAACATTCACAAACTCGGCAAAGCAGCCGGGAGTCTGGTTCATGCCCAGCAGGCGCCATGCGCTACACAGATTCTGCGCGCCGCTGAGGCAGGCCATACAGCGCCCGCAACCGATGAAGGGATTGGCCACCACGCGCCGTCCGTCCGGCATGAGCCCCACCAGTTCGTGACCCAGCACCATGGGCGGAACGCGGCTGCTGCTGCGGCCCAGGAAAGCGGCCACATCCGAGCCGCAGATGCCCGCGGCAGTAACGGCAATCTCGCATTCTCCGGCGGCAGCACGCGGTCGTGGAAGGTCCTCGATCTCCACCCGGCGCGGAGCCGTATATACCAATGCGCGCATCGCTTCTCCTTCACCGGCAACTTCATGCCGGGCCGCCTCAAGCCCCGCAATGCCGGAAGGGTCATCTTAGGTGAGTGCACCCCGAATGAGAAAATTCAGCCGTGCGCGTAAGCTATCTGGAGGGGGATTGCCAGGGAACGGTCCCTCGATCGGCTGAGCGTTTCCCGCTGCTTTTTCGTTTTTCCCGGCGGTGGGTACGGCCTGCGCAAGAATTCCCGGCATGGCTGCATCGAGCCGCTAGGAGTTGAAATGGCTTGAGACCTATGATGGGATGTAGGTTGTTTCACGGTCCGGAATAGTTTGGGAAGCGATTCCGGAAGCCGCAAGGCACGCTCAAGCATCTTGTTTATAAGGACCAAATGAATCCGACCGATCAGGCCCGCCAAATCTCGTTCCAGCAGACGCTGATGAGCGCCCGCCGCACCATGTTGATGAGTGAGATTCTGCGGCTGGCCATGGACAGCTTCCGGGCGAGCAAGATGCGCTTTGCACTCACCGCGCTGGGCATGGTCATCGGGACGGCATCGGTCATCCTGGTGGTCACCATCGGCATGACCGGCAAGCAGTACATCCTCCAGGAACTGCAAAAAATCGAGACCAACTCTGTCGAGCTGGAATACGCCGGCGGCGGCGCTACCGCCGCGGAGCGCGTGCGCTACAACGACTTTCTCACCCTCGACGACGAAAAGGCCGTGATCGCCCAGTTGCCCGGCGTCATCTACGCCTCGCCCATCCTCACCATGCACAACCGCATCAGCTTCGGTGGCGGCGTGACCAAGGATACGCTGGTGCTGGGCATCAGCCCGCAGTATCAAAACATCCGCAACCTGCTGGTAACCAATGGCCGTTTCCTTGACGACACCGACGACTCGTCCCACATCAAATGTGCCGTGGTCACTCAAATGTTCGCCAAAGAGCGGTATGGAAGCGACGACTCGGCCATTGGCCAGACCTTTGAAATCAGCGGCATCCCTTTCACCATCATCGGGGTCTTCAAGCAGGCCGTGGACGACTTTGGCCAGTCGGAGCTCGAGGACCAGACCATCCTGATTCCTTATTCGGTGGCCCGGTACTTTACGGGGACAGAAAGTGTGAACCAGATTTACTTCTCCATGCGCAGCATGGAAGAGGTTCCCGACGCCGCCAAAGAGATTAAGCGCATCGTTCAGGCGCGCCACAGAGCCAACTCGGTGTACAAAACGCAAACCCTCAAGGCGATGCTGACCATTGCCGGTGAGATTGCCAATGCCCTGACCGCAATCCTGGTGCTGGTGGCGGCCGTTACCCTGGCGGTGGGCGGCGTAGGCATCATGAATATCATGCTGGCCAACGTCCGCGCCCGCGTGCGCGAGATCGGCATCCGCAAAGCCCTGGGCGCCACCTACCGCGAAATCAAACTGCAGTTTCTTGCCGAGGCAATCATCATTTCTCTGGTCGGCGGGTTGGTGGGCACCATTGTGGGGCTGGCCTTGCCGCTCTCCATCCGTTTCTTCACCAACTACAATCTGCCCATCTCCATCTGGTCCGTGGTGATTGCCCTCACCTCTGCCATGCTGGTGGGCGTGATCTTCGGCACCATTCCCGCCACCCGCGCCGCCCAGTTGAACCCGGTGGAAGCGCTGAAATATGAATAGTCCCGGGCGCCAGCCTGCCGACCCGGAAGACCCGCCCTCTCCGGGGCCGAACCTCGTTCTCCTCTACAGCCTCATTGCACTCGCCCTGGCAGCCGCCATCGGCTTTGCTCTCCTGATCGTCTTCCCTTTCTATGGCCGGCGTTAGAGCAGTTCTCCAATTGGTATAGAGTGAGCTACTGCGGCTGAGTACCGTTTTCCTCAAGAAACGGCATCTTGAACGATCCTGGTGACTCCACGGGAATTGGAGAACTGCTCTAGTCTGTCCTGGCTGCCCGGTTTACACTGGTTTCGCTCAAGACACTCTTGCAATCGGCGGCGCGTCCTCAAACCCAGGGACGAACCCGAGAGGTGAAACCATGAAGCTTTCCCGCAGAGAATTCCTTGCCGCAACCTCCGCTCTCCTGCTCTCCCGTCCCGCAGCCGCCTCACCGGCCCGGCTCCAGCGCAAGGACTGCTTTTTCGGCCTCCATTTTGACCTGCACCCCACGGAAAAAGACACCGTGCTGGGCCGCGATCTGACTGAGGACATGGTCAACCATCTGCTTCAGGCCGTTCGCCCGGATTTCATCCAGTACGACTCGAAAGGCCATCCCGGCTATCTCGGCTTTCCCTCCAAAACCGGCATGTCCGCCCCCGGCATCGTGCAGGACTCGCTGGCCCTCTGGCGGCGTGTTACCGCGGCGCACGGCGTGGCTCTCTACAACCACTTTTCCGGGGTGCTCGACGGCTTGGCCGTCGGCAAACATCCCGAGTGGGCGCGCGTCGGTCCCGACGGCAAGCGCGACACGCAGGAGACCAGCCTGTTCAGCGCCTATGAGCAGGATCTGATGATTCCGGAGCTAACCGAAGCCGCGCTCAACTACGATCTGGACGGTTCCTGGGTTGACGGCGACTGCTGGGCGGTCAAGCCCGACTACTGCAACGCCGCGCAACAAAGATTCCTCGCCCTCACCGGGATCGATGTGCTGCCCAGGAAGCCCGAAGACAAAGGCTGGAACGAATTTCTCGAGATGCAGCGCGCGCAGTTCCGCCAGTACGTAACCCGCTATGCCCAGGCCCTGCACCGCGCCAAGCCGGGCTACCAGATCACCAGCAACTGGATGTATTCCACCTTCATTCCCGAGCGCCCCACCCTGCCGCTCGACTATCTTTCCGGCGACGTTGCCGATCTGGCGGCGCTGCGCCAGGCGCGCCTCCAGGCCCGCTATCTTTCCCGCTGCGGCAAGCCGTGGGACCTCATGTCCTGGGGCTTTGAGCACGGGTCGCAACTCCCGGTTCAGTCCGCCAAGCCCGCCGTGGAGCTGGAGCAGGAAGCGGCCGTCGTGCTGGCCCAGGGCGGCGCTTACCAGATTTACTACGTTCCCACCCGCGCCGGATGGATTGACGATCGTGTGGTCAAAACCGCCGCGGAAGTCGGAAAATTCTGCCGCCAGCGCCAGCAGTGGTCGCATCGCTCCGAGAGCCTTCCTGAAGCAGGCGTACTCTATTCAGGCCATTCGCTTTACCGCACGGCAAATCACGTCTTCGGCGGCTGGGGAAAGGCTGAAAATCCGGCCGCCGGCGCGGTCGATCTGCTGCTGGCCTCCGGCTACTCCGTCGATCTGGTTCCCGACTGGCAGGCCGCGGAATGCGCCGCGCAGTACCCGCTGCTGGTCGTTCCCGACTGGCAGGAGATCGGCGCCGAGATGGTGCAACCCCTTGCGGATTATGTTGCCGGCGGAGGAAAGCTGCTGCTCTGCGGCGCGGAAAACGCCCGCCTCTTCTCCAGCGTCTTCGCTCTCGAACTCACCGGCCAGCCGGAGGAGCACACCTATTTCATCGCCGATGAGAGCGGCTTTGCGCAGCTCACGGGGCGCTGGACTCAGATCGCCGCCGCGACCTCGGAAACAGTTGCCAACGTCTGGCGCTCGACCGACACCCGCACGGACAGCCTGCCGCTGGCCGTCCGTGTGCATCACGGAAAAGGCGCCGCCATCGTATGCCCCGGACCGCTCATGTCCGCGTATGCCAATGCGGGCACGCCCATTCTCCGCTCGGTGGCGCGCGGAATCCTGGAGCCCTTGCACGCGCCCATGGTGAGCCTGGATGGCGACCATCCGGCCGTCGAAATCGTGCTCCGGCGCAAGAGCGGCCAGACGCTCATCCATCTGATCAACACCGAGGGAGCGCCAGACACGGGCGAGTTCCGCCACTCCGGCATGGTTCCCCCCACCGGCCCAATCCGCCTGCGCATCCGGCTTGCCGCCGCGCCTGCGCAGGTCGTCCTTGAGCCCCAGGGAACGCCGCTCTCGGGAGAATACAAGGCCGGCGCATGGCAGGGCGTCTTGCCCAACCTGCACATCCACTCGATTGTCAGGATTGCGGAATGATAGGTGGCCTGAAAAACCGTTCTGGAATACCCGATAGGTAAGGAGTATTCTGGAGTAGGTAAGGAGATGACCGCCATGGCCACCAACGCAAAAGCACTACCGGCGCAGGTTCCGCGCGCCAAGATTACCAGCAAGGGCCAGATCACCATCCCCGTGGAGATTCGCAGGTTCCTGGGAGTCAAGCCCGGCGATCATCTCCGCTTTGAACCGCACGAAGGCGGTGTTCGCGTGGTGCGGGACGCCGACGAAAATGTCTTCGAAAAATGGCGGGGGATTGGCGGTTTCCCCGGCATGGGCAAGGGCCGCGAGGCAATCGTCGCCTACTTCAGGGAGATGCGCGGCCATGACGACCTCGATTGATTCAAATGTGATTGCCGCTCTTTGGAACTATGAAGACCCGTTCAATGCATTCGCAGTTGAGAAGCTAAGTCAGGCCCGCGTGCTGGGAAAACTGGTCGTTCCAGGGCCGGTTTACGCTGAGTTGTTGGGTGGTCCTTTGCGTGATGAAGCCACCCTGGACCGGTTCTTCGCCGAAACCGGCATTGCGATCGACTGGACACTGGGGGAAGAAATCTGGCGCGAAGCGGGAAGGGTCTATCGTGCCTACGTTCAGCGCCGCAGCCGTAGCGGTGGACAGCTTTCCCGGCGCATTCTCACTGATTTTCTGATCGGGGCGCATGCGGTTGTCCGCGGATATACTCTGCTCACATTCGACCAGCGGCTCTATGCGGCTTCGTTTCCCTCGCTGAAGATCCTGCCGGACTGAGAATGCCGCCTATCCGTTCCTCAGAATTTCCGCCCGCTCCGCAATCAGCACCGGAATTCCGTCCACAACCGGATAAACGCGGCCGCAGCCTGCGCAAACCAGCCGCGCCCCTTCCGGGCGAAGGCCGCCCAGGCAGGCAGGACAAGCCAACTGGCTGAGTACCGCCGGATCAAACAGATCGATTTGGCTGGGTTGGGCAGGCATCGGGGCTGGCCGCTACTGGATGGTGCTGTCGATGCCGGTTTCCGGGCTGGCCTCGGGAACGGCAGCAGGAACTGCAGGGCGGCGTCGCGGACTGCCGGCAAACTCATGCTCGATGCGCTCGATGAATCCCGCCTTGGCAAACTCGTACGCAACGCGGATGCCGTTGAAGATGGCGCGGTCGTTCGAGGATCCGTGGCCGATAATGCAGACTCCGCGCACCCCCAGCAGCGGCGCTCCGCCATATTCGCGGTAGTCCAGGCGGCGGCGGAACTCGTTGAAAGCCTTCCGCGACAGCAGCGCTCCCACCTGGGCGGTCACCGTGCGGGTCAGCGACTCGCGCAGCACCGCGCTCACAAACCGGCCCACGCCCTCGCTGGTCTTCAGCGCCACATTGCCCACAAAGCCGTCGCACACAATCACGTCCGCCAGACCCGAGAAAATGTCGCGGCCCTCCACGTTGCCAATGAATTTAATCGGCAGCGCCTTCAGCAGCGGAAAAGCCTCGCGGGTCAGATCGTTGCCCTTGGCCTCTTCTTCGCCAATGGAGAGCAGGCCCACGCGCGGCTCGGATATCTTGAGCACGGTGCGGGCGTACAACTCGCCCATCAGGGCAAACTGAGACAGGTTGTGGGCCTTGCAGTCCACGTTCGCGCCCACATCCAGCAGTACGCAGGGATTGCCCGTGGAACTGGGCATGGGGTTGGCCAGGGCGGGACGGTCCACGCCGGGCAGCGCGCCCAGCACCATCTTGGCCGTGGCCATGGCCGCGCCCGTGTTGCCCGCAGTCACAAAGCCGGCGGCCTTGCCCTCGCGCACCATCTTGAGCCCCACGCGCAGCGAACTGTCGCGCTTGGTGCGCACCGCATGGGCAGCTTTCTCGTCCATGCCAATGCGTTCCGAGGCATGGTGGATAACAATGGGCAGATCTTCGTTGTCCAGTTGTTCGTCCAGCAGATCGCGCAGCTCCGCCTCGGGGCCAACAAGATGGACCCGCACAGGCAAAGCCCGGCAGGCGAGGATTGCCCCTCGTATCTCCGGCTCTGGAGCTTTGTCGGAACCGACAGCGTCAAGGACTATATCAGTGAGCATGAGGGCTCAGTTTACTTGGCCGCTTCCTTGATGTCTATAACGGCACGGCCCTTGTACGCTCCGCACTTGGGGCAGGCGTGATGGGGCAGCTTCTTTTCGTGGCAGCTGGGGCACTCGGAGGTACCCGTGGCCGTAAGAAAATCGTGTGAGCGGCGCAATGCAGTGCGGCGCGTTGAGTGGCGCCGTTTCGGATTAGGCATGACTACAATTCCTTTCGTATTCCGCTGGCGCTTTAAGCCTTTTGCTTTCAGGCCGCAAGCAGCCTTAGCTGCCTTCCGGCACGTGCGGAACACCGTCAATTTCCGGGGTTCATTTCTCTGACTCGATCCGGCTGCGGAGTCCAGACAACGCTTGCCAGCGGGGGTCGCTCGGACCCTCTTCGCAGGAGCAGGCCTGGATGTTGCGGTTTTCACCGCAGCGCGGGCAAAGTCCCTTGCAGTCGGGCTTGCACAACGTCCTGACCGGCAGGGATAAAAGCACCTGCTCGCGCAGCACATCCTCAAGCGAAAGACTGTCTTTCTGATAATACCCGATTTCCGTCTCCGGCGCAGTAATTGACCGCTCCGGCGCCTCGGAATCCGCTCCCGCGGGCCGGAAGATCAGGTCGAATTCGGCGGCCAGGGGAATCTCCACCGGCTCCACGCAGCGGGCGCACGGAACCTGGAAGTTGCCCGCAAACCGGCCCTTCAGCCGAATATCGGCCACAATGTCCTTGGGACCCCGGTGCTCGTGCAGCACCTCGACCCGCCCCGCCGACGCCATCGGCCCAATCTGCTCGGCCTCCTGGCCAAAATCGATCGCTCCCGGAGCCAGTTCCAGGTCGAACTCGATCGGTTCCCGCTCCAGCTCGACTACTTTGAAGTCCATGCTATGAGCCTAAAACATTTTAGAGATAGCTGTACCGGAAATCGGCGGGACTGGAAAAATCCCATAATGCGCTCATGTCCTCGCACTCATATGCTCGCGAATAGACCTTGGTTCCGAAGGCCCTAATAGAATCGCGAATCGAGACATAGATCGTGTCAGGGCCGACGTATTTTATTAGGGCCTGTTCACACTACTGGCGTGGATGGCGTCAGTGGTGTGAACAGGCCCTAATTGCTATATGCGGGTGGATGGATAGCGGTTGAGATAGCTGGAATGGACAGTCCCCTGAAGTATTTTGCGGAACCGTAGTGACCATCGATGCAATGGGCTGTCAGCGGGCGATTGCCGAGAAGATCGTCGGCAGGAACGCCGGCTATATCTTGGCGGTGAAGGAAAATCGGGGCCATTTGCTGAGGAGATTAAGGACTCTTTTCAGATGCTGGCCGCCGATGCCGTGCAAACGGAAATCGACTGCGCCCACGGGCGCGTAGAACGGCGGCGCTGCTCGGTGATCGCCGGCCTCAGTCTGATCGAGAAGGCTCGGGAGTGGGCGTATTTACAGGGGCGAGAGCGAGCGTTACCACAAGGCAGCGAAAAAACCGAGCGGGAAATCCGCCACTACATCACCAGCCTCAAGCCCGATGCCCGGCGGCTGAACAGAGCCATCCGGCAGCACTGGGGGAATTGAGAGCAAACTACACGGGGCCCTCGATGTCAGCTTTGGCGAAGACCTTGACCGCAAACGCCGGCAGAACTCGGCTCAAAACTTCTCTCTGCTCAATCGCATGGCCCTCTACCTGCTCAGGCAAGATAAAACCACCAAACTCGGCATCGAGGGGAAAAGACTCAAAGCTGGATGGGACAACGACTACCTGCTGCAATTACTGGCCATTTAAGATGCGGCGGCTCTGAACGGACCGATGATTCCGGGGCAACTTCAGAGCAAAACCGGAGTCATTGTCTGCGACATCGGGTAGGAGGCGGGATCACTCCCGCCGTCCTCCCACACCACAGGACGTGCCAGGGCAATCGCATTTGAAACCCGAGTGAACCAGCATATGGACTTCCGCATGGCGATCTCGTAGGAGAAGTTGATCCACAGGGGGAATGGATCAACATGGGCCGAGCGGAAGTTGAAACTCTGGAACAATTTGCATCGT
>JARLGF010000121.1 GCA_031296165.1 Occallatibacter sp. | reverse complement strand
GGAAATTGCGGTACTCAGTAGACATGCTTCTCCTTCTTGGCGGAAAAAGGTACAGTCCCGGCGCATGAGAGCGCCGGCGGCTGTTTGTGGGTCTTGTGAGTTTAGGGTAACGCCGTCTAGCCCAAAGCGCATAAGAAATCCATAAGGAAAATGCAATTCCGTCGGCTGAAACGGTGGAAGAACCGTGCAAAACCCGCGGCTAGCGAAAAACCAAAATACAAACGGCTGTGATGTGGAGCCAGGCCAAACGCCCGATTGCGTGGAGTACCCTTTTGCAAAGGAGATTCTTTCGTCCAATGCCCAAATTGCACCGTCTTGCCTTTGCCGTTCTGGCTGTTATTGCCGTTGCCATCCCCTCCGCGCGCGCGCAGCAGCCGGCAGCCCCTGCGCCTGTGTCTGCCGAGGACTACGTCCGCGCGCACTACACCAAGTACGAGTTCCGCATTCCGATGCGCGACGGCAAGCGGCTATTCACGGCCGTCTATGTGCCCAAAGCATCGTCCTTCCCAGCCGATCCCGGGCCGTATCCGTTCCTGATGGACCGCACGCCTTACAGCGTGGCGCCTTATGGCGAGGACCAGTATCCGTCGCACCTGGGCCCCTCGGATGAGTTTGAAAAGGGTGGGTATATTTTTGTTTACCAGGATGTGCGCGGGCGCTTGATGAGCGAAGGCGATTTCCTGGAGATGCGTCCGCACATCGACGTGAAGAAAACGTCGCAGGACGTGGACGACGCATCCGACACCTACGACACGATCGATTTCCTGCTGAAGAACGTGGCCAACAATAATGGGAAGGTGGGCATCTGGGGCATCTCCTATCCCGGTTTCTATACTTCGGCTTCAATCATCGACTCGCACCCGGCACTGGTGGCCGCCAGCCCGCAGGCGCCGATGACCGACCTGTTCATGGGCGACGACGGCTATCACGGCGGAGCCTTTATGCTGTCAGCCAATTTTGGTTTCTATTCCTTTTTCAAGCCCAGCCAGAATCCGGAGACACCCAAGCCCGGGGTGCGCTTCGACTTTGGGACGCCGGACAGCTACAGGTTCTATCTGCAGGCGGGCAGCCTGGCCAACATGAACAAGCTTTATTTGAAAGACTCGAACTGGCTGTACAACGACCAGGTGCGGCACGACACGTACGACGCCTACTGGAAGGCGCGCGACCTGTCGCAGCACATGAAGAACGTGCACTGTGCAGTGCTGGTGGTGGGCGGCTGGTATGACGCCGAGGACCTGAGCGGTCCGTACCGCACTTTTAACGCTATCAATAAATTCAATCCCGAGACCACGACAACACTGGTGGAGGGCCCGTGGGTGCATGGCGGCTGGTCGCGCGGCGACGGCAGCCACCTGGGCGACATTCAGTTCAACGCCAACACCAGCGTCTACTTCCGCGCCAACATCCAGTTTCCTTTCTTTGAGCACTACCTCAAGGGCAAAGGCGCCGCACAGCCCAAGGCCGTGGTGTTTGAGACGGGAGCGAATGTGTGGCACAAGCTGGACGCATGGCCGCCCAAGGCCGCTACGCCCAAGACTCTCTACTTCCACGCAGGCGGCAAGCTGAGCTTTGCGCCTCCCGAGGAAGCGAAGAGCGTGGATGAGTACGTGAGCGATCCCAGCCATCCGGTGCCCTTTGTGGGCTACACCACCGATACCGTTCCGCAGCGCTACATGGTGGACGATCAGCGCTTTGCCAGCACCCGGCCCGACGTGCTGGTGTACGAGACGGAGCCGCTGGAAGAAGATGTGACCATTGCCGGACCGATCTCGCCGAAGCTCACCGTGGCCAGCACGGGTACGGACTCGGATTTCGACGTGAAGCTGATCGATGTTTACCCGGGTAACTATCCGGACCCGGACAGCATGTTGAACGGCAACAAACGCATTCTGGACGCGCCGCCGCTGCACATGGGCGGCTATCAGGAGTTGTTGCGCGGCGAACCGTTCCGCGCCAAGTTCCGCAATAGCTGGGAAAAGCCCGAGCCGCTGACGCCCGGCAAGCAAACCCAGATCGGCTACACGATGCCGGATCTGTATCACACGTTCCGCCGCGGCCACCGCATCATGGTCCAGGTGCAGAGTTCCTGGTTCCCGGTGACGGACCGCAACCCGCAAACCTTTACCGATATTCCCAACGCCCGTCCGGAAGACTTCCAGAAGGCGACGGAGCAGGTATTTCACCAGAAAGACGCAGCTTCCGGCGTGGAAGTGCTGGTGCTGCCGTAAATGCAGTGAAGTTAGCGGAGTTGGCCCAACAACTCCGCTAACATTGCCAACTCATGAGGACCAAAATGTACGTTCGTAAACTTCGTACGTCTTTATTGCTTTCTGTTGCATTTCTGCTGACGGCGGCGCCTTTGATTCGCGCCGAAGAAGGCATGTGGACCTTCGACAACCCACCGCTGAAACTGCTCAAGGCGAAGTACGGCTTTACACCAACGCAGGCCTGGCTCGACCACCTGCGGCTGTCCAGCGTCCGGCTCAACGATGGCGGGTCGGGCTCCTTTGTGAGCCCGAATGGACTGCTGCTGACCAATCATCACGTGGCGCGCGGGCAGTTGCAGAAGAACTCGACTGCCGCGCACGACTATCTGCGCGACGGCTTTTATGCAACGACGCCGGACCAGGAGATGAAGTCCGCCGACCTTGAGGTCAACGTGCTGGTAGCGATGCAGGACGTGACGACGCAGGTGGCGAACGCGGTCAAAGGCATTGCGGACCCGGCCAAAGCACTGAAGGCGCGCGAAGCGGAGATTGCGGCCATTGAAAAGGCGAGCAAGGATAAGACCGGCCTGCGTTCCGACGTGGTGTCTTTCTACCAGGGCGGCGAATACTGGCTCTACCAATACAAGGCATACACCGATGTGCGCCTGGTGTTTGCTCCGGAACAGCAGGCGGCCTTTTTTGGCGGCGATCCGGATAACTTTACGTACCCACGCTACGACCTGGACATGGCCCTGTTCCGCGTCTATGAAAACGGCAAGCCGCTGCACACGGAGAATTACCTGAAGTGGAGTGCAAAGGGCGCGGCTCCGGGCGAACTGATCTTTATCTCCGGCCATCCCGGCTCAACCGCGCGGCAGGATACCGTGGCTCAATTGCTGGCGGAGCGCGACGTGCACGGACCGGCCATAACCGAATATCTGGAACGCCGCGTCGCCACTGCGCAGGCCTTTGCCGCACAGGGACCGGAACAGGCCCGGCTGGTGGGAAGCACGATCTTTGGCCTGCAGAACAGTTTGAAAGTCTACGTAGGCCGTGCCGAGGCTCTGTCAGACAAGGCGATCCTGGCCAAGAAGCAGGCCGAGGAAGACGATTTCCGCCAGAAAGTTGCCGTCAATCCTGAGTGGCAAAAGGAATACGGCGGCGCATGGGACACGATTGCCCGCGCGGAGGAGCAGGCAAAGCCGCTGATCAAGACGCAAATCTTCCGCCGCGCCGACAGCCAGCTTTTCACGATTGCGCTTGAGATCGTGCAGTATGTGGCCGAGATCAACAAGCCCGATGGCGAACGCCTGGCGCAGTACCATGATGCCGGGCTGGGATCGCTCAAATTCCAGATGCTGTCGCCAGCCCCGGTTTACCCGGCAACGGAGAAGCTGTTCATGGCCGCCGCGCTCAAGCTGGCGCAGAAAAAGCTGGGCAAGGACGACGACTACGTGCAGGCCATTCTGCAGGGCGGCACTGTGGACCAGACCGTCAATTCTCTCGTGGATGGGACCAGAATGGCCGATCCGGCCTTCCGGAAGTCGCTGCTGGATGGCGGCGAGGCCGCCGTGGCCGCATCCACCGATCCCATGATTGTGGCAGCGCGGCGGGTTGACCCCGTGGTCCGCGCATCCACGCGGCGCCTGCGCGAGACGGTTTCCAGCGTGCTGGCCCCGGCCGGCGAAAAGCTGGGCACGGCCCGCTTCCTGGTGTATGGCAAGGACGCCTACCCGGACGCCACCTTTACCCTTCGCCTGAGCTACGGGACCGTGGCGGGCTACCCCTACAACGGCACCATTGCCCCTCCCTTTACCACCTTCTACGGGCTCTACGATCGTGCGGCCAGCTTCAGCAACAAGCCGCCCTTCAACCTGACGCCACGGGAAGCGGCAGGACTGGGTAAGCTCGACCTGACCACGCCGCTCGATTTCGTCTCCACCGGCGACATTATCGGCGGCAACTCCGGCTCGCCGGTGGTGAATCGCGACGGCGAACTGGTGGGGCTGATCTTCGACGGCAACATTGAGTCGCTGGCTGGAGATTTTGAGTACGACGGCACAAGGAACCGCGCCGTAGCGGTCCACTCGGCGGGCATGACGGAAGGCCTGCGCACGCTTTACAACGCCGGCGCCCTGGCGGATGAACTGCAAGGCAAGTAGGAATACCGCTCACCGCCGACCAGAAACCGTGGAGCCGGACTGGCTCCCTGGCTTCTTCTACTGACTGAAAATGCCCCGGTGATGAGCCGGGGCATTTCCTCATAGTGGTATTTTGGATATAGCGGAGAGCTGGCCGAGTGGTTGATGGCATCGGTCTTGAAAACCGACGTACCTGAAAGGGTATCGGGGGTTCGAATCCCTCGCTCTCCGCCAAGATACCTTCCAAGATCATCCCAACACCTCCGAAAGAAAGACGTAAGGCCTAGCAAACGCTAGGCTTTACGTCTTTCTGCGTCCCGATGTAGCCATGTTCTGGCGGGTGTATTTATGGGGGTATTCTGTTTTTGAAGTGGGTGTACTTTTCCTGGACGAGGAGGAATGGGCATGGCTGGACTGACCGATACGGAGATCAAAAGGGCCAAAGTGGCGGAAAAAGCCTACAGCCTTGGCGATGGAGGCGGACTTTACCTCTGGGTCAAGCCGACAGGCGGGAAGCTCTGGCGCTGGTCCTATCGGTTTGAGGGCAAGGAAAAGCTCATGTCGTTGGGGAAGTATCCCGATGTTTCGCTGGCGCAGGCAAGGGAGCGGCACAGCGAAGCCCGCAAGATTTTTGCTGCTGGCGTAGATCCGATGGCACAGCGAAAAGTGGCGAAGGCCGCCGAAAAGGCCGCCGTCGAGAACTCTTTTCAGAGCATCACCACCCGTTGGCTGGAGCATTGGCAGGAGGGGATAAGTCCGCGCCATGTGGACTATGTGAAGCGACGTATGGAGACCGACATCCTGCCCTGTCTAGGAGCGCGTCCCACTGCCGAGATCGAGGCACCGGAACTGGTCGCGATGGCTAAGGCGATTCAAGAACGTGGCGCGCGCGACATTGCCAAACGTGCGCTAGAGACGGTAGGGCAGGTTTTCCGTTACGGCATTGCCCATGGATACTCGAAGCGCAACCCGGCCGCTGAGATTCGCCCAAGCGACATCCTCAAGTCCACTCGCAAGGTGAACTATGCCCGCGTGGATGCCAGGGAACTGCCCGCGTTGCTAAGGAACATCGAGGTCTACCAGGGAACGCACGTCACCCGGCTGGCAATGAAGGTGCTGGCCATGACCTTCGTTCGTACAAGTGAATTGATTCAGGCGAAGTGGGCAGAGTTCGACCTTGAAGCCGCCCGCTGGGATATACCTGCCGAGCGCATGAAAATGCGTACCCCACACATTGTGCCGTTGGCGACGCAGGCATTAGAGACGCTGGCAATCTTGCACAACCTCACGGGGCACAGCGAATGGCTTTTCCCTGGAGACCGCAACCTTAAAAAGCCTATGAGCAACAACACCATACTGAAGGCTCTTGAGCGGATGGGCTACAAAGGCCGGATGACCGGGCACGGCTTCCGGGGGCTTGCCTCGACCATTTTGCACGAGCAGGGATACAACCACGACCATATTGAGCTTCAACTCGCTCACGCTGCACGGAATGCCGTAAGCGCAGCCTACAATCACGCGCTGTACCTGGAGCCGAGAGCCCGGATGATGCAGGACTGGGCTGACTTCCTGGAGCAGACACAGCGCGGAGGTAAGATACTGCCCTTCCGTGGAACTGCGGCATAGCGATCCAGTCAATTCGGGCAGCAGGGGATCAAGCAGCTCCCTGCTATTCAATCCCATATGGGTGGCAAGCTGGAGGCCTGTTCAAGTGTGTCATCTTGACGGCGACGGATTCATGCCAGTTCTGTGGCCTCGGATTTCACAGCTGGCTTCAATTTGGCAGACAATCCACTCCTCTACCTCTGTTTCGATCCAGCCGACAGCCCGGGCTCCGAGCGACACCGGCTTTGGGAACTTACCTTCAGTGACACGCTGATAGACAGTGCTGCTGTGATAGGCCAGTGCGGTCCAGAACAATTGGCAGTCTCAGAATCTTTCTCGGCATCCCTTCACCTCATTGGTTGAGTTGCATTGCTGCTCTCCCGCACCAGTTCAGAACGAGGAAAGCACCTTAATTTCCTAGTTGAGAAGTTGCTCAGCCCTTACCATGATGCCTTGTGCCCCCTTCGAGTGCAGGCGGTGCAAGCCAAGGTAATTAAGAAGCAGGGAATGGAGTTGCTCTATTTCATGATTATCAACGCTGTCACCACGTCGGTATCGTATCGGCACCTCCTTGCGTACTTTGACGACAGCTCTCAAGATCTGGCCCAACTCGAAAAAGACATGACACAGTTCCTGGTCGTAAATTTTCCCAACTACCGGCCGTCCGATGGTCACAAAGAGAGTGTTCGTACTCAACAGATGCACTCGCGTATGGCGGGATGAATTGAGTTTATCGATGCGCGTTTCAGCGTAACGGGTACGCCGAAATGCGACTGAACCACCAATTGCGTAAGCCTGGTCTGGACCGAGTCAAGCTCACGCAAAAAGAGCAACGCTACAAGTGGGAAATGTGAAAGCGGGCATAAGCACCATATTGTTGGCCACAGGCTTCCTGCAGAGTTCAAGGCTGTCTCTGGACTACGTGCTGTTCCTCGCGCATCGTCTGGGCGCGCACTTGGTCATCATCAACGCGTTTGAGTTGGGCCCCGCGGCGAGCAACGTAGAGGTTGTACATCAGGTGCCTAGCCGAACTCGCAAGGAGGCTGCTGCAAGGCTCCAAGCGTTCGCTGCCGGAAGCGCCCGTGCCGGAGTAGATGCAGACTGGATGCTTGTGCAAGGGTCTGTCCCCGACGCTGTTCTCGAGGCGGCCATCAAATTTAAAGCCGATTTGCTCGTCATGGGCACACAGGGAGTGCACAGAGGATTAGGCCACCTGTTGATTGGCTCGAACACCGAGGCACTGATGTTGCACTCCCCTTGTCCGACTCTTACCATTGGCCCGCATGTGCTTGCCGGTGTCAATCTCGATGGACACCGTTGAAATGCAAAAGCAAGAACAAAAAAGCCCCAGCAGTTTGCTGCTTGCAATGACATCAACTAAAGCCAAGAGAAAAGCCGACTCCCGTTAAGGTCAAACCGATACTGCCACCGCGGCAAAACCGGGGATCTCCCTTACTCTTTAGGGGTTGCTTTGTGTCTCTTGACGCCGCTTTTCGGCCTCTGGGCACACTACGTCCCCAGCAGGATCAGCCGCTTGCGGTGTTGATAGAGATTGACCAACGCAAAGGCAGTCAGTAGCCACTCATGATTCTTCTTGAGTCCGCGATAGCACACCTTGGTGTATCCGAAGATGCGCTCCAGAATGCGGAAGGGCCACTCTACCTTTGGTTGCCTTTCCAGGTCCGATGCATCTCCGGGTCGCGCTCTTTCTTGCTGTTCTTCGTGGAGAACGACGCTGCAATGATCGTGGCAGCAACGATGGCGAGGGCAGCGATAGCGAGCTGGCGAACCCCTCCTGATCCTCTTCGGTCAGGTCCGGGTACGGAGCAAATCTCGCATCTGCTGGGTAGGCTCGTCGGGCACAAAGCCGGCCCGGATCAACCCATACGCCATCGGATCGGCCAGCCAGGTCACATCGTTCACATCGGTCTTGCGTCCCGGCACGTATTTGATATGGGCAGCCTTAGCCAACATAAGTTCGAACTCGCAGTCCAACAGAATATGCCAGACCGGCTTCCAGTAAATCCCTGTGGTTTCCATGGCAATATGTGTCACGGCTTCGGTCGAAAGCCAGTCCGACAGGGCCATCGGTTCCTGCGTTGTGGTCGTGATTCGAGTGGTCACCTTGCTGTCCACCATGTGGCGTACGCAGGCTACCACGGAATCCTAATTTACATCCAGACCGGCACAATGCGGGTGCAGAACTTCCATCGCTCCTCCTCCTGCGCTGCAGGCGTGGAACCCCGTGGAGGGAAATCTAACAAACGTGCTTCGGGGCTGGCGATAAGCCCGCGGCATAATCCGGGGCGCGCCAGGGTTCCGGGTCCGACTAGAGCACGGGCTCATACGCACCAAGAAATGGACAACCTCTGTGCCCATGACGCCTCAACACTCTACTACAAGGCCTGCACCCGTTTCATCCACTGTGGGTCGGCAACGCCAGTGGAGGACTAGAGCCGTGAATGCGCCCCTCTCAAGAAACTCCCGTCTATTCATCTCGTGCCCGCCGGGTGTTTCCCCATGTATCTCCGCTTGCCGGTTTCGCAGAAGAATGGAATGGAGCCGTGCTGCTGCTTCGCCACGTCAAATTCCAGCTTCGCGTCCTTCGCAAGACGACTCCGAGTCATAGCGCAAGCGCCTTTTGCTCGCTTCGGTAAGGTTTTGCAAGAACGAATAGCAGCACCGTGCCGATCAACGGCATTACAGCCACCATAAGAAAAACCGGCGCATACGATACCTGATCGACAAGATATCCGGTTAATAGTGGAAACAGCAGTCCGCTGAGTCCAGAGGCGACACCCGTAAGACCCGTGGCGCGTCCGATCGCGGAATCCGGAAACAGGTCAGTTACCGCAGCAAACATATTCGCCGACAAAAAATTGTCGGCCATGACCGCAACGCCGATTGTCAGGAAAGCCACGGCAGAGCTTGCAATATGGGGCACGGCCATGCTCAGGATGCAGACGGCCGCGCTTGAATACATTGTCAACCTGCGGACATTGTAAGTGCCTATTCCGCGTCTTTGCAGCCAGCCGGCAGTCCACCCTCCCGCCACGCCGCCCGCGTCTCCAAGCAGGAATGGAATCCAGCTCAGGAAGCCAAGCTGCAGCAAGGTTAGATGGCGCTCGGAATACAAATAACTTGGAATCCAATACCAGTAAAACTGCATGACCGGTCCGATGAAGAAGCGGCAAAGCATGACAGCCCAGGTGGACGACTGCCCGAGGAGAGAACGCAGCGACTCAGCACGCGTCCGCACCTGCTTCGCCGGACTAGCATCCCGATAGCAGAAGAGCCATAGCGGCGCCCAAAGTGCGCCGAGCGAGGCGGGAATCAGAAATGCGGCGCGGATCCCGTATCGCTGTTCGATAAAGATGATGAGCGGCGGTGCGAGAGTCGCGCCAATCATGCTTCCGCTATTGAATATCCCGATTGCCAGCGTCCGTGTCTCTGACGAAAAGAGGCGAAAGATTGCCTTGATACCGCCTGAGTAGTTACCGCACTCGCTTGTTCCCATCCAAAAGCGGGCCACGCCAAGCTGTATCCCGGAGCGGGTAATCGACTGCACGCCGGTTGCGGCGGACCACCATAACACGGCGCCGGCAAGTCCCAGCCGCACACCCCAGCGGTCCATCAGCCAGCCCATGGGAAATTCGCCGGACATCATTCCAAACTGGAAGGCCGCTACAATCCGCCCATACTGCTCATTGGACAAATGCAGCGTCTGGCGCAAAAGCGGAGCAAGGATCGACACGGTTTGCCGGTCGATGAAGTTGATGATGGTGATCGCGAGCAGTAGTGCGAGTATGCCCCATCGGGCGCGCGCAGCGCGGGCCCCTGCCGTCACGGTCGTCTCCACACTGTCTTCCTGCACCGCTGCCAATCCTGAAGCTGAACTCACTCTTTTCCGATCCTCTCTGGGAGATCGGCTGCTTGACGGCAGAGACCCGCCACCTGCGATCTCTGCCGCCGCATTGCCCGTTCCGCTATGCCAATTCAGCCGCAGAGACTACCTTGTGCGTCCAATAAGATCGCAGAGCCAACTGCACTGGCCGCGAAGCATCGATGCCCGCGCGCAAGGGTGCATTCACGGCTCTGCCTTCCAATACCGCATCCAGAAAGTTTGCAGTATGCGCCCGTTCCAGGCTCTCGGTTGGCGCAACTGAAACCGGCTCGCCGTTCTTGGGCGTAAAAGTGTAACCCTCGCGGGCAAGATCGAGCGTGCCCTCCGTGCCTTCAAATACCACTGTGGGCCGGTCGTCGCGGATGGAAAGCACGGACGATTCAAAATTCAGATTCCATCCGTCGTATTGAATAACCGCGCTGACGGTATCCGGATTCTGCCGCCCATCGTGCAACTGATAAATCCCGCCCAGAGCCGATGCCTGCAGCGGTTGGCTATCGTCGAGCATCCACTGCGCTACGTCGGACCAGTGCGTCAGGATGTCGGCAAGCAGCCCATTGCCGTAATCCGGAAAATAGCGCCATGCCGTGTAGCGGGCAGTTTCGTAAGGTACCCGTGGAGCGGGTCCGAGAAATCGGTTCCAGTCCAGCCCCGCGGGTTGCGGCGCATTATTAATCTTTCGCTGCTGCCAGGGAAAGTTATGCCAAACCGCGCGGGCAAACAACACTTTGCCCAGCTTCTGCGCGGCAAATATCTCCTGCTTGGCGCGCAGGTAATGGGAACCGCTGCGCTGCTGCATGCCGCACTGCAAAACCAGCTTGTGCTCTTTCGCTGTGTTCTCCAGAATTGCGCGCTCGCTCCAACGATGGAGTGTAGGCTTTTCCAGGTACACGTGCTTGCCCGCTTCCAGCGCATGGTCCGCGGCCTGCACGTGTAGATGGTCGGGAACAGCAATGAGAACTGCATCCACATCTTTTTGCGCAAGTAGTTCTTCGTAGGCAACAAAGGCCTTCGGCTGCGCATGGCCTTTCGGAAGGCGCGAGAGAAACAGCGCAGTTTGCGCATCGTAGATGTCGCTGACCGCGGCAGTCCTGACGCGCGCGTCCTGCAGGAAGGCTCCGGCAACGATGGTTCCGCGCCGTCCCAGGCCTATAACGCCAAGGCTGACGCGGTCATTCGAGCCCAGGATGCGCGCGTACGATGCAGCGCTCATGCCGGCTGAAGCCACGGTGGTTGCTCCCAATACGAAATCACGGCGGTTCATGCGGAGAAGGCCCCCCGCAATGCCTTGTATGCCGGTTCAATCACTGTCAGGCCGCCCTTCGTGCCATCTTCGCGCTCCTCCTCATTGAGCGCCCACCCCTGCCACTTAAGTGCTTTAAGAGTTTCTGCTACTGTCGCCAGTGGAAAGTTTCCACTGCCTAGAGGCACCTGCTTGCCGTCCTTGTAGTCGCGTACGTGCAAGGCGACGATGCGGCTCGAATGCTTGCGCAAAAATGCCGGCACATCCGCTCCACCCCGATAGGCATGGCCTGCATCCAGCAGAAATGAAACCGCAGCCGGATCGGTGTTGGCATAAAGCGCCTCCACCTCTCCAACCTTCGATTGGAATTCCCACCAGTGATTGTGATAAGCAAAACCGAGCCCGAGGCTGTGCGCAAACTTTCCGGCAGCATTGAGCCCTTCGATTTTCTTATCAACATCCGCCACTGTAATGGAGGGCGCTCCGCTGAAAATCAGCCGCTGTGCACCTAGCGCTTTCCCGCCATGCGTGACCCGCTCATAGAGAGAGACCGGAGGAAGATGTGTCTCCGGATCGCACTTTGCAAACGGAATGGCGATGTGAATTCCTACAAACGCGAGGCCGCTTGCGGCAATCCGCCGCCGCGCCTCATCCGGTGAACCAAATTGGTCTATCAGGTTGAAGAATCCGGTTTCAAAACCGGCATAACCCAATTGTCTGATCTGGCCGAGCACGGCAAAGAATGAATCGGGGTTCTTGGGATCGATTGCCCATGCATTGGTCTGCGCTCCCAGTTGAATTGCCGATCCGTGCCCGGTTGCCTGCGCAGCCAGTTGCCGCGCCAGCACGGAAGCTGGCGCACCGCTGACCGCGGCTGCGGCCAGTGCTCCTAGGATTTCCCGTCGATTGATCATTGCGTTTCCTGTCGAAGTCGTTCTTCGTCCTCGGACGAACTGTGAGTGACGGGCTACCGGTTGTGCGTAGCCCGCCTCGTGCGCGTTGAACCGTGCATCTTCTAGAAGATGACCTTCGCTACAAACTGAAAGATGCGCGCTGATCCTACTGTTGAAGTCATATTCACGCTGCCGGTGCTGGAACTGGTGCTGGTGATCTGTCCGAAGGTTCCCGAAGAAACCGACGATACTGGGTTGGCGAGATTGGTGTGGTTGAAGGCATTGAAAACTTCTGCCTGAAACTGGCCGTGAACGCGGCGCTCGGGCAGAATGTCTTTGAAGATCGACGCATCGACATTTTCGTAGCCCGGCCCACGCAGCGAATTGCGCGGCACGTTGCCGAAGGTGCCGGTCGCATTCTTGGTAAAGGCCTTGGGGTTAAACCACTGCGCGGTCTTTGAGGCCCCGGCCGGACGGGCCGGGCTGTAGTTGGGATTGTAGTCGGCATAGTCGTTGCCAATTCCGGAAAGTGAATTGTCCACACCGCTGGCAATCGTGATGGGCAATCCGCTTTGCGACGTGACAATACCGTTCACCTGCCAGCCGTTCGTCAGAAAACCTGTCGCATGGTTCGCATTGAAGCGGGGCAGAACATAGTTGACGGATGTGGTGAAGCGCAGCGCCTGGTCGAAGTCCGCAACTCCCCGGCCGCTCCTCAGGTTGTAGGGGTTGGGAGGACCGGAATTGCCCTCGGCCCCCGACGAATTGTTATCGATAGTCTTCGACCACACTACGTTGGAGAGCAAGGTTAGTCCGTGGCTGGAGCGGCGCGAAACGCCGAATTGAACGGAGTTGGTCCCTTCATACTCATAGTCGTCGGCCAATTCCACCGACCCCAGACCGGAATAGAGTCTGCGAGTATTTTCATTGCCTACCGTATTCCCGGCGCCTGCCGTATAGACGGCAGGGTTGAATTGCCGCGATCCCATTACATGCACGGCATGATTGCCGACATAGGCCAGAATCACTGCAAAGTTATGACTTAGATCCTGCTCGGCGGTTAAGTTGTAATCCTGCGTGTATTCGACGTGTGCAGCAGGGTTCAGTACGCCGCCCGCAAGTGGTGTAATAAATTTGTACGTGCCGAACTGCGATGATGAAATGTGACTCCGCGGGAAGGGATCGCCGCCTGGATATCCGGTATAAACATTGTCCCATTGGGGCGGGTTCGGAATGTTGAGATACAGGTCGACGGGCTGCATCGCGTCGGTCCTTTGATAGAGCAGCCCCTCTGGATATCCGTAGAAAATGCCATATGCGCCCCGGACAACCGACTTCCCGTTTCCAAACAGGTTGTATGCAAAGCCCACGCGCGGAGCAAAATCTTTGTAGTTGCTGTGGAAAATCGAGGATGCTGTTCCGGGATCGCCGTCGAACATCAAGCCTTTAGGCGCTCCTGGAGCGATTATGGACTGGAAGTTCGGGTTGGCAAGATTGAAACCAACCAGGGTTCCGTTCAGGTCGATGGGAGCTATCCACGGGTCCCAGCGAAGTCCAAGATTAAGGGTTAGCCGCGGACTCAACTTCCAGTCATCCTGAACATACAGCGATGGGCGCAGCTCGCGGAGGTAGAACTTGCGCCCATTATCCTGAAAGAAACTGGACTCGTAGCCGGTATAGAAGTCCGCAATTGCATTACCGCTCTTCGTGTATCCCGTCGGTAAGCTTGACCCGCTCGGCACCTGGGTACGCTGTCCGTTGAAGGTATTGTCGCCGGGCGTATAGGAGTAATCGTCCGCGTCGATTCGCGTGCGCTCGATGTCGCCGCCTATGGTCAGAGTGTGACGACTCACCAGCTTGACAACCTGAGCAGTGAAATCGAATGTAGTTGAATCCTGGGTAAGAGCGCCGCCTGAAAAAATGTTGACGAAACCGGATATGTTAGCGCGCACTCCCGGAAACGACACCAGGTTCTCAGTGGGGCTGCCGAAAGCAATATTGTCCCCAAGCGACTGGAGTGTCTTCAGCCCGGGCGCCACGGGAATCTGAGTGCGTGCTCCGCGGTAAAAGCTTCCGTAGACCGCGCCTGTAAGGGTGTTACTAAAAACATGTACGTCGCTGAGGGTCAAAGACTGGTTACGAAACCTGTTAGCCGCATAAAAACCCAATGGCGCATTGAAGGGTCGCTGAAAGTTGTCCTGGTTATAGAAGTACCGGCCGCTGACATGGTCGCTCGAACCGACGGTATTGTCTAACCTCACCAAATATTGGGTGCTGTCGATGTTGGAGTTGGATGTTGAACTGAAGGTGTTATAGAGACCAGCGGCTGTCGTGGCAGACTTTGCCTCGACTGCGGACAGGAATTGCTTGTTCACGTTGTAAGAGAGCGCATCCATTGCCGTGGAAATCTTGTTGGTAATTGTGCCCGTGCAATTGGGAGCAGTTCCACTCTGACCATAGGGGCAGCCGGTCGTGGGATCGTAGATCACAGTGCCCGAAGCCAATAAGGCAGAAAAGTCGCCCGTGAGTTCAGCCGCCGTCGGAACCTGAATAGAGATGGGGTTCGGCGAAGAGCGCTGCTGCAGGTCTTCTGCGGAAAAGAAGAAATAGGCTTTCTTGCTCTTGAAAATCGGACCGCCGGCGGTGCCTCCAAACTGGTTCAGCTTATACGGCGGAACGGTCGTCTGGAAGTAATTGCGCGCGTCCAGCACCGTATTGCGATAGTATTCCCATGCGGAGCCGTGCAGCTCGCTGGTTCCGGAGCGGGTGGAGAGTTGCACCAGCGCGCCCGCGCCCGCGTGCTCGGCGCCGTAGTTGGAGGCCTGAATGGTGAACTCCTGCAAGGCGTCGGGGTTGGGCATCGTCGGAACCGAATCGAAGAAGCGATTGACATAGATGGTGCCGTCAAGCGTGTAGGCGTTTTGTGTCGCCCTGAGCCCATTGACCGAGAGACCCGTATTATCCTCCTGCCCGCTCTCTGTGCCGGAGGTAGTTAGCACCGCGCCCGCGGTAAGAGTCGTCAATTGCAGCGGGTTGCGTCCATTCAGGGGCAAATCGCGTATCTGCTGCTCCGACACTGACTGGGATACCGTGGAGGTCGTGGTCTCGATCTGAGTGGTGTCGGAGGCAACAGTGACTACCTGCGTTTGCGTACCAACCGACAAGGTGATGGTCAGATCGATCACCTGCCCTGTAAGTAGGTCGAACGCGGGATGGCTTTCAGTTCTAAATCCAGTTGCGCTGATCTTCAGCGTATAGGCGCCGATGGGCAGGTTGGGAAATACATAAATGCCGTTGTTGTTTGTCGTCTGTACGCGGCTCAGACCGGTACTCGTGTTGGTCACTGTAACCGAGGCATTGGCAATGGCGGACTTCGTCTGATCCGTCACTGTTCCTCGAATACTGCCAGTGGATTGCGCAAACATGTTCGATCGTGTGCCAGGCAATAGAAGCACTGCGAAGACGATGGACATGAGTATACGAAGCGTCCTGTTCATTGTTTCCCTTTCTGAGAGAAGCGTCCGTCGAAGAATTTCCTGAAAACTCGTAGCGAAGAGAAAATGGCTGCAAAATAAAAAACCCACCGCGCCTGATGGCGGGTGGGTCGGTAATTCAGATCAGAATATGATTCTGAGTCTATCCCGTTAGACACGCCCGCGCGGCGCTACACTGGCTGTAGCAAGGACACGGACACATCGCGGAATTGAAGATCGAACTCATCGAATTCTGATTCTGTTCTTGGGATGGATTCTGGGACGACGCCAATTCAATCGTGTATTCCCCAGGTTGAAAATTAATATAAAGCATGCGCCAATCTATGTCAATGATGATCGATTCCAATCGATTAGAATCGAAATGTATTCGATATATAGACGAATCGACAAAAGAGTGAGGAACTCCGAAACTCACGATTGGCTTATTCGTCAGGGCTGTTCGAGAATATGGCCATAGAGTCCTGCCCTGCTTGCGGTTCTGGTTTGCGTGACGGTTTTGGCGCGCGCCTTCGTCTGTTTATCGAAGATTCGTTGAGGAGAAAAATGCCCACCAAATTGACGCCTGGAAAAATCGCCGGTCTGAATGCTGTTTCCAATCACCGGGGAGTGATTGCTGCTTTGGCGATGGATCAGCGCGACCCGCTCGAGAAGATGCTTGCAAAAGAACTGGGCGTTAGCGAGCCTCCGGCTGAGAAGATTTCCGAGTTCAAGCAGTTGGTCGCCAAAGTCCTGACCCGGCAGGCGTCTTCGATTCTGCTCGATGTGAAGTATGGCCTGCCGGCAACGAAGTTCATCAACGGAAAAGGACTTCTTCTGGCTTATGAAAAAGCCGGATATGGTCCCCGCCGGCCCGACAGGCTTCCGATTGCTTCGGAGGGTTGGTCCGCATTGCGCCTGAAAGAAGCCGGCGCAAACGCAATCAAGATCCTCGTCTACTACACGCCCTTTGATAAGCCGTGGATCAATGAGCAGAAAAAAGCATGGGTAGAGCGGATCGGTGCGGAGTGCCGGACTGTCGACATTCCGCTTTTTCTCGAATTCCTCGGCTACGACGTGCATGGCGAGGGCGGTGCAAGCATCGAGTATGCCCGCAGAAAGCCGGAGATCCTATTCAAATCAATCGAGGAATTCTCAAAGGAGAGATACGGCGTTGACGTCCTGAAGATTGAAATTCCTGTCCAGATGGAGTTCGTAGAGGGCACAAGCGCGTACCAGGGTCAAAGGCTGCACACCCGCGCTGAAGCCATTGAGACAATTCGTGCGGCAGCCGCGCTGACCGGCCTGCCGATCGTCTACCTCTCGGCAGGCGTCAGCAGCCAACTCTTCGTAGAGACGCTTGAACTAGCCGTCGAAAGCGGTGCCGATTTTCACGGCGTCCTGTGCGGCAGGGCAGCATGGCAGGACGGCGTCCCGGTTTATGCCAAGCATGGTCCGGCGGCGCTCGAGGATTGGTTAAACACCACCGGTTTGCAAAATGTCGAAAGCGTCAACAAGGTGCTCGAGTCCGCGCGTCCTTGGAGCCAGGCACGTGGTCTGCAAGGTTAGCATCTGCAAGCAGTGCCATCCTTGCCGGATGTTGTGCCCATGCTCGAGTCCCATCCATTGCTCGGTGCAAATGCCGCAAGGCGGGCAGGCGCGGACGGCGCCTATGGCGTAACCTTCCCCCGTGGCAAAGCAGCGCCCACTGCGTTGATCGCTGGCAATCCATCCAGCACGCGAGCAACGTCCTCACAAATCGCCGTCGTCACGCGGTTCTGCGCTTCCACGGTGAAGGCAGCAATGTGAGGCGTCAGAATTACGTTGGGCAAGCTCTCCAGTTCGCCTGCCGGCGGAGGCTCGGTGTTCCGGACATCCAGTGCCGCTCCGGCAATAACGCCGGCCTTCAGCACATTGACTAGGCCCACCTCTGAAACGACCTTGCCGCGGGAAGTATTGATAAAGAACGCCCCTCCCTTCATCTTGCGGAAACTGGTTTCGTTCAGCAGCCCCTGCGTTTGCTTTGTTGAAGGAAGATGACAGGACACGATATCCGCGCGTGCCAGCAGGTCGTCCAGTTCTACAAGTTCGGCCGGTAAGTCGCTAAGCAGAATGTTATCGGGACTCAGGAAAGGATCGTACGCAATAATTCGCATTCCAAAGGCCTGCGCGCGCCGCGCGGTCAGATAGCCAATCTTTCCCGCACCGACAATGCCCAGGGTCTTTCCATAAAGCTCCATGCCCATGAACCTGTGCCGGTTCCAGTTCCCGTTCTTCGTATCCTGGTCTGCGGCTGGAATCATCCGCGCCAGTGACAGCATCATGCCAATCGCCAGTTCTGCCACGCTGATTGCATTCTGGTCGGGCGTGAACGTCACCACCATGCCCGCATGCTCTGCGTGCTTCACATCGACGTTATCGAGTCCCACACCGGCTCGCCCGATCACCAGCAACTGCTGCGCCGCGGAGATCAAAGTGGCATCCACCGCCGTTTGGTTGCGTACGATCAGAGCGCGGAAATCTTTGATCTTCTCCCGGAGCTGGCCAGGTTCCTTCCACAGTTCAGGCTCGTAAACCACATCGAAGCGCGAGCAGAGCGCGTCCACGGCAGCGCCCTGCATCTTTTCGGGAATCAGTATGTCTGGCATGGATCAGCAAACCGCCTCATTGCAGTTGAACGGAACTTTCAGATGCGCACACCATTTCTCCAGTTCCGCGAAAGTCTCTTTTGAAACAGGAATACCCTCAGCGGCATTCAACGTGGCGATGCGTGCCGAGCGCTCTCCCGGAACCAGAATCTCTTCTACGCCAGGACGTTTCCTTGAAGACTTGATGCGGTCGATGGTCTCGTCCACGCGTTGCAGATATTCTGCGTAATCGAGGAACGCTTCCACGTTGAACAGGCAAAAGAAATGACCCACGTCCTGTTTGCGGTCCAGGTTCTTGTACATCGAACCGACCTCCGGGCCAATGGCAGAGCCAGATAGCACACCGCTGAATAGCTCCACCATCAGCGCAAGCGCGTATCCTTTGTGTCCTGCCATGGTCAGCACCGTTCCCAGCAGAGCTTCGGAAGCGTCTGTTGTGGGCTCGCCGCTTCGATTCAGCGCCCATCCCGGCGGAATAGGCTCTTTTCGTTTCTCCGCCGCGATGATATTGCCGCGCGCCACCGTCGATGTGGACAGATCGATCTTGATCGGAAACCCTTTCCCGGTAGGAAACGAAGCCGCGATCGGATTCGTGCCAAAGAACGCTTCGTATCCGCCTTCCGGAGACATGGCCGGCTCACAGTTGGTCATCGCCAGCAGAACCATCCGCTTGCTTGCTGCGTAATTGCAGTACCAGGAGAGCGCTCCAAAGTGCTGCGAATTACAGATTGTCGCCGCTGCAACGCCGTTCTCCCCGGCGCGCGGAATAAGCAGATCCAGGGCCTTTCTGGCCTGCACCTGGCCGAGCCCGTTCCCCGCATCCAGAGTCAGCACACTTCCCGTCTGCCTGCTGACGGTCAGCGCGGCTTGGGGATCGATGAGCCCTGCCTCGATGCGGCGAAGATAGATATCCAGTCTGGAAACGCCGTGAGTCGATTTGCCGTGCAGGTCGGCATCGACGAGCGCATCGGCTAGCAGGGCCGCGTCTTCGGCGGGAACGCCGATCGCATGAGCCAGGTCGGAAACCAGGCTTTGTAATTGATCTTTTGAATACCGGGGCATACTCTCCTCAGTCAAGAAACCATTCCGCATCGCTTGCCGGCCTGGCCTCGGACCAGAACATTTCCGTGCAGCCGATCCGCGATCGAATCGGCTGCAGAAGAAAAACAATTCGACAGAACGATTACGCGCTGCGATACAGCTTGGTCATTGCGAACTCGATGTGACCCAGCGCTTCTGCCGCGGTCAGCCGACCGTTGGCAGTGCGCACAATCATTTCAATCAGTGCGTCCCCCGCTTCGTCCAGCGTCATCTCTCCCTGCAAAATCGGCGAAACGTCGAGGTCGATGTGATCGCTCATTGCCTTGACTGTCTTGGGATTGCCGGAAATCTTGATCACCGGCTCAATGGGATTGCCGATGGGATTGCCCTGACCGGTGGGAAACAGATGTACGACTGCGCCGGATGCAGCCCATAGGGGCACTGCCTCCGCTGCGGCGCTCGAGGTATCCATGTACCACAACCCCGGTCCGGCCGGAACTTCCGCCGGCTTCAGACATCCAACAAACTTCGTATGCTTGCCCAGCTTCTCCACGTTGCCCAACGCCTTCTCCTCAATGGTGCTGAGGCCGCCGGCGATGTTGCCTTTGGTTGGCTGAGATTCGGAGAGGTCATCCTTTTTCTGGCTGAGAACCAGCTTCGTATAATCCTCAAAAGCCGCCATAAACTGCGCTCGCACTTCGTCGTTGGCAGCCTTTGCGGCCACAATGTGCTCGGCTCCCGTAAGCTCCGTCGTCTCGCCAAAAGATGCCGTGCCGCCGATGGCGCAATGTTTATCGACCACGTTGCCTACTGCCGGGCAGCTTGAAAGGCCGGTAGTCGTATCGGACTCGCCGCACTTCACGCTGATATAGAGTTCACTGAACTTGCACTCGGTCCGCTGCAGCTCCGTTGCCCACTGTACATATTCCTTTGCTTTCACAGATGCTTCCGCAATGGTCCGGATATCGCCTTTTCCTTCAATGGAAAATCCGGCAACCGGCTTGCCCGTCTTTGCAATTCCCTGGACGATTCGATCGGTCCATCCCGGTTCGATTCCGATAACAACTACCGCAGCTACGTTGGGATTGCTGCCCGTGCCAATCATGGTGCGGAAAAACAGTTCGAGGTCTTCGCCAAACTGCAACCGCCCGTAAGCATGGGGAATGACAATTGTGCCCTTGATGTTGTTGGCGACGGCTTCGCACGCGGCATTCGAAATATCGTCCACGGGCAGAATCAAGACATAGTTGCGAACGCCAACGCGCCCGTTCTCCCGGCGATACGCCAAAATTTTTCGATCGATCATGGTTATGCCCACCTCTTGGTCTTCAGGTTGTGTACATGCACGAGCTGCCCGGTCCGAATTGGTTTGACCACCTTCCCGATCTCGCATCCATACTTGATGGCGGTATCTCCCTCGGAAAAGTCCCTCAACGCCAGCTTGTGCCCCAGTGGAATATCTTCAACAGTCTTTGCGGTCAAGCTCTGGTTCGTTGAAAGATCGCGGCCCACGCATTCGGTTCCAGCAGCAATATCCACCACGGCTACTCCAACCGTGTCCGCCGAATCATGAACGAGAAAATGAATCATGCTCTTTGCTCCCTCTCTTTTTCAAAACATTCAAATGCCGATCGAAACGTGCTTTGTCTCCAGAAATGCTTCCAGACCTTCGCTGCCCAGTTCCCGTCCCCAGCCGCTTTGCTTCACGCCTCCGAAGGGGCTTTGGCTTGTGGTGGGAGCGCCATCGTTGATGCCCAGTGTGCCGGCCTCAATCTGCTCGGCGAGGCGGAAAAACCGCGCCAGGTTATTCGTCATCGCATAGGCGCTCAGCCCATATTCGCTGCCGTTCGCTTGCTGAATGGCCTGCTCTTCCGTGTCGAACGTGGCGATTGGAGCGATGGGTGCAAACGTCTCCTCGCGCATGCACAACGCCGAGTTATCAACTCCGTCGATGACCGTGGGTTCCAAAAAGAATCCGCTCGTTCCGGCCAGCCTCTTGCCGCCGCAAACAATGCGTCCGCCGCGCGCTGTGGCATCTTCGATCTGTCTCAGCGACGCTTCCAGCGCTTGGCGGTTAATCAGCGGTCCCATGTCGATATTCGCTTCGAGTCCCGGCCCTGTCTTCAGCTTTTTAACACCTGCAATCAGGCGCTCAAGGAAGGCATCGTGAATCGAGCGCTGCACGTAGATGCGATTGGCCGCAATGCACGATTGCCCGGTGTTCCGGAATTTCGCAATCAGCGTCTCGCGCACAGCAACGTCGAGATCGCAGTCCTCAAAAACGAGCAGAGCCGCCAAGCCGCCAAGCTCCAACGACAGCGGCTTGATCGACTCCGCCGCGCCGCGTATTAGTTCCCTGCCAACCTCGGTAGAGCCGGTGAATGTGATTTTCCTGCACAGCGGATTGGCCAGGAACTCACCGGCAATCATCCGCGCGTTGCCAATTACAAGTTGAAAAACACCGCTGGGAATTCCCGCCGCTTTCATGCATTCCGCCAATGCAATCGCGGAGAGCGGCGTTTGCGAAGACGGCTTGAGCACCACCGTGCAGCCTGCTGCCAGCGCCGGCGCCGCTTTGCGAACAGCCAACACCAGCGGGAAATTCCACGGGGAAATCGCGCCCACCACTCCGACCGGCGTTTTAACCGTCAGGTTGCGGCGACCCAGCACCTGGTGTGGAATCGTTTGCCCATAGGCGCGGCGGCCCTGCTCGGCAAACCAGCGCAGATGATCTTCGGTCATCGCAACCTCGCCGCGGCTTTGCGCGAGCGGCTTGCCATTTTCCAGCGTGATGATCCGGGCTAGTTCGTCCTGCCGGCGGTGCACCTCGTCCGCAACCCGATGCAAAAGAACGCCACGCTCCTTGGCCATTGTCGATCGCCATGATGCGAAAGACGCGTGCGCATGACCGAAAGCCGTACGGACATGTTCGCGACTCACTGCGGAGACACATGCAAACGTCTCCCCGGTCGCGGGATTCACCACCGCAATCTTTTCATCCGTGGTAACCCACTGACCACCGGGATTTACCTTGTACGGTTTCTCGTCAGATTGACTCATACCGTTCGCTTTACCTCATTTCACCCATTTCGGCACAAAGTTTCCTTGCTGCGCCAGAGCTTCGATCATGTGTGCTGCCTCAGCCACGTGGTGACGCGCCAGACGTTCTGCGTCGTCGCCGCGATTTTCCTCGATTGCCTGCAGAATATCCAGATGCTCCTGGTGCGTGACTTCGGGATCTCGCGAAGCACGCACAAGCATGCCCAGCACGCGGTAGGTCTCCGCCAGCCGTATCAGAATCGGATTCCGCGACAGCTCCGTTATGCGGAAATGAAATCTACGGTCCAGGCTGCCTTGCTCCTTATCCTTCTTTTTCTTCGCATTGCTATAGATTTCCTCCGCCATGGCGCGCAGCGCGGCAATGTCGGCGTGTCCTGCCTGCGCGCAGCACAAGCGCGCTGCCAGGCCTTCAAGAACCTCGCGAATCTGATACGCCTGTACAATGCGGGAAGCTCCCAGATCGCCAACGAATACGCCCAGGCGGTCAATCGAATCAACCAGGCCAAGCCATTGCAGTTCAAACAGAGACTCGCGGACTGTTCCCTGGGCAACGCCAAGTTCCCGGGCCAGATTCTGTTGGCTTAGGTGCTGGCCGGTCTTGCTTTCACCGGCAAGAATGCGGCGCTGAATTTCGTCCCGGACTCTGTAACGCGCCATCTTGTCTGGCACAACTTTTTTCTTTTTGCGGATCACTTTCTGAGCAACAGTGTTCATAAGCGTGTCGAATTCCTATCCTCTTCAAGGCTGCAAGATTGATTTGAAAAAATTGATTTCAAGAAAGACCGCGAGTTCCCCGCATCATATTTCCCATTCCAAGCCCAGAACTCGAGCAAGCCGGCGATACGTTTCAGCGTGCTTCCCAAGCGTAACAAGCATGTGGTGAGGCATCCCGGCGTGCAGCAGCCGGTCGAAGCGCTCCAGTACGTCGCCGCCTCTCGCAATATCGGATTCCGCAAGCTCCACCAACATGCTGTTACCGGTTAGTTTGCGCCGCGGCTCCACGGTGATCCCTTCAAACGCAGTCATATGATAACGGTTGTCGCACCGCCAGAGCCGCATAATCGTCACTGGCTCGTGAACGCGAATCCGCGCATTGACTACCAACGGCTTAACAATATTGAAGTGGTTGGCGAGCGTGGGACCGTTGTCGCTGCCAATCGGATCACACATATTCATTGGAGCCATTCCAGGATGCCAGAAGAAGATTGTATTCCGGTCGTGTTCCAGCCAATCGGTAAGGAATCCCGGGCCCAGCCCAAGCAGAGAGCTCATCAGACTGCCGGCACATCCATCCACATCGCCTTCAACCGCGATGGAACGGCCCTCAGTGCTCAACCGCGAAACCGCCAAATAAGGCCATTGCCCCAGCGCGTTCGGTAGTTCGGGCCAGCACTGCAGCGCCAGCGCGTTCAGGCGTTCCTCTTCGATCAGTTCCAGCATCGCCAGATAACAGCGGGAATTCATCGGCAGCGCTTCCGCCGTCACGCCATCCATCGGCAGATTCAGGTCTAGAACACGCTGCACGTCTTGTCTCACCGCATCTTCAGATACATCGTGTACGCGGTCGATGAATTGCGGAAGGCTCAACGGATGTAGCTGGATACCCATCGTCCGGCTCAGCAGAAACGGATCGACCGCCATGTCGATAAATCCCGGGACGTGCGTCCCAACCACACCTATTTTGGCCTGGCGCAGGCCTTGACCCGTTCGTGCAAGAGAAATAGCTCGTACAAGATCGGTGCGCAATGCACCGTCATCCGGATCGCCGTAGACAAGTTCGAAGGGCTTGCCCGCCTGCCGCAGTGAGGCACCCCATAGATGCTGTCCCACCAGGGAGCAGGAACTCACTTTCCCGTCTTCCGGCCGCTCGGGAGTTGCCCACAACACCAGAGGATCGGCCCATTGCTGCGCCACCGTCAGCACAAGCTGCCCGGCGCCCATGGAAGGTTGAAGCATCACCAACGCCTCGCATCCGGTCTCTTTCAACCTCGCGATTGCTGCACCGATCGTTGCGTCATCCACCACGGGCACATCGCCGCCAACTGTTGCATAGCCAAGCTCCTTCAGCGTGGCAAGACTCCGGCGGCAAATCGTCTGATTCCACTCCTGGTCAAAGCCCGGGCGCTTGCGCCCCAGAATCAGCACGCCAATCCTGTTGGCAACGCGAACTACGGATTCCTGCATCGTTATCCTTTCCACAAACAATCCATTCCGATCGCGCCATACGGCAGCAGATCGCCCATCAGCGGCTCCAGATAGCGAAAAAAGCGCTCCTTGACAGGAATCGCGCCCGCGCTGATCCACTCGGCGGGAATGGGCCTTTCGACTTCGGCAACCCAGTTCAGCGGCACAAACTCATAGCCGGTTTCACTTGCCGCATCCTGCGGAACCAGCGAGACCATCTTCTGTGTTTCACCGGCCAGCAGACCGCGCACCGCCCCCTGTCCTACCAGCTTGGCATCGGCCATGTCTTGGGAAGAAACATGCAGCATCGACGCGCGGCCAAGCAGTCCCGGCTTTTCGCTCCGGCAGCGCATCTTCAAGCGTCGCGCCACTGTCTCCGCCAGAAATTGCGCCACGCCGCCGGTGAGCGGACGCTTCAATGCATCGGACTGCGCTGGATCTTCCACCTGATAAATGAACCGGCCGTTCCCGTCGCGAATTCCCTCCGCCACCACGACGACCGCCCAACCCTGCGCGGCAACAACGCGTTCCAGATCTGAAAGAAATTCGTCCACCTCAAAAGGACATTCCGGCAAATACACCATATGCGGCGCGTCCCGCTCATCGCGCTTTCCGGCGGCCGATGCCGCGGCGAGCCATCCAACACTTCTGCCCATCGTCTCAAGAATCGAAACCGGCTGCGGAAGCGAACAAACATCCATTCCCAAATCCCGCGTGGACTGCGCAACATAGCGCGCCGCACTTGCATAACCCGGGCAGCGATCCGTCACGGCAATGTCGTTATCCACCGTCTTCGGAACCCCGAGCACTTGCACCTCGTAGCCGCTCTCGTGACAGTAGTTGCCAATGACCTCCGCCCCGCGCATCGTGCCGTTTCCGCCCGCGAAGAGAATGTCGCACACCTCAAGACGCCGTAAACATGCCAGGAATCTCGACAGATCTTCTTGCGTTGGTTTCGCGCGCGAGGAACCAAGAGCGGCGCCTGGAGTAACACGGAGCAGCTCCAACTCGGCAGGCGACAAGCTGTCCAGGTCCACCACCTGCCCATTCGCAAGGCCGCTCACTCCCGATCTTGCGCCAAATATTCGCCCAAATCCGCCCCGTGCCCGAGCCTCCTCCACAATCGCAACCAGCGTGGCATTTAATACTTGCGTGGGCCCCCCACCCTGCACCAAAAGCAGATTGCGTCCCGTCATCCGAGCCTCGATCCAGGCTTGTTTTCATCGCGGCTCAATGTGCTCTGGACATCCGTGAACACGCTACTTACCTTTCCGATCTGGCAAATTCTCAGTCGCAAAATTCGATAGCCAGGCAGACGCATCTTTAAGGCTGGCGTGGATTCTGAATAGCCCCATACTGAAACCCTCTTGGCTCACATGCCTCAACACCGCATCCTGCCCAGTTCTATCCTGTTTATTGGACGAAAACCCTGACGAAGCGAAACTATGTCTTCGCATGGCAACTATCGATTATAATTGATTGTAGCGTACCCTGAAATGGCTCACGGTCTCAGCATTCGATGGGATAGAGCAGTTCTCCAGTTGCTTTAGAAAAATCCCCTGCCACTCAAATCAAAATCTTCTACCGCTCGCTCTGCAGGCCCCCACTCCTCGACGCACGATTCCCTAGCAGATAGTAAGCAACCCCCAAAATCCCGATTCCCGCCATCACTTCTCCCGGAAATGTAAACCGCGAAATCCAGCGAAGTTCCTGGAGTCCCAGGTTTGCTTGTGGCACGATCAGCGCGATTACCCCCGCAACCAGCAATGCATAGCCGATTCCCTTTCTCATGAAATCTCTCCTTGAACTGAGGCTTTGCCAATCTCGGCCAACTCTGGCCCGTTCGTCTTCATCCCATGAAAGCAGTCCTCCAGCAAAGCGCCGGCGACCCCGTCGTCGGTCGTGTTGCCCGCCGTGCTGAACATCGGAATAAGCCCGCTATACACGGCGATGAACGTCGTAACCCATGCAACAGGATTCGGAACATGCAGAAGACTCGCGAGCACTGGCGACATGAAATAACCTGCGCCGCCCGGAATGCCCGGCGTCTCCAGGCCAAGTACAAGTACCGGCGGCACAACCAGTGCAATCTGCGCCAGTGAAATCGGAATCGACAGTAACTGCGCGGCTGTGACCGTCACAATCAGTACAGACATGGTTGCGCAATTCTTGTTCAGCACGGTTCCAAACACGATCGATACTTCGGCAATCTCCGGGCTCAGCCCCAGGTCCTTCTCTGCTGAAATCAGGTTGACAGCAAGCGTATCGTAGGAGCCGCCCGTACCAAAGCCGGTTGGCCACACAGAACCGTAGTACGAAATAATCTGCTTCCATGTGCGCCGCGTTGCACCCTTGCATAACAGAGCCATTGCCGCGCACCAGATAACAATCACAATCATGTCCCATAGCACGCACCTGCCATAGAGCGCCAGACCGCGATGTCCGAACTTCAGCGGAATCCCGATAGCCAGGCAACCAATCATGATCGGGTAGTACCAGAGAAATTTGCGAAACGCCGAGAGAATGAGGTCGCCAGCCACGATGATCGCGTGCGCGGCTCCATGCAACGGTGAAACTCTCGCTGTCAGCCAGCCCAGAAAGAGACCTCCAACAAGCGCCTGAAGCATGGGTTGTTGCGAGAGCATCAGTGCAAGCGTGCTGCTAATTTGCCGGGCCCAGTCCAGTGGTGCAGGCCGCGCTTCGCCGGGAAGTGCAAAGGGAAGGTGCGACAGGATTGCAATCCAAACAAATGCGTAGATCAGGGATACGGCGCCCATCACGAGATAAATCAGCACTACCTGGATGAATAGCCGCCGCGCGCGTTCCTTATGATAGAGAAGGAGTTTGGCCATGGCCGCGGCAAGAAGATGAAATACCAGCACCGCCGCCAGAGTTACCACCAGCCGGGGAAAGTAAGTCCCGCTAACATACACGGCTTTTACAAGTGGATGGGTGGGGAACAACAGTCCGACCGCCAACCCCGCCGCCAGGAAACCAAGCACCTTTACCGGCAGCGGAATGCCGCTCACATAGCTGAACATCCGGCCGAAGGACACAGAGAACACCTCGGCGGTGCGATGCGTAGTTTGTGTTCGTTGCGCACTCAAAATCGACTTCCTGTGGACAGGGTATAAAAACAGAAAAGCCACTTATTGGTTCAAGTGGCTTGGTATGCGCGGTATGGTGAAGCAGAATTTAAAAGAGAGGGGGGCATTTCCCCGCACACACACATACGCATGTGAATCGACAACATTGCGTACTGGGGATGAAGCAGATCATGCTCCAGTTATTGTAGCATCCTTCCGAAGACCCAGTCAAAGTCACTCTCTTCCAGGCCAGGGCAATCGCATTTGAAACCCGAGTGAACCAGCATATGGACTTCCGCATGGCGATCTCGTAGGAGAAGTTGATCCACAGGGGGAATGGATCAACATGGGCCGAGCGGAAGTTGAAACTCTGGAACAATTTGCATCGT
>JARLGF010000120.1 GCA_031296165.1 Occallatibacter sp. | reverse complement strand
TTGGGCGCCGGGGAGTGACCACGAACCAAAAACGCGCAGCGTGTCTGCCCCACCGCAGATGTTTGCAGATAATTACCCCACCCAGGCGCACAATCGTTCCATGGTGTCTTTTTGAACCCAGGGGCAGTTGGCCCACTCACCGGTCCATCTCAAAAGGCGAACTGTGTCCCATTCATCGCGGCATTATCGCGATGAGTGGGCCGCCGGGCCCCGAACAGAACGGCTCCGATAGGAGTTTTCAACCCGGTGCACCATTTTAAAATCCCAAATTACGATACTTGGACCTCGGAAAACGTCAAAAAACGCCCGTAAGTCCTTTGTTATCGAATTTTTACGAATAACTCCTTTAGAATCGAATTCTTACGGCGATGGACCCTTCTTATCTCGTTAAGAATGAATACTTTAACTAAATACATAGGGGGAGGGGGGTACCCCCCAAATTCGGCCTGCTCTTTCCCCCTGACTGTTCCTTAAAAAACCTTCATTCCCCCGCTTAACCGGCGCGCCCTGCGTTCCCCAAAAACTCGCCAATACAGCCAAAAACTGGGCAAAGGAAGTTTGTCCTTTGCCCAGCTCTTTGGCGCTCGAGTTCCGTGTCGGTTGCCGGCGGGGAAGCCGCTGATCTTCTCGCAATCTCTCCTTATTTACCCAGGCTGTCCAGATCCAGGTTCAGTTCCAGCACGTTCACGCGCGGTTCGCCCAGAAACCCGAGCTGGCGCGGCGTGATGTGCTTCTCGATGAGCGCGCGCACGCGGTCTTCGCCGATACCGCGCGCCTTGGCCACGCGCGGCGCCTGGAAGGTTGCCGCGTCGGGCGTAATGTCCGGATCCAGACCCGAGGCAGAAGTCGTCACCAGGTCGATCGGGACGGGATGCCCTGGATTCTCCAGTGCCAGCTTGTCGATAGACCCCTGGATGCGGTCCACGAGTGCCTTGCTGGACTGCGCCAGGTTCGACCCGCCGGAAGCCGAAGCGTCGTACCCATTGCCCGCAGCCGATGGCCGGGGGTGAAAATAGCGATCCGAACTAAAGCCCTGCCCCAGCAGCTCGGACCCGATAATCTGCCCGTTCTTGGTGATTAGGCTCCCGGCTGCTTTGTGGGGAAAAGCCACGCCGGCAATGCCGGTGACCAGCAATGGGTAGCCCAGGCCCAACAGGACCGTGGTAAGAAGGGTAAAGCGGATTGAGGTCTTCCAGACGGAATGCATGATCGAATCTCCTTATGGGGTGGCCCGGGTTCCCATTTTCAAGCCAGGTGCACAGCTACCAGAAACAGGTCGATGGCCTTGATGCCGAAGAAGGGCACAATGATGCCGCCCAGACCGTAGATGAGCAGGTTGTTGCGCAACAGAATGTCAGCGGCTTTCGGTTCGTATTTCACGCCCTTGAGAGCCAGCGGAATAAGCGCAACGATGATCAACGCGTTGAAGATCACCGCTGACAGAATGGCCGACTGCGGCGAATGCAGATACATGATGTTCAGCGCGCCCAGCACCGGGAACACGCCTGCAAACATGGCGGGAATAATGGCGAAGTACTTGGCCACGTCGTTGGCGATCGAGAAGGTGGTCAGCGCGCCACGCGTCATCAGGAGCTGCTTGCCGATCTCCACAATCTCAATGAGCTTGGTGGGGTTGGAGTCCAGATCCACCATGTTGCCGGCTTCCTTCGCCGCCTGCGTGCCGGAGTTCATGGCCACGCCCACATCGGCCTGGGCCAACGCGGGTGCGTCGTTGGTGCCGTCCCCGGTCATGGCGACCAGCTTACCCTTGGCCTGCTCGCGCTTGATCAGGTCCATCTTGTCCTTGGGCTTGGCTTCGGCCAGGAAGTCGTCCACGCCTGCCTCGCGGGCAATGACCGCCGCGGTCAGCGGGTTGTCGCCGGTAATCATGATGGTGCGGATACCCATGGCCCTCAGGCGGGCCAGCCGCTCCTTGAGCCCGCCCTTGACTATGTCCTTCAGGTAGATCACGCCCAGAGCCGCTGCGTTCTCGGCCACCACCAGCGGAGTACCCCCGGCACGGGCAATTTCCTCCACAGAGTCCCGCACCTTCTGCGGCAGGGAACTGCCTTGCTCTTCGAGAAAGCGGGAGATGGCGTCGACCGAGCCTTTGCGAATGCGTGTGCCGGGCAGATTGACGCCGCTCATGCGGGTCTGCGCGGTGAAGGGTACGAACTCGGCGTGAATACCGACCAGGTCGCGGCCGCGGAGGTTGTACTTTTCCTTGGCCAGTACCACGATGGAGCGGCCCTCCGGCGTTTCATCTGAGAGAGACGCAAGCTGCGCGGCGTTGGCCATTCGCTCCTCGCTTACGTCCGGGGCTGTGAAGAACTCAGTGGCCTGGCGGTTGCCCAGCGTGATGGTGCCGGTCTTGTCGAGAAGCAGCGTGTTCACGTCCCCGGCTGCTTCCACGGCGCGCCCGCTCATGGCCAGGACGTTATATTGCACCAGGCGGTCCATGCCGGCGATGCCAATTGCCGAGAGCAGTCCTCCGATAGTCGTGGGAATCAGGCAGACCAGCAGTGAAACCAGCACAAACACAGTCTGGGGAGCCTTGGAATACATCGCAAAGGGTTGCAATGTGACCACGGCGAGCAGAAACACGATCGTGAGCCCGGAGAGCAGAATGCTGAGCGCAATCTCGTTCGGGGTTTTCTGGCGGGTGGCGCCCTCGACCAGCGCAATCATGCGGTCCAGGAAGGTCTCGCCGGGGTTGGATGTGATGCGTACTTTGATCCAGTCCGATAAGACTTTCGTCCCGCCGGTAACGGCTGAGCGGTCGCCGCCGGCCTCGCGGATGACGGGGGCGGACTCGCCGGTGATGGCCGATTCGTCCACTGAGGCGACGCCTTCGATGACCTCGCCATCGCCGGCGATATAGTGGTTTGCCTCGACGTAGATCACGTCTCCTGCCCGGAGCAGTGCGCTGGCAACGTCTTCAAAGCTGCCGTCGGCTGTGTAGCGCTTGGCAACGGTCTCGCCCTTGGCCTTGCGCAGGGTGTCGGCCTGGGCCTTGCCGCGGCCCTCGGCCATGGCCTCGGCAAAGTTGGCGAACAGCACCGTGAACCAGAGCCATAGGGTGATCTGCAGGTTGAAGCTTAAGCCGGGGCGGTGATGCACGATGTCGTCAATCAGCAACGCCGTGGTGAGAACACTGCCCACCTCGACCACAAACATCACGGGGTTTTTGACCATGCCGCGGGGATCGAGCTTGCGCACCGAGTCCAGCAGCGCCTGAGCCATGATTTCCGTATTCCAAAGACTTTTCTTTTCAGCCATGACAGTCCGTTTCGCCTTTTTTCCTGATGCGGTGTGGGTTGCGGTTAGAAAACCTGTCCAGCTTTAAGTACCAGGTGTTCCAGGATCGGTCCCAGGCTCAGCGCCGGGAAGAAGGTCAGTGCGCCGAGAATGATGATCACGCCGATCAGCAGTACGGTGAACAGCGCCGTGTTTACAGGGAAAGTCCCCGGCGACGGAGGTACGCTCTTTTTCTGAGCCAGGTTGCCGGCCAGTGCCAGTACCGGAATCATCATGAAAAGCCGCCCGAACAGCATGTCCCAGCCCAGGGCTACGTTGTACCACCAGGTGTTCGCGTTGAGCCCGGCAAATGCCGAGCCGTTGTTGCCCGCGCCCGAGGTAAAGGCGTAGAGAATCTCGGTAAGCCCGTGCGGTCCCTGATTGGCGAGGCTTGAGAGGCCAATCGTGGGCGACAGCACAAAAGCGGCGGTGAGCGAGAGGATGATGAGTGGGAAGATGAGAACGTACAGCATGGACATCTTCACGTCGTAGGACTCGATCTTTTTGCCCAGATACTCGGGAGTTCGACCGACCATGAGGCCGGCGATGAAGACCGAGAGCACCACCATGATCAGGATGCCGTATAGCCCGGATCCCACTCCGCCGAAGACCACTTCGCCAAGCATGATGTTGGTGAGTACCACCATGCCGCCCAGCGGAGTCAGCGAGTCGTGCATGGTGTTGACCGCGCCGCAACTGGCGTCTGTGGTGATGGTGGCGAAGAGTGCGCTTTCAGTAATGCCGTTGCGCACCTCCTTGCCCTCCATGTTGCCGCCTGGAGCTGTAGCACTGCCGGTTTGCGCAGCGCCGTGAATGAGCAGATGCGGGTGCGACTCGGCCCAGTAAACGGTGGTGAATCCGGCCGCAAACAGCACGAACATGGCGGCCAGCACAGCCCAGCCGTGGCCCGGCGAACCGGTCATGCGTCCCAGCGTATAGGTAAGCCCCGCCGGGATGATAAAGATGGAGAGAATCTGGAACAGGTTTGAAAGCGGGGTGGGGTTTTCAAACGGATGAGCGCTGTTGGCGTTGAAGAATCCGCCGCCATTGGTGCCCAGCATTTTGATGGCTTCCTGCGAAGCTACAGGACCTTGCCCGATGGTCTGAATCTGCGATGACTGCTCCAGCGTATGAGCCGTGGTGTAGGCATGGAAATTCTGCGGAACTCCCTGGGCGACCAGCAGCAGCGCATAGATGATCGATGCCGGAGCAAGCACGTAGAGTAACGTGCGGGTCATATCGACCCAGAAATTGCCAATCGTGCCTGAGGTCGTCCTCTTGATGCCGCGTATCAGGGCAATCGCTACAACAATGCCCACCGCAGCCGAATAGAAGTTGTGTATCGCAAGGCCGGCCATCTCGGTGAGATAGCTCATGGTGGCCTCAGGAACATACGACTGCCAGTTGGTGTTGGTCGTAAAACTGGCGGCGGTGTTCCAGGCCAGATCGGGCCCCACATTGGCTAGTCCCTGCGGGTTCCAAGGCAGATGCGCCTGCAAACGCTCGATGCCGTACGTGAGCAGCATGCTGACGGCAGAGAAGCCCAGCATGGCAAAGGCATACTCGCGCCAGTTCATCTCCTGTTTAGCGTTTACGCCGCACAGCTTGTAAATAAGCCGCTCAAAGGGACGCAACACCGGGTCCAGCCAGGTACGTTCCCCTTCCAGCACGCGTGCCAGGTAGATGCCCACCGGACGAACCGTCGCAAGCAGGATGAGGCAGAAAATAGAAAACTGCAGCCAGCCGTTGGCGGTCATGTCAGAATTTCTCCGGGAAGAGCAGGGTGAGGGTCAGGTAGCCGAGGAGCAAAATAGACAGAATCAGCGCAACCACAGTGATGATGTCGAATTGCATGTGCGTTACCTCAGCTTCTGGCAGGCCTTGACGTAGAGAAACGCCAGGGCGAAGAAAACTACCGTGAATAGCAGCATCGATACATCTTGCATCGCAGGTCTCACAGTTCCAGCCGTCGTCATCCCGGCTTGGCTTCGTGTTGAAATCCCAACTCAAGTACTTAGCGGCGCATTTGTCGCGCGCCAAACCTCAACACAAGGTTGATTCTGGCTCACGTCTGGTTTGAGTATCGAAAAGATTTCCTAAATAAATCGTAAGGAACGGCAGGAACAGGGAAGAACACCTGGAGCCGAGGAAGATATGCCTACTGCAGGGCCTGAAACGCGAGCGCGCTTCAGGCCGGGGATCAATCCTGGTTTCCGCTCCAGCCCTCGGGCATAAAACGGTAACCCACCCAGGGCTCGGTCTGGATGTACTGCTTGCCTGTTTCGGCTTCGAGCTTTTTGCGCAGTTGACCAATAAAGACGCGCAGATACTCCGGCTGGTGGGCCGATTGCGCTCCCCACACGGTGGTGAGCAGGGTGCGGTGGGTAAGAACCTTGCCGGCGTGGCGCGACAAGTGGAGCAGGAGTTCAAATTCCTTGGGCGTCAGGTGGATAGGCTTGCCGAGAACGGAGATGCTGTGCGCACTCGCGTCCACCATAAAGTCGCCAGCCTCGATCACTGACGTGGTGCGCTCCGGGGCGCGGCGCAGATGGGCGCGTACGCGGGCCAGCAGTTCCTGAATGCTGAACGGTTTGGTCACATAGTCGTCGGCGCCTGCGTCCAGCGCCTCCACTTTCGACCGCTCATGTTCACGCACAGAGAGGACCAGCACCGGAGTGGCAGCAATGGCGCGGATGGCGCGCGTCACCTCAACGCCGCTCAAGCCCGGCATCATCAGGTCGGTCACCACCAGGTCGGGTGGCCAGTCGTGAAAGACCTGCAGGCCCTCCTCCGGATCGTTGGCAGTGCGTACGTCATAGCCTTGTGCGGTGAGCGCGGCGCGCAGCACGCGCGTGATCTGAGGTTCGTCGTCGATAACCAGAATTCTTCCCGGCATAGCTTTCTTCTTTCATCGGAAGATTACATCATGCGGCTCACCCGGTATGATTCCCGTGATGAAGATTATGGATGGACTCTCCGATTCGCGAGGGATGATTCATTGGTTCTTCGCTACTCTGATGGCCATGTTGACCACGCTGGTTCTTACGTGGCTGGGCGCCAACTCGACGACTGCCGGGATGGTGTTTTTGGCGCTGGTGGTCTGGTCCGCTACCCAGGCCGGAAGACGCCTCTCGCTCTATATTGCGGCCCTTTGCGCGCTTTCCTTCGATTTCTTCTTTCTGCTTCCGTACCACACGTTTCGCCTGGCCGGCGCCCTGCAATGGGTAGATATGCTCGCGTTTGCAGCCTGCTGCGTGGTAGTGAGCCGCGTAGCGGAGAAGGCTCGCCACCAGGCCCTCCAAGCGAAACAGCGGCAGGCCGATGTCGAGCGGCTCTATGAGCTGAGTCAGGAAATGATGCTGCATGAAGACGCCGACGGGCTCATCCGCGACCTGCCCCGCGTGATCGGCCGCATCTTCGCCCTCGATGGGGTGGTGTTGTATGTCTGCGATCAGGAGCAGTTTTATGCTTCGACCTCCGAGCTGCCGATGAGCATTTGCGACAGTTTGCGCGCCATGGCCCATGGTCCCAATTCCATGCTCGCGATCCCCGGAGATTTCACCGCCATGTCCCTGATGCTCGGGCTTCGGCCCGTAGGAGCATTGGGCTGGCGGCCCGCGGAGCTTTCCCGGGAAGTGGCCACGGCGGTCAGTGCTCAGGTGGCTATCGTGCTGGCGCGCTCCATCGCCATTGAGAGCTCCACGCGCATGGAGGCAGCGCGCGAGGGAGAGCGGCTGCGCGCGGCCTTGATCGACTCTCTGACCCATGAATTGCGCACCCCGCTTACCTCCATCCGCGCCGCGGCTACCACGCTGCTTGACAGTGAGGGGCTGGACGAAGCCGGACGGCTGGATATGGCGAAGATCCTCGACGAGGAGTCCAGGCGGCTGGATACTCTGATCGGCGAGGCCGTCGAAATGGCCGAGATCGATGCCCACGTGGTCGAGGTTCACCTGGTTCCGCAGCATCCCCGCGCTTTGCTTGAGCAGGCGGTGGAGGAGTCGCGGAAGGCCCTGGCGGCGCACCGCGTCACCATCGCCGTCGAGGAGCCGGACGATCCGGCATGGTTCGATCCGCATCTGCTGGGCCGGGTATTGCGCCACCTTTTGGAGAATGCGGCTCATCACACCCTGCCGGGCTGCCGCGTCACTCTCCGTAGCCGCCGGGCTGCTGACCGTCTGGAGTTTTCCGTTGAAGACAACGGCCCCGGTATCGACGCTATGGACCTGCCGCTCATTTTTGAGAAATTTTACAGCGGCAAGCGCAGCGCCATTGTGCGAAAAGGGTCTGGGATGGGCCTGGCTATTGCCCGCGCCATTCTGGACGCGCACGGCGGAGCAATCGAGGTTTCCAGCGTTCCCGGGCAGGGAACCAGCTTCCGCTTCTGGGTACCGCTGGTAGACAAGCAGCCGGAAACTGCGTCGTCGTAAGAGGAACTCAATTCCTCAGGCCGGTAGGCACTCGATCATGCAGGCTCCTCGCTCCAGTCGCAGGCAATTTCGCGCCGCTGGGTGGAACTTTCCGTGGCCCACTCCAGCAGCCGCGCCGCGCGCCAGGCATCCAAAGCCGTGGCTGGAGCCGGTGCTTTGCCCAGGAGCGCGTCACGAATGCCCGCGTAGTAGAGCCTATAGTCTCCTGGAATGGGTTTGACAGGCGTGCCTCCGCTCCCATCCGTGCTCAATGTGCCCCAGTTGGCGGGCAGGTCCACCCCCCAGGGTCCATCGCCAATGCGCGTGATTTTGTTTAGTGCCGCCTCCTGCGGGTCCAGGCCCCACTTCCAATAGTTGCCCTTGGTGCCGCGCAGGTGGAAGCGGGGCCGCGCCAATGCGGAAAGGCTGTTCGAGGCCAGTGTGACCGTAAGGCCCTCATAGCGCAGGCGGAGGCTGAAGAAATCGTTCGCGCCCTCACCGTCGCGTTCTCGTTTTACCGCGGCGTCCACAGCTTCGGGCCTTCCAAAGAGTGTCAGTGCCTGGTCGGCAAGATGCGTTCCCAGGTCCAGCAGCACGCCTCCACCCAGAGACGGGTTTTCTTTCCAGAGCCGGTCCGTGGGAGGAGCCGGCCGCCAGCGGTCGAAGGTGGACTCAAGATAGACAACTCGGCCCAGTATTCCTTCATGTAATAGTTTCTGAATCGTTCGGAAGTCACTGTCCCAGCGTCTGTTAACAAAAGGAACTAGCAGTACGCCTCGGGCCGCTGCCAGTGCGATCAACTCCGCTTCCTGGCCTGAAGTGACGGACATGGGCTTGTCCACCACCAAGTTCCGGCCCGCTTCCAGAATCTGCCGGGCGATCGGGAAGTGCGTTCCACTGGGGGTGGTCACGACAAACAGCCCGAGCGTGTCGTCGGCCAGCATGGCTTCCAGAGTGCGGTAGGTCGTGATGCCGGGATAGCGCGCGGCTGCCTTGTCTGTGCTGCGCTCCAGGACCGCTGCCAGTTCCAGCCCTTCTACGGACGAAATAAGCGGGCCGTGAAAAACCCGCCCGCCCATACCGAAACCCACCAACCCGACTCGAATCATGAATTTCCACCTCCCGGCAATCTGCTCTCCGACCAGTTTAGCCTTCCAGCTTATACCGGGTCTCGGCCAGCCGGTAGAGCCGGCGCCAGACCAGACGGTTCATGGTGACGACCATCAGCGAGATCAGGATGGTGGCCAGCAGCAGGATGGGAAAGCGGCCGCTCGCGGTTGCCGCGTCGATCTGCGCGCCAAGGCCGATGGTTTCCAGCGTGCGGCCCGGCATGTGGAAGTATTCCGCGAAAACCGACGCGTTCCAGGCGCCCCCGCTGGCGGTGACCATTCCGGTGATGAGGTAGGGAAAGATGCCGGGGAGAATGAGTTTCGTCCATCGTTGCCAGCGGGTGAAGCGGTAGAGCGAGGCAACCTCGCGCAGGTCCGAAGGGATGGAGATGGCTCCGGCAATCACGTTGAACAGGATGTACCACTGCGTTCCCAGCAGCATCAGGGCAATGGAGCCGATGCCCAACCCGCCGCCGATCTGGATCAGACCGATCAGCAGTATCGGAAAGAAAGCCGTCGCCGGCACTGAAGCCAGAATCTGTGCCAGCGGCTGCACGATGCGGGCCAGTTTGGGATTGAAGCCGATAGCGACGCCCACGGGAACGGTCCATGCCGCGGAGATGAGCAGGGAGACGTTCACGCGCAGAAATGTGGCCGCCGCGCCTTCCAGCAGCAGGCGCAGATCGGGCCAGGTTACGGTCTTGAGCATGAAGATGGCCTGTGCGGCGCCCCAGCATACGGCGCCTGAGGCAGCCACAGCCAGCACCCAAAGCCCGGCGGAACTCTTGCCGCGGATCTCGCCTTCGTCCAGCGGATGGACAACTTGGCATTCTTTCGTGCGCGCCATCCGGCGGTAGATAGGCTCTTCAACGTGCGCGAAGATGCGGCCTGGAATGGCGCTCAGGGTAGAGCGCCGGAGCAGTTCAAGGATGGGAGAAGCAATGCGATCCGCCGACTCCACCTGCTCGAATTTGAATTTGTCGCTCCAGGCGATCAGTGGCCGCCATATCAACTGATCGGTGGCCACCACGATCAGGATCACCGCTGCAATGCCGCTGAGCAGGGCGCGGATGTCGCCCGATGCGGTCGCGGTCTGGAGGTAGCTGCCCAGTCCGGGCAACTGGAAGTTGCGGTCGCCCATGGTGAACATCTCGCAGGCGATAAGGGCGAACCATCCACCGGCGACAGACACGATCGAGTTCCAGATCAGGCCAATCGTGGCATAGGGCATTTCCAGTTGCCAGAAGCGCTGCCAGGCGGAGTAGCGGTAGACCCGCGAGGCTTCAACCATCTCCTTGGGGATGCTCTTCAGCGAAGAGTAGAAGCTGAAAGCCAGATTCCAGACCTGCCCCGTGAAGATGAGCAGAATGACGCCCATCTCAATGCCCATCTGATGGCCGGGAACCAGCGCCACCATGGCCAGTACGACGGGAGGCAGAAAGCTGAGCACGGGGATCGATTGCAGAATATCCAGCACCGCCACCATCCACGGCTCCACGCGCGGGTTGTAGGCCGCAACATAGCCGTAGGTAATGGCGAAGATCAGGCTTAGCAGGTACGCAATGCTCATCCGCACAATCGAGTAAAAGGCATACACCGGCAAAGCGCCGATGGCGTTTGAAATGGGTACAACCGTGACCGGCCTGCCCATCCAGTAGACGCCGGTGCGGATGATTGCAAAGAAAATTGCCAGCGCGCAGGCCGCCACGGCCAGATCGATGATGAACGGCCGGGTGCGGCCAGTAACCGGAGATCGCGCAAGAGGATGTTGTAGATTCACTTGGCGTCCTCGCTCGCGGCAGCGTCCTCGTCCTGCATATCGGGCAATACAAAGCGTCTCCTGCCGGCGTCAAAGTCGAACAGCTCGGCGTAGCGGCCCCAGGCAACGGCGGTCTCCATCTGGCGCAGGCATTCCTCCTCGCTGAACTGCTCGTCCAGCATGTCCAGAAAGAAGTCTTCCGGCACCGTGTGGTCGCTCTTCGATTCCAGGGCGCGGCGAATCTGGCGCAGCAGCAGCACATGCTCCACCGCGGCATCGCGGAACAGTTCCTTCTGCCGCAAAATCTCCGAGTTGGCAAACTCTGTGCCGCTCTCGGTAATGGCCGCATCGCCCTCTTCAATGTTGAGAAAGCCAAGCAGTTGCGCGGCGTCCACAATGGGCAGCAGGTCGTCGATCTCGAAGGCCAGGTCCTCGGCCAGGCGATAGATGTCGTCCCGGCCGCCCTTGTCCAGCAGCAGTTCCAGCAGGCCCGCCATCCCGCCTGGCCGCGCATGGGGCAGCATCTGGTAGTGCATCTGGCGCTGATCGCGTATCCGGGGTCCGGCTTGCGGGTCAGGAGCCTCCGCGGGCGCCACATCGGGCTTGGTCAGCACCTTGTAGATGTAGTCCACCAGTTGCGTAAAGGGCTCGGATTTGCGGTCCCGCGGCTGTGCCAGTTGCACCCGGAAATCGGTGCGGATGTGGCCTGGATTGCGTCCCAGCACGATAATGCGGTCGGCCAGCAGCACGGCCTCTTCAATGTTGTGCGTGACCAGGAAAACGGCCTTGGTCGGCATGGTTTTGTTGGCCCACAACTCCAGCAGTTCGCTGCGCAGGTTTTCCGCCGTCAGCACGTCCAGGGCGCTGAACGGCTCGTCCATAAAGAGCACTTCCGGCTCAACCACCAGGGCGCGGGCAAAACCCACTCTCTGCTTCATGCCTCCCGACAATTCCTTCGGATAGGCCGCTTCAAAACCGTCCAGTCCCACCGTGTCCAGCATCTTCATGCTGCGTTCGCGGCGCTCGTCCGGGCTCACGCCGCGGGCCTGCAGCGGCGCTTCCACGTTTTCCAGCACCGTCAGCCAGGGAAACAGCGCAAAGCTCTGGAAGACGATGGAAACATTGATCTCCGCATCGGCAATAGGCTTCTCGTGCCAATAAACCTGGCCGGCGGTGGGCGTCGAGAGCCCTGACAACATGCGCAGCATGGTGGACTTGCCTGAGCCCGAAGGCCCAAGCAGGGCCAGGATTTCTCCCGGCACAATCTTCAGATCGGTAGCCGAAATGACCTGAATGCGGTTCTGGCTCGGTTGCGCATAGTATTTTTCAATCTTCTCGGCACGAATAATGGCTTCGCTGACAGGGGCCGGGTTTGGGGCTGCGGTGGGGATAACCGTTTCCTGCATAGATGATTCTCCGCTGGGGGCCGCGCGCCAGGGAGCGGCCATGTGTAATTGCCAGTATAGGTTGAGTGGGTTGCTTCCCGATGAATAGGGATCCCACCAGGCCGGATTCCTTGCTCATACCGGCTTGCGGCTTACTGCGGGTGCGTGGACTGAGTCCAAGGAGTGTAGCAGTTTCAGGATCGGTGCGACCATCGGGGAGAGACCACCCTGCTGTACCTTTCGCGGCTTTACGTAATTCCGGAAACTGCTCAAAAAGTCGTCAGGGTAGAATTACCTATGTCGAGCGTATCATTCAAAGAAAGCGTCTAGCCAAGAGGTGAGTCTTCCTTGAGTCGTTGCTAAGCTGGACGCGTTGTGGCTTCCATGGTGACGCAGAATTCGAGTGCCCAGCTTTCAATATTCAGGAGAGTATGCCCGAAACCATAGCCAAACCCAAAGTTCTGGTGGCCGATGACGAGCGCGTAATCGCCGACACCCTGGCCATGATTCTGAATCAGAGCGGCTTTGACGCCCGCGCCGTGTATTCCGGCGAAAAGGCTCTCGAACTTGCTGCCACTTTTGCCCCGGACATGCTCATCTCCGATGTCATCATGGCCGACCTGAACGGAATCGATGCGGCCATCCGCATTCGCGCGCTGTTGCCGGGCATCAAGATCCTGCTTTTCTCTGGCCAGGCTGCCACGGCCGACCTGTTGGAAAAGGCGCGGGCGCAGGGCTACGAGTTCGAGATACTGGCCAAGCCCGTCCATCCCCAGGATTTGTTGACCAGGCTGCGCGGGTAGGGCAGGGAAAGCCCTTATCAATATTCCCTAGAGTTCGCGCCGGCCTTCCATGGCACGCGCCATGGTCACTTCATCCGCATACTCTATGTCGCTGCCGGCAGGAACACCGGTGGCAATGCGCGTAATGCGGACCGGAAAGCCGCGCAATGCGCCGGCCAGCCAATCGGCGGTCGCTTCGCCTTCGAGCGTGGGGCTGGTG
>JARLGF010000119.1 GCA_031296165.1 Occallatibacter sp. | reverse complement strand
GCGGCGGGCGCCCAGGGCTTTATGTCCCACCAGGCGCACGGCAACCAGCGCCAGCAGGCAGACGCCATAGGCCCAGGGAACGAAATCGAGAAGCTTGTGGTAGTCGATTTTGGCAAAGATGAACATGGCCACCAGGCCGCCAGCGATCCAGAAGATCTGCTTGGTGTGGAAGCCGGCGTACTTGGTGTGCAGGGTAGCCGAGTAGATCTCGAGTACCGAGACGGAGCAGAGCACGAGAACCATGCCGAGCAGCGTCCAGTCGAAGTCGCGAAAGCTGAGGAAGCGGCGCATTGGGGTTATTGTCCCCTTCCTGTGCCTGAGGGCAGGGCTGCGGCAAGTTGGGAGGGGGATACTACGGGCCGTGGCGCAGTTGTGGATGAAGCTTGGGATTTGCGTGCGTGCGGGGCTGCGGGATGCGGGGTGGTGCTGGCGACGATCTGGCCATTCTGCACCAGGAAACGGCCGGCCTGCAAACGGTCCGGATGGCTACCTTGACGGGCAGAATTGGCTTTGGAAGCGGGCACGGTCCAGACGGCGCTCATCTCCGCCGGAGCCGCGGCTTTGACGGGCTCGAGGTTATTTGCCAGGCGGCGCTGCTTCTCAACATAGGCGGAGACTACCTTGGCGCCGATGCGGGCGGGGTATCCGCTGAATCCGCCGTTCTGCCAGAGCACGGCGACCACCAGTTCGGGATTGTGGCTGGGAGTGACGCCGACAAACCAGACATTGGGACGGGTGATTAAGCCCTTGGTTGTTTTGTCCAGCGCCGCATGGCTCATGACCTGAGCGGTTCCGGTTTTGCCGCCGAAGTCGATGCCCTCAAGGTGCGCGGAGCTGGCGGTGTGGAAGTAGCCGGGCTGAGTCACCTGGTACATGCCGTCGGTGATGGTGGTCCAATTCTCCGGATCGATGGGGATGTAGGCATCGCCCGAGCCGGGAAAGCTGTCCTTGAGCGCCTTGCGAAAGTCTGCCGGCAACTGATCGGGAATGACAACGCGCGGCCTGACCAGGTGTCCGCCGGAGGCGATGCCGCCGATGATACGTGCCAGTTGCAGCGGCGTAGCTTCCACAGCGCCCTGGCCGATGGCGACGTCGAGGGTTTCGTCGGGATACCAGCGCGCGTGGTAGTACTTCAGCTTCCATTGGGCGGAGGGTATGAGTCCAGGCTGCTCACCGGGCAGATCGATGCCGGTTTTCTGACCGTAGCCGAAAGCGGTGGCATATTTTGCGATTCTGTCGATGCCCAGCTTGTCGCCCAGCATGTAATAAAAGGTGTCGCAGGAAAACGGGATGGCGTTGTGAATATCGACAGCGCCGTGGTGTTCGTCGCAGTGGTGGAAGAAGCCGTAAGGGCCCCAGCCGCCGGTGCAGTTGACCTTCATGTCCTGCGCGATGCCCTCTTGCAGGCCGGCCACCGACATGAGGATCTTGAATGTGGAACCCGGAGCAAGCTGAGCCTGGAGGGCCTTGTTCATCAGCGGATGGTCGGGGTCGGTGATGAGCTTGTTCCAGTCGTTGCGATTGATGCGGACAGCGAAATCGTTGGGATCGAAGCTGGGGCGGGAGACCATGGCCAGAATGTCGCCGTTGCGCGGGTCCATGGCTACGATGGCGCCGTTGCGGTCGCCCAGAGCCAGTTCGGCGGCGCGCTGCAGGTCGTTGTCGATGGTCAGTTTCAGGTCCTGGCCGGGGATGGCGTGCTGGGTGCGGAGGTAGCCCACTTCGCGGCCGTGGCTGTCGACGATGACATCGCGCGATCCGTCCTGGCCGCGAAGCAACTCGTCGTAGGTTTCCTCAACGCCTGCCTTGCCTACCACGTCGCCAGGCTCATAGGCCGCAAAGCGGGGATTGTTGAGATCTTCTTCGCTGACCTCACCGACGTACCCGATGAGATGAGCGGCAAAGCCGTCGCGGGAGTAGAGGCGCCGCTGTTCTTCGACGGTTTCCAGTTCGGGCAATTCGTTGCGATGGGACTCGATAAAGGCGCGTTCGTCGTCGGAGATGTCCTGCTTGATGGGAATGGGCTGATAGCCGGGCGCGGCGCGATAGCGGCGGAGAGTGGCGCGCAACTGCTCCAGATCGAGGCTCAGGCCCTTGGCAATGAGCGGCAGGTCGGCATCGACGTTGCGGTTCTGCTCGCGGACCAGGAAGCAGGAAGCGGAGGGGTAGTTATCGACGACCAGCCGGCCTTCGCGGTCAAAGAGCTTGCCACGCGCGGCCATCACCGGGACCTTGCGAATGCGGTTCTGCTCGGCCAGCAGACGGAAATTTTCCGCGCCCAGCACCTGCAGTCGCCACAGCCCCGCGGCCAGCGCCAGCATCATGAACAGAATGCCGTACTGCACCCCCGCCAACTTGACGTAGGAGAGCTTGTCGTCGCGATTGCCCATGGTGGAATACATCGGTCTGCGCCTTAGAGTACCGCCGCTTTTGCGGCATTGCCGAAAATCATTGCACTCGAATCGGGCGACATCCATCCCGATTCCTTGTTCCTTGTTTCCTATTCCCTATACCCTCGATCTCTGCCCCCCCGATCTCTGTTTTCTCAATCCTTGATTTGCAGACGGTCCAACAAGGGAAACAGCACCAGGGCGATGAGCGAGTTGCCAATCGCTTTGAAGAGTTCGGTAAACCATTGCCATTCCAGATCGAGTCCCAGCAGGACGCGGTTGATGAAGACATAGATCGCGCTGGCAAGCAGGGAAAGCAGGAAGTTAAGGATGAGGCGAATGGTGTGATTGTCTACGTCGATGCGTACGCCCACCGACGCGGCCAGAAAGCCCACGACGGTTTTTGCAATGCCGTTGATGCCGATGGCGTGGTGGGTGAGCGCATCCTCAAAAAGGCCCATGGCCGCGCCCATCAGCGTGCCCTGGATGGGGCTGCGGCGGCCCAGTGCAAAGTACACCGTGACCACCAGCGGCAGATCAAACCAAGCATAGCGTCCCAGCAGCCGGGGCAGCCAGGCCTGCAGCACCAGCGCCGCCAGCGGCACCAGGGCGTAGACCAGCAGCGGATAACGGCGAATCTCCAGATCGCGGCGGAAGTTGGCGCCTAAGACGGACATGGCTATGGATTCCTCTGCGGCTTGGTTTGCGCGGGCTGGGTGGGCTGGCCAGATTTCAAGCTGGGTTTCGAGCCAGGTTTCAAATTGGCTTTGGGTGCAACTTTGGGTGCGGCGCTGCCATTCCTGTCTTCGGGCGCCGAGGTCTGTTTTTCCCGCGGGAGCCCGTGGGCTGCGCCAGGTGTTGAGCCGGCATCTGCGTCAGGCGCAGGCGCTGTTGCGGCTCCCGGCGTGAACCGGTCCGGATGCAGAGCCAGAGGCGGATGGGCCACGGGATTGGGATTTGAGGTGTCCAGAAGCGGTTGCTGATCCGGCGGAAGGTTGGGGTCGGTGAGTCCTGGGAGCCGCTCGGCCATGATCTGCGAGGCTTTTTGCTGGGCCTGGATGGCCGCCGCCTCCGCGCCCTTGAGCGATTCGCTGGTGGCTATGTCCTGCTGATCCTGGGGCGAGAAACGCGGCTGGGTAGAAGTGATGACCAGCACCTCGTCCAGCCGGTCAAGCTGGGCCGCGGGTTTCACAATCACGTCGATAAAGGAGTCGCGGTCGGGGTCGCGGACGACTTTTTCCACCACGCCCACCGGGAGTCCGCGCGGGAAGATCTGGTCGCCGCCGGCGGTGAGGACTTTTTCTCCTGGCTGGATGCGCTGGTCCGACATGATGTCCACAATCTCAGGCTGGCCGGCTGCGTTGCCGCGGAGAACGCCGCGCACGCGCGTGGTTTCCAGAATCACGCCCGCGCCGCTGGTCTGGTCGTTGATGGCCAGCACCTGCGCGGAGTGCGGGAAAACATCGCGTACCTTGCCGACGATTCCGTCCGCGGTAATGACGGCCATGTCGCGCTCGAGGCCGTCTGCCGACCCCTTGTCGAGATAGAAAACGCGGGACTGATCGCTGCCGCTGGAGCCGATGGCTTGTGCGGCCAGAGTGGTGTAGATGTATTTCTGCTGAAAGCCGAGGAGGGCTTGCAGGCGCTGTCCCTGATGCGCATCCTCAAGCAGCGAGGCCTGTTCCAGCCTCAGCCTGTCGATGGTTTTTTGCAAATCCTGGTTTTGCTCGCGGACGTGGCGCAGGTCCAGGTAGTTCTGCCATAAATATCCCACGCCCAGCTTGGAGGAGTGGATCAACCGCTCGGGCGGCGAGACCAGCATATCGGCCCACAACCGGATAAGGCGCACTTCCGAGCTGTCCGGCGAGTCGAGGGTGTTGCGCCCGCTGCCGGTTTGGCGCACCTGCACGGCCAAGCCGATGATCTGCGCCACCAGGATAGCCAGCAGCACCAGAGGATTTCGATAGCGGACGAAAAACGATTCCATGGCGGTCAGAGAACAGTGGACAGTGAACAGTGGTCAGTGGTTAGCAGACCGTTCCAAGTGAAGGGTGGTCGCAGTCGTACAGCGCACCCCGATACCAGAAACTGATCACTGATCACTGTTCACTGTATTAATCGATTTTGATCTTGCGCAGCAGCCGGAAGTCGGAGAGCATTTTGCCGGTTCCCAGCACCACCGAGGCCAGCGGGTCGTCGGCTACGGAGACCGGCAGACCGGTTTCTTCGCGGATGCGCTTGTCGAGGTTCTTGATGAGCGCGCCACCGCCGGTGAGCACGATGCCGCGGTCCGAAATATCGGCAGAGAGTTCGGGCGGGGTGCGCTCCAGAGCCACGCGGATGGCGTTCATGATGACGGCGATGCACTCGCCCAGGGCTTCGCGAATTTCGCTGTCGTCCACGGTGATGGACTTGGGTACACCCTCGATCAGGTTGCGCCCCTTGATCTCCATGCTCAGCGGCTTATCGAGCGGGAAGGCCGAGCCGATCTCAATCTTGATGTGCTCGGCGGTCCGCTCGCCGATCAGCAGGTTGTACTTGCGCTTGAGATAGTTGGTGATGGCTTCGTCCATCTGGTTGCCGGCCATGCGCACGGAGCGCGAGTAGACAATGCCGGAAAGCGAGATGACAGCGATGTCCGTGGTGCCGCCGCCGATGTCGACCACCATGTTGCCGCCCGGCTCGGTGATGGGCAGTCCGGCGCCGATGCCTGCCACCATGGCCTGTTCCACGAGATAAACTTCGCTGGCCTTGGCGCGGTAAGCCGAGTCTTCGACGGCGCGCTTTTCAACCTGCGTGATCTCGGAAGGCACGCCGATCACGATGCGCGGATGCACCAGCATCTTGCGGTTGTGCGCCTTCTGGATGAAGTAGTTGAGCATTTTCTCGGTGACCTTGAAGTCGGCGATGACGCCGTCCTTCATGGGCTTGATGGCCACGATGTTGCCGGGCGTGCGGCCCAGCATTTCCTTGGCCTCCTTGCCTACGGCTTCCACCTCACCGGTGTTCTTGTTGATGGCCACGATGGAGGGCTCGTTGACAACAATGCCCTTGCCGGCCGCGTAGACCAGTGTGTTGGCGGTGCCGAGATCTATGGCCAGGTCGCTGGAAAACATGCTGAAGAGCGAACGCAGGCCGTGCGACCGCGAGGAGCGGGATGGGTATCCGTTCAATGACATTGGAAAGCTGAAATTACCTCAAGGCTTATTGTACGGCCAGCGAGCCGGGGCCGCAGGTAAAGCCCGCAAACCGCGTAAAAAGCCGCGCCTGCGGAGTAAACCTTGCGGTAAACTCAGGTGTTCGCGAGGGACGGGGTCCGCCGATCGCCGGGCGCCCCAAGTCTCGATCCTGAGACGGGCTTCTGATCCCCGATCCCTGCAATTCGAGGCTTCCATGACCTATCCCACGTATCACAATCTGATCGGCGGCCAGTGGCTTCCGGCCGCCGAAGGCAAAACCATCCTCAACCTGAACCCGGCCGATCACGCGGATGTGGTGGGCGCGTTTCCCTCCTCGCACGCCGGCGACGTGGCCCTTGCCGTGGCCGCCGCCAAGGCAGCTTTTGCCACGTGGCGTCTGGTTCCGGCGCCCAAGCGGGCGGAGATTCTGATGCGCGCCGGGTTGCTGCTGAAAGAGCGCAAGGAAGAGTACGCCCGCCAGATGACCCGCGAAATGGGCAAGGTACTGGCCGAAACCCGCGGCGACGTGCAGGAGGCCATTGATGAGGCTTTCTACGTGGCCGGCGAGGGGCGGCGGCTCTTCGGCCAGACCACCCCCAGCGAACTCGAGAATAAATTCGCCATGAGCGTCCGCATGCCGGTGGGCGTGGTGGGGCTGATCACCCCGTGGAATTTCCCCATGGCCATTCCCAGTTGGAAGCTGTTTCCCGCACTGGTTTCCGGCAACACCTGCGTCATCAAGCCGGCCACCGATACGCCTCTGTCCACCTACAATCTCGTCCAAACGCTGGTGGATGCCGGATTGCCGCCGGGCGTGGTCAACATCGTCTCCGGAACCGGCTCGGCTGTGGGAACGCCGCTGGTGGAGCACCTGGACGTGCGCGCCATCAGCTTTACCGGGTCAAGCGCCGTGGGTTCTCTGGTGGCGCAGCGGGCGGCGGCGGGCTTCAAGCCGGTTTCGCTGGAAATGGGCGGCAAAAACGCGCAGATTGTGCTGGACGACGCCAACCTGGAACTGGCTCTCGACGGCGCGCTCTGGGGTGCGTTCGGCACCACCGGGCAGCGCTGCACGGCCACCAGCCGCATCCTGCTGCAGAAGGACATTGCGGAGAAATTTACCGCTGAGTTTGTGGCCCGTGCCAGCAAACTCAGGGTCGGCGACGGGCTGGATGAATCGGTTGAGGTGGGCCCGCAGGTAAATGAAAGCCAGATTGAAACCTCAGAGAAATACGTGGCCATTGCTCTGGCCGAGGGGGCCAAACTGCTGACCGGTGGACACGCGCTGACGGAAGGCGCTTACGCCCACGGCACGTTCTTTGAGCCGACGGTTCTGGGTGGCGTTACGCCCGCCATGCGCATCGCCCGCGAAGAGGTCTTTGGCCCGGTGGTCTGTCTCATCGAGTTCGAGACTTTTGAGGAAGCCATTGCGATTGCCAACTCCATTGACTACGGGCTCTCCGCATCGCTTTACACCCGGGATGTGAACCGCGCCTTCACGGCCATCCGCGACCTCGAGGCCGGCATCACCTACATCAACGCGCCCACCATCGGCGCGGAGGTGCACTTGCCCTTCGGCGGGGTCAAGCACACCGGCAACGGCCACCGCGAGGGCAATGGCGCCATCGATTTCTTTACCACATGGAAGGCTGTGTATGTGGATTTTTCCGACCGCTTGCAGCGTGCCCAGATCGACAACGCGGAGTGAAGGAACGGGTCGCATCAAGGGAGTGTGAAAGGGCGTGGCTTGAGCCCACCGCAATACACGCCCCGAATAGGCATACAACGCACGGCCTGGAACATTCCTAGTGGATTCGGTGTCGAAATGGATAAGAATCTCGACAACTCGCGGTCGCTCCTGGCTGCACCTTTGACCTCCCTGTTCCTGATTCCGATGCTGTGCGGCTTTTGCGATCCGAAGGAGGAGAATTGCAACGGATATTCGCGTGCGTGCACATTCGCGCTGCCTTGCGAGATAGCCTGATCGTTTTAGTTGTGGTCTTCCTTGGAGTGGCTTCGCTGTTGGCGTATCCGGAAAAGGGCACGCCTGCTCCTCCTCTGGATTCGATGAAACTGCTGCAAGCCCCTGTGGGAGCGAGAGCAGACTGGGCAAGCCTGAGGGGCAAGGTCGTGGTGCTGGAGTTCTGGGCAACGTGGTGTGGGCCTTGCGTGGTATCGATTCCGCATTGGAACGAGTTGGCTGCGCGGCTAGATCCGACAAAGTTCCAGTTCATTACAGTCGATCAGTCTGACGACGCGGAAAAGATCAGTGCGTTCATCCAACGAAAACCGATGGCCGGATGGGCGGGTGTGGATCGTGGTGGCATGGTCAGCAAACGGTACGGAGTGGGGTCGATTCCGGCGACGATGATTATTGATCGGAAAGGCCGCTTTGTTGCGGCAACTACGCCGGATGAGTTGAACATCGAGGATCTGAATGGGGTTTATGAAGGGAGAAGCATCCGGTTTGCACCCGCACCGGAGACGAAGAGCGCGGATCAGCGCAAGGCGGACATAAGGAGTGCGGGGCAGGTAAAAACGGTTGGCGATCAGAGACCGGTATTTGAGCTGAGTTTGACTCCTGCTAAGCAGGGAACGAGGCCGTTCACGGGAATCGCCAACGGCACATTTGAAAAGCGCTCCGTAAGCGCAATGGATCTGATTGCGGATGCTTATCAAGCAGACAACGCGCGCATCGATTGGCGCGGGCGTGACGGCCAGAGCCTTTATAACTTCCGGGTGACGATGGAGGGGCTCGAACGTTTGTGGAGCTTTGCTATCTACCAGCAAGACGTCACTCTGGCCTTCCGGTTGAAGGTTCATAAGGAGCAGGAGACGCGGAAGGTTCTGGTTCTGAGGACCAACGGAAATGCGCGTGAACTGCTGAAAGAAACGGCATTGGATGAAAACACGGGAAAACTCTGCGACTATGACGGCACCCGGTTTGTCATTCAGAATGTGGGTATGGATGAAGTCGTGCTGAAATTGGAAAAGCTGTTCGGGGTGCCGGTACTGAATGAAACTGGACGGCGCGGGAGGTTCGAAGCAAGTGTGGCGGCGCGCGAGGGAGATTTGGCAGGGTTGAAAGAGAGTTTGGTGAAAGAGGCGGGGCTCGTGCTGACAGGAGAAGAAAAGAAAGTTGAAATGCTGGTGGTGGAGAACGAGGACGCAGGGATGGGCAAGTAGAACAACTCCGCCCCGGTTCGTAGAAACCATTCAGAAATTGCGCGGAGCGGTTGACCGCAGCCGCTCTGCCAGCCACTCGACGGCCTGATCCGCGTGTTCAATCTCAACCAGCAGGCGGACGGATTTAAGCGGGACCGACTCCGTAAATTCAGCAGTAAGTTTCCCCAGCCGGACACGGTCTTTTTCCGTAGTCAGCAGCGCGGTTGCTCCTGCTGCATGAGCCGCGTCCGCAAGCCGTTTCAGGTCCGTGGGCGTGTAGCGGTGGTGATCGCGAAATGCGATACGTGCGGCGATGTGCACCCCGCCTTCTTCAAGCCCGGCAAAGAACTGCGCAGAGCGGGCAATGCCACAGAAAGCTGTCGCCGGTCCGTCCAGCTTCGGGACCTCCATGGTGCGCCGCAGCCGCCAGACAGGGCCAGTCCAGCCCCAGGCCTTGAGTTCCGCTTCCAACCCCGGCTCGCTGGCGGGAATGGCGAGAACGGTGGCGCGGCGCGCGGCCTGGAGCGGCTCGCGCAAGTTGCCGGCAGGGAGTAGGCTGTCTGTCCAGTCCTGGCGGTTGAGCAGCAGGATATTCACGTCGCGGTGGAGCTGACGGTGCTGGAATCCGTCGTCTAGCATGTGAACGCCCAGCTCTGAACTGTCCGCCTCCGCCAGCAGGCCGGCTTGGTATCGCTGTGCGGCCACATAAACCGGAACCTCTGCTTCCTGCGCAATCAGCAGCGGCTCGTCGCCAAACTCTTCCGCTGCACCATCCGGATCGACGCGCGCAGGGCTCTTGTCACGCCGTCCATAGCCGCGGGAAAGCACATCCACGCGCATCCCGCGTTGCGTGAGCGCTTTGGCCAGGGCGATGGTCAGCGGCGTTTTGCCCGCGCCGCCCGTCGAAAGATTGCCGACACTGACCACAGGCCAGCGCAGTCGGCGCACCGGCTCCAGGCGTGTTCCCAGCCGCAGCGCGCGCAGTGCCAGTCCTGCTGCGTAAAGCGGCGTCAACGGAGCCAGCCATGAGCGGTTCATGCGGTCGGTCTCCGTCCGGCAAGCAACTCGCGCAGCGCCGTCATGCAACGCTCCGTAGCCCCGGCCTGCTCATGGAAAACCTCACGGGCGCGCGTGCCCATGGCCGCGGCTTCAGTGGAGTCCCGGAGCAGTGCGATCAAGGCTGCGGCCAGCTCTTCCTTGCTGGTGATTTCGAGTGCCTGGTGCGCGCGCAAATCCTGAATAATGGCGCGGAAATTCGCATCGTAGGGGCCCATCACGATGGGCACGCCAAACTGCGCCGGCTCCAGCGGATTGTGGCCGCCCGCGTCAACCAGGCTGCCGCCCACAAACGCCACCGCGGCCAGCGAATAAACCGACGCCAGTTCGCCGATGGTGTCGAGAAGAACCACCTGGCCGGGGGCAAGCGGCTGCACCGAACCTTCCGGCTTTGAACTCCAGTCCGACCGCCGGACCCACGGGATGCCGGAGTTTTCCAACAGCGCAGCCACCGCGCCAAATCGCTCGGGATGGCGCGGCGCCAGCACCATTGCGAGTTGCGGATCGGCCTGAAGCAGGCGTGGCCAGGCTTCCAGCAGCGCGGTCTCTTCGCCCTCTAAAGTGCTGCCTGCCACAATGAGCCGCAAACCCGGCGCCAGGGCTTTCAAGCGGCGTGTGGCGTCGGCCTCTTCAGCAGCGCGCACGTCGAACTTCAGGTTGCCAGCCACTGTGACCCGTTCCGGCCGGCAGCCGATGGCCTTGAGCCGCTGGGAGTCGGTCTCGCTCTGGGCCAGAACGCGGCTTATGCGGCTGAGAAATGGTCTCCACAGACGCCGCAGTATCCGGTAGCGCGGCCAGGAGCGGTCGGAGACGCGGGCGTTGACCACGGCCACGGGTATTTTGCGGCGGAAGCAGCCACTGAGCAGGTTGGGCCAGAACTCGGTTTCCGCCAGCACCAGCAGTTGCGGATTAAGGGTGTTCAGGCAGGCGCGCACGGCCCAGGGCAGATCCAGAGGGTTATAGAAAACCCGCTCCCGACCGAAGCGTTCGCGGGCCAGTGCCTGTCCGGTGCGCGTGGTGGTGGAGACGACGACGAAATAATCCGGCAATGCGGCGTCCATCGTCTTGACCATGCGGGCAACGGACAGCACCTCGCCCACTGAGACAGCGTGAACCCAGATCAGCGGGCGTTTGCCGGCCAAAGCGGCCAATCGCGCCGGCGTCCATCCCAGCCGCTCGGCCATGCCCTCGCGGTATTTGTGGGTGGTGGCCATCTTCCACAGCCACCAGGGGGCGCTGACCACCAGGGCCGCTAGCAGTGCCACATTATAGAAAAAGAGAATCATGCGTGACGGAACGCGCCTTTCCGCAGTCCAACCTCAAATGATACAGTCGAGCACGATGAGGACCATGCGGACCATTCCGCTTTTCCTGTTCTGGCTGGCGCTGCCGGCCCTGGCCAGCGATCATACCCCGCCTCCGGTGCAGCCGGCCACGGCCTTTCCCGCAGTTGAGGTGCACCTCGACGAAAAGGTAGCCATCGCCGCCGAGCCCTACGACACCAGGGAGAAGGAATCCATCTTTCGCGTCGATTACCTGGGCCATGGGGTAATGCCGGTGCGGCTGATCGTGACCAACAACAGCAACCGCCCCATCAGCCTGAGCGACGCCCGGATTCTCTTCATGACCGGGGCGGGCGACAAGATTCAGGCCGCCGAGCCGGAAGACGTGGAGCGGCTGATGACGCGCAAGGAGCGGGAAGGCAAGAAGATTCCCATGCCTGGGCCTATCCCTTCCATCAAGCTGAAGCCCAAGGCCAGCAATAAGGATATCGAGCAGGACTTCGACACCTTCGAGTATGCGGCACTGGTGGTGGAACCTCACACCACGCGCGCCGGATTCCTGTTCTACGATGTCTCCCAGCTAGACAACCCGCTGCGGGGCGCCAAGCTGCACCTGCACGCGCTGCGCAATGCCGACGGCGACGAGCTTTTCTACTTTGAGATTCCCTTCGACAAGTACCTCAAGTCCAGGTCCAGCCAGATGAACTGAGGGACTGCGGTGAGCAAACGGGACCAGCGTTTTGACCGCCGCCGGTGCAATCCTGCTGGCATGAACACACATCTCCGTCACGACCACGAAGAGCTGCTTGAGAGTCTTGAGGGCGGCAAGCTACCGCGCAACCTCAGTTGGGACGCCCTGGTTGACCTGATTGGGCAAATCGGCCAGGTTCAACCGCACGGCAACGACGAGTTTGCCTTTATGGTTGGCTCGCAAAAGGCCTTCTTCAAGCGCCCCTCCACGCATAACCTTGAAGTGGAAGAGATTTCCCGGCTGCGCAGATTTCTTAAAGAAGCGGGGGTACTGGGGAAACTGGCCAAAGCGCATCAATCCGGGCGCGTGGTTGCGGTCATCGATCATCACGCTGCCCATATCTATCAGGATTTCGGCCTCAGCGAGCCTGAAGACGAAATGACTGTCAAGCCGTACGATCCTTTCGGATTTCAGCACCACCTGATCCATCGCAAGGAAGCCCATTACCAGGGCGAGCATGTTCCCGAGGAGGATTCCTTCTACGAGGAGATTGCTCAGGACCTGCTCCACGCCGAGGCGATCGTTCTGATAGGCCATGCAACGGGAAAGAGCAGCGCGGCGGACTATCTGATCGAGTACCTGAAGACGCACCACCCGGAGACATTCAAGCGCATTGTCGCGACCGAGACGGCGGATCTTTCCGCGCTCACCGAGCCGGAGATCGAGCAGATCGCCAAGCGGCATATTCGCGGCCCTGTGGCAATTCCGGCCTGATCGCGGCAAATTTATTCGTAGTAGGTGGCCGTGGTGGTGTCTGTTTCCCAGATGGTGCAGTCCTTGATGCGGACCCGGCCGGCGGTCATGCCGGCGAGCTGTTCGCTGGTCTGGTCGTAGAGGTATTTGGCGATATTTTCCGCCGAGGGATTGAGCACCGTGAAGGGCTCCAGATCATTGAGCATCTGGTGGTCGATGCGGTCGATCACCGGGCGCAGCACCTGCTTGAGCAGTTTGAAGTCGAGCAACAGGCCGGCCTCGTCCAGCGTGGACCCGGCGAGGGTGACGCGGACCTTGTAGTTGTGGCCGTGCGGGTTTTCGCACTTGCCCCGGTAGTTGCGGAGATAGTGGCCGGAGCTGAATCCGGCTTCCACTGTGACTTCATACATCGGCGTTGGCCCGATCCTGTGCGGGAAAGCATCCCTGCATTCATTTTAGCCGTCTGGCGGCATAGCCGGTCCCGGGGAGATGAACCCTGCACCGAGACGGCTAAAACGGGTACTTCAGGCTGCCCGGGAAGCGATCTATTGATTATCTGGTTACCCCTACCCCCCCCTCCCCCTATGTAGTTAGCCATGTTCTCCAGTTTCAACGAGATACGAAGGGGGTATCGCCGCAAAAATTAGATTCTAAAGGGGTTATATGTCAAAAATTAGATAACAAAGGAGTTATGGGTGATTTTTGGGTGTTTTTGGAGGTTTTAGTACCGCATAATGAGATTTTTACGTTTTGCATCGGGTTGAAAACTCCTTTCGGTGCGTTCTGTCCAGGCTCCGGAAAAGCGGTGTGGGACCGGTGTGGGACCGGGT
>JARLGF010000118.1 GCA_031296165.1 Occallatibacter sp. | reverse complement strand
CTAGCTGAGAAAGCGTCCCCTGACCGCGGTCGTGGGCATCCAACAGCTTCCGCCGTAAATCATCCGAATATGCTCGCGCCATGAGCTTGTGACGCGGAAAGTCGCCTAATTAACTCTACACTATCTGTCAAGATGCTCTAACTTCTTTCTTCAAAGCGCAACGGCCAATTGAACGACCAACGCGTACGTCGGCCGTTTTATTGCCGAAGCAGCCACCCGTTGAGCTACTTCCACTCCCGCCAGAGCGCTACGCCGCCGAGCAGACCTGTTGTGTTGGGGACGACCTTGACGTTCCTGGGGAGGATGAAGGTGATCTTCTTGGTGTTTCCGCCGCCCAGGTAGAGATGGTCCCAGTTGAACAGCTTCTGGGTCTCAAGAATGGCTTGCATCAGGAACTTATTCCAGGCCTTTTTGCCGAACTTGTCCAAGCCGCGGCGGCCCAGGTAGTCTTCGTAGGTTTTGGTCTTCCAGGGATGGTGGCCGAGTTCGAGTCCGGGCACGAGGCGTCCATCTGTGAACAGTGCAGCCCCAAGGCCGGTGCCAAGCGTAAGCGTCAACTCCACGCCATAACCCTGGATGGCTCCATAGCCCTGCACATCGGCGTCGTTGCCCACGCGCACCGGTTTCTTCCAGCGTTTCTGAAGTTCGGCCTCCAAGGGAAAACCCTTGGTCCACATGGGATGCAGGTTGACGGCGAGGTGGGTGCAGCCGTGCTTGACCACGCCTGGAAAGCCGACCGAGACGCGATCGAACGCGGGCATCAGCTTGCATAACTGGTCTAGACCCTTGAGCACCGCTTTCGGCGTGGGCACAGCAGGTGTGGGCACGCGCTGGCGCTCGCTGACAGGCTTGCCGGCTGCGTCCAGTAGCATGGCCTTCAGCCCCGAGCCGCCGATGTCGATGGTCAAGGTGATGGGAGAGGAGGGTTTAGACGAGGTGCGAGGCTTGACGCTGCGCACGGACTTTGCGGTCGAAACGGTCTTGGGTGTCATCAGCAATGAATTGTACTGTGCCCGGCCCGATTTGCAATCTGCGAAAAAGTGGAATTCATTTGCCACGGGCACCAGGTCATGAACCTGGAGCGAGCCGGAACCAGGTTAAAGGCCATCCCGTTACACTGGGAGTTGCCTCTCATGCCTGTCTGCTGCGAAGTCGCGTTACCTGTACCGCTGGACCGCACCTTTACCTACGCGGTGCGCGCGGGCCAGCTTCCGCAGCGTGGCGCGCGGGTGATTGCGCCCTTCCGCAATGAAAAGCTCATCGGCGTGGTTACCGCGCTCAACGTGAAAGCGCCGGCGGACTTTGAGGTTCGCTATCTTGAAGCCGTTCTGGACGATGAACCGCTACTGAACGAGCAACTACTCACCCTGGCCGAGTGGATGGCGCAGTACTATCTGGCGCCCCTGGGCGAGGTTCTGCGCGGCATGTTGCCGCTGATGGCCGAGGTGCGCCGCACCGTGTACTACCGCATTACCGACCTGGGGCGCGATGTGCTGGCCAATAGCGTGGAGAGGGAGGCGGCGAACTCCCAGATACTGAAATCCGGCTTCGGGGCACCCGGGTTGAAACGGCGGAGCAAGGTATCAAAAGAAGAACACGATCTGGAGCAGCGCGTTCTGTCCCGCCTGTCCACCGGCGAGCCGGTCAAAGTGTCCACGCTGCGCACCGCGACCGCCGCCACGCTGCCGGTTCTGGCCGGGCTGGTGCGCAGGAAATGGATTGCCCGCGAGACCGCAGCCGCGGAGCGCGATGCGCGGCGCATGGAGCGTTTTGCAGTGCTGGTTCCCGAGGCCCGCTTGCCCAATCTCACCCAGAAGCAACAGGCGATTCTTGCCGAACTGGCAGCTTGCGCCGGGGAACTGCCGCTGACCGAACTGCGCAAGCGCGACCTGCCCAGTTCGACGCTGCAAACGCTGGTGCGGCGTGGACTGGTGCGCATTGACGAGCGGCCTGCGGTCTTCCATCTGGGCGGCCTGCTGCCCGCCACGGAGCCGTTCCGGCTGAACGAACCGCAAACCGAGGCTCTGGCCAGCGTGGCCACGGCTCTTGGGGGATTCAAGCCATTTTTGCTGCACGGGGTGACGGGGTCGGGAAAGACGGCCGTCTATCTGGCGGCGATGCAAAAGGCCCTGGACCGGGGGATGGCGTCAATCCTGCTGGTTCCCGAGATCGGGTTGACGCCGCAGACGGCTGGGCTGCTGGACCAGGCCTTTGGCCAGAAGGTTGCGCTGCTGCACTCCGCGCTGTCGCCGGAGGAACGCAGCGAGCAATGGCGGCGCATCCGCCGCGGCGAAGCGCCGATCGTGGTGGGCACGCGCTCGGCCGTCTTTGCGCCTGCGCCGAACCTGGGATTGATCCTGGTGGACGAGGAGCACGACCAGAGCTACAAACAGGAGGAGACGCCCCGCTACAACGCCCGCGATGTGGCTGTGATGCGCGCCAAGCTGGCCGGAGCGGTGGTGGTGCTGGGTTCGGCCACACCGTCGCTGGAAAGCTGGCAGAACTCCGCGCAGGGCAAGTACACGCGCATTGAGATACGCGACCGCGTGATGAACCGGCCTCTGCCGGAGGTTGAACTCGTTGACATGCGCCGCGAGTTTCAGGAAACCGGCCAGGACCAGCTCTTTTCCAGAGCCCTGGTGGCGCAGACGCGCGAGGCGCTGGACCGTGGCGAGCAGGCGCTGATTTTGTTGAACCGGCGCGGGTACTCGTTTGCAGTGATCTGCCGCGCCTGCGGGGAAAAGCTGGAGTGCGAAAACTGCGCCATCTCCCTGACGCACCACAAGCCTCAAGCAGAAGACGCCGATCAGGCTCGTACCGGCCAGCGGCTGGAGTGTCACTACTGCGGCTACCACCGCACCATTCCCGCTCGCTGCCCCAAGTGCGGCAGCGAGCATCTTTACTACCTGGGCGCCGGTTCGCAGCAGGGGGAAGAGCGGTTGGCGGAGATCTTTCCCGGAGCGCGCATTGGGCGCATGGACCGCGATACGGTGCGCGGCCGCTACGACCTGGAACGTCTGCTGGAACGGTTGCACTCGGGCGAAATCAACCTGCTGGTGGGCACGCAGATGATCGCCAAGGGTCACGATATTCACGGCATCACACTGGTCGGCGTGGTGGGTTGCGACCACGCGCTGTCGATGCCCGATTTTCGCGCGGCGGAGCGCGTGTTCCAGTTGATGACACAGGTTTCAGGCCGCGCAGGCCGTGGCGAAGCGCCGGGACGCGTGGTTGTGCAGACTTACTATCCCGACCACTACGCCATTGTCGCCGCCAGCACCCACGACTTCGCCGGTTTTGCCGAGCGCGAGCTGAAATTCCGCCGCTGGATGCACTACCCGCCCTTCGGCGTGCTGGCCAACGTGCTGATCCAGTCGGCGAAGCTGGAAGAAGCTGTGGCCTGGTCGGGCGAAGTGGGCAAATGGTTTCAGCAGGCCGCGCCCGAGGGCGTGCGCGTGCTGGGTCCCTGCACAGCGCCTATCGCCCGCATCAAGGGCACGTACCGCTTCCATCTGATTTTGAAGGCATCGTCGCGCAAGGCGTTGAACGCTGTTCTGCGGGCCATGCTGACGCACGCGGAAGCCGCGGGGATTCCCCGGCGCAACCTGATTGTGGATGTGGATGCACTTCGGCTGATGTGAGTGGGGAGCCTGCGAGCCAGCTTGGAACATCTGCTCTCTGTTAGCGGCTGGCGTCAATCGCTTTCAAAGAGTTCTTCGTGGGTTCCAGTTCGCTCCAGATGTACCTTTTCGGCTGTTGCGGAGTAGATCAGCACCCAATCCGGTTCGACATGAGCGTCTCTGTATCCGGCCCAATTGAGTTTAAGCGGATGGTCTTTGTATTTCGCTGGCAAGAGTTGCTCTGCGAGCAGAAGTTCGATCAGTGATTTCAGTTTATCGAGGTCTTTGCCCCTCTTCTGAAGCCGCTTCACGTCACGGTGAAATTGGCTTGAATAGCTTGGGGCGCGCATTAGATACCCAGCTTATTGAAAAGATCGGCGGCGTCCCTGGCCTGATGTACTTCGACGCCCTGGGCGGTCTTGCGCATAGTCTCTCGCGTGAGTTTGTTGGGCTTCAGATCGAATGGCAGGGCGTTTTCGTTCGCAACTCTGGTCAGAACGATGCGCATGACGTCGGAGATCGTGAGACCCATTCCTTCGAGCACAGTGGTCGCCTTCTCTTTCACGTCAATGTTGATTCGAGAGCGGACAACGGCATTTGCGGACATGGAGATATTGTAGCCCGTATGAGCTACAGAATCCGATAAATTCCGCTGATTTGCCGATTCTATGAGGCGCTCACTCCTGCGTGGAGCTGAAGGGATTGGCGTGCAGGAAGTGCATGAGCGAGCTGTCGTAGAAGGGCGTGGGCGTGAAGGAGAGCAGGAAGATGACGATGCCGACGATGCCCAGGATTGCGCGGCCGCGGTGCAGTTTGGTTTGCAGGGGTACCCGGGGGTGACGCATGGCTGGAATCATGAGGAAGATGCCCCAGAGCATCCAGCCGACCCAGAAGATCGCCCCCATGATAAACAGCACGATGGGCAGGAAATTGGTAAAGACGCGATGCAGCCGCGGAGAGAGCGCATAGAGCAGGTGTCCGCCGTCGAGTTGTCCGCCGGGGATCAGGTTGAGCGAGGTGATGAAGAGGCCTATCCAGCCAGCCACCAGAACGGGGTGAGGCGCGATCTGGTCAAATGGGGGGATGGCCGGATCCCACTGTACCAGCAGGGTGTGGAGCAGGCGGATGGTCAGCGGTTCTCCGCCAAAGCGAACGATGGCGGCCGGGGCGTTGGCAGCGGAGTGAACACTGAGCGCAAAGCCCACCGCAACGGCCATCACCGAGGCCACATAACCGGCCAGCGGACCGTAAACCCCCACATCCATCAGGGCATCGCGGCTGGGAATGCGGGTACGGATTTGAATCACGGCACCGGCGGTGCCGCTGAGCGTGGGAGCCGGCAGAACCCAGGGCAGTGTGGCGCGAATGCCGTGCCAGCGGCAGGCAAAGTAATGGCCGAACTCGTGGACGAGCAGGATGCCCAGCAGGGCGAAGGAAAAGGCCCAGCCAGTAGCGAATAGGTCGGGGTGGTCTGCCAGCCAGCCCCAGGGCCATAGGTCACTGTCGCGCACCACCGGGGGCATGCCTTCGATAAAGTTCTGCATGAACCGGGCGCCGTTGGCAGTGGTGGTGACCACGCTGGCGCCTAGCAGCAGCAGAGGCAGGCCATACTCCCTGAAGGTTGAGCGCACTTGGTTCCTCAAAGTTCTCCGAGCGGCTGCAGACTGCCAGACCCGATCCCGAAGATGAGAGCCCAGAGTGCCGGTGCTGGGCCGGCCGCCAATGTCTGCTAGGCGGAAGATGGATTTTGCGTGCCGGCCGCGTTTTTAACTGCTGGGTGTGCCCGCGTCCAGCGAGTGCAGCTCCTTGCCCGGCTTGAAGCGGACAGCCTTGCCGGGAGTGATGCTTACTTCAGTGCCGGTGCGGGGGTTGCGGCCGATGCCGGTTTTGCGGGCGCGGACGCTGAAAACGCCAAATCCGCGCAGTTCGATGCGCTCACCGGCGGTAAGAGCCTGCTTCAGGCCTTCGAAAACCGTATCCACCGCCGCTTCTGCCTTGCTGCGTGGCAGGCCGGTGCGCTCGATTACATGATGGACGATGTCCTGCTTAATCAATGGGGAACCTCTCTGGCGCAACTGAATTCAATGCATAACGCCCTACGCTGGTGATATTACAGGATTTGCCGCGATTGTGGAACACATGAATAGGCCAAGTGCGGTTTTTTCCGCTAAGGAAAACCTGACTCGTCTCTCTCCAGCGGTGCTTCGAACACAACTTGGCGCCTTTTGTAGCGATTTCCATTGTCAATCCGCATGAGCTTTCGTAAGATAGGCATACAAGATTTACAAGATTTTAGCTTGTTTTTTATCCGTACACGAAATTCTGGCTGTGTATGGAAGAGACATGTCGATACAGAACGGCCGTTGGATCAGGGAACAGGCAGTGAACCATCGCATCATCGGGCTCTTCAGTGACCAGCAGGTAGAAGACTCCATCATCTCCCATGTATTTTTCTGGTTTGACCAGGACCACGGGGTTTCCTGCGAATTCAAGATTTTTGACGATGCGAACAGCGTCATCCTTGATCGCAAGTCCTTGATCCAACTGTTGAGTCGCCTTGCATGAATTCGATCTATCGAAAGACTTTCGAATCCCCAGGAATGTACTTACGATCTGCGTTGGAAAATCGACCTATGCGCGTTGCGGAATCACACGTAAATGTGACGCTATACAAACCGGAGCCGGAGGGATTTTGAATCCTCGAGATTTCAAAACCACACCGCTGCCGGTTGAGGTTTACGCCAACGAATGGCTGTGCCAGGTTTTGTTCTTCCGCTCCGACGAGTACTTTGTGACCGCCTATGCCGATCGCAAGGGGCAACGATCAGAGGCAACATGAGGTTGTGCTTGCCAAGATGCAGCAACTTGTGGCTTCATGTTGGTTGCTCCGATAGGCCGGGTGGTAGGATGCGCGCAGCGGCGCGGGTTGCATGTGCCCGTTCCACTGTGCAGGGCGCAGTCTCCAGACGAACGACAGCGGGAGAAGGATGTCCTTCATACATAGTCAGAAACCCATTCATATAGGTCTGGTCGCAGACGAACCCATTCGGCTTGAGGGACTTTCAAGCATCTTTGAGCATCGTACCCAGGAAGGGAAGCCGGCCCTGCTTCCCGTAACCGGGACCCTGGATGAACTTCTCTCCCGCTCTTCTCTGGAATACCTGGTTGTGGATTTGCATTCTTCCTCGTGCGGGCTGGATACGCTGGATGCCATTCGTCGCGCCCGTCCCGCACTGCGGTTGATCGTCATCGGCCCGCGGGACGACGACGAACTGGTACAGAATGCGATCATTGCCGGCGCCAGAGCCTATCTGGATCTGACTGCCGATCCCCACACGATCAGGATGGCTATCGAGGTGGTCACAGAGGGCTCCATCTGGGCTCCGCGCCGCCTGCTTTCCAAACTCATCGACCGCCTGCTCAGGACCTCCGACACCAGCCTGACCAACGCCATTCCCCACCTGACAAGCCGCGAGCAGCAGGTGCTGGATCTGATCCTTCTGGCCCAGTCCAATCGCGAGATCGCCCGCCAGTTGGGCATCGAGGAGCGCACGGTCAAGGCTCATGTAGGTCGCCTTATGCGCAAGACAGGTGCGGAAAACCGGATTGAGCTTTCCATGCGCGCCCTCAACCGTCCACTGCAGCCGCATGGGTACAACCAGCAAGGCCGCTAGAGCCGAGACCGCTTGAAGATGTTTCTCAGCAGCGCTGGCGTGTGCGGGTCGGCAGAACCCCACCACAGCCCGTCTGGAGAAAACGCGCTAAACCCCCTGGAGCCTGCGGCCCCTCCGCCGGCCATTTACGGTGTCTATCGCCTCGCGGGATCAAGATCGATCTTGATTAGTGAATAGCCGCTCGCGATGGGAAGCGGTGCGGGAGAATCTTTATCCTGGAGCGGAGAGCCGGTAAAGGACATCTGACTCCGAGGTGGTGGAACCATGCAGGCTGCCGTCGTCAATGTCCTGGGCGAGACGCCCAGGTATCAATCGTTTTCCGACCCCGCTGCCGGTGCAGACGAAGTACTGATCCAAGGGCGCGCCGCCGGTTTGCCTCCCATAGCGAAGGGTAGGGCCGGCAGGCTCCTCGTTGCTCACCTGGGACATAAAACGCACGTGACCGGGAACACTTTGGGGGTGTTCCGGTGTCTAAGATAATAAGTGCGCGTACATTCGGCATTGTGCCGATGTTTCGTTTCCCGCGCACTTCGTGGCAGTATCGGATTCTTGGCACCGTTTCAAGGCGTCAGGGCGAGTGGTCGTAGCAGGCATTCGGATTTTGGCATATGGGCATTTATCACATTGCAGGATGGTAGGATGCCAACCATGCTTCTGTTGCGATAAGGTGGGAGGACACTGAATTGCAGGCGGACCTCACCATGGGCAATCTTGCCAACGTACTTACGCTCCAATCCGAAGAAGCGGCTCTGGTTGAGGAACTGCGAGCCGGTTCAGAGGAAGCTTATGCGTGGCTGATTGCGCACTACCACCAACCGATTTACTCTCTGTTGGCGCGTACCGTGCAGGACCGCGATGTCGCCGCCGACCTGACGCAGGAGGTCTTTGTAAAGATCTTCAGGGGGGTGGGGAGTTTTCACGGGGAGTCGTCGCTGCGGACATGGATCTACCGCATCGCGCTGCGCGAGGCCTCGAACCAGCGTCGCTGGTGGATGCGGCACAAGCAGCAGGAGATCCCCATCGAGCAGGAGATGACGGAGGGGGATAGCGGTACGCCAGTGCTTTTGAAGGAGATGCTGGTGGACCCGGCCGATTCGCCATTTGAGAACGCGGTGCACACCGAGACGCGGGCACGGGTAGAGGCAGCGCTGAGCCAGGTACCGGAGCCGTTCCGCACCACGCTGATCCTGAGAGAAATCGAGGGATTTGTGTACGAGGAAGTGGCGGAGATGCAGGGCGTGAATCTGGGAACGGTCAAGTCGCGGCTGGTGCGCGGACGCGCCTGTCTGAAGGCGATTCTGATGGCTCCATTGCAAGATGCGCACAGTTCGGAGCAATCGGGATACGAAATTCCCCTGGGAGAGGAGGCGCGATGAAGAGCTGCAAAGCAGTGCAGGCACGGTTTACGGAATACCTGGACGGCGAGTTGAGCGGACGTGAAATGCAAAAGGTCGCCGCCCACCTGGAACATTGCCAGGGGTGTGCCCGGGAGTGGGCATCGTTGCGTCAGGTGCAGGGTTTGCTTGCCGGACTGGGCCCGGCTCCAGAGCCGGCCGATCTATTGCTGCGGATCCGCGTGGCGGTGAGCCAAGAGCGTGCGCGGAGCCGGCGGAATCCATTTGAAGCCTGGAATCTAGCCTGGAGAAACACGATTGGTCCTTTCCTGCTGCAGGCCTCAGCCGGCTTTGCCAGCGCGGTGCTGCTGCTGGGCACGGTGATAGTGCTGGTGACCATGTTTACCCAGCCGGAGGTGGCGCAGGCCAGCAAGGACGAACCGTTGGGCAATCCCACGGCACCCCGGCTGCTGAGCCTCTCAACCGGTGCAGGGGACAACGACATCGGCGCGCTATCCGGTCCGGTGGTGGTGGAGGTTTATATCAGCGACGCGGGCCAGATGTACGACTATCGCATAGTCAGCGGTCCCACAGACGCGACAACCCGTTCGCAGGTGGAGAACCTGTTGCTGACCAGCGTTTTTGCGCCGGCCCGCTTCTTTGGCCAGCCGGTTCGCGGCTTGGCGGTGCTGTCGTTCTCCGGCGTATCCGTACGGGGATAAGACAGGGAACAAGGAACAAAATGCTCCGCCAGTGATTGCCGGCGGGGCATTTTTTTGCCCGCACAGCGGCCGGAATGGGTGCGTCTGGCTGTACCGTTGATCATTTGATTAACCCCTCCCCCCCTCCCCCTATGTATTTAGTCAAGTTCTCCAGTTTCAACGAGATGCGAAGGGGTATCGCTGCAAAAATTAGATTCTAAAGGGGTTATGCATCAAAAATTAGATAACAAAGGACTTATGGGTGATTTTTGGGTGTTTTTGGAGGTTTTAGTACCGCATAATGAGATTTTTACGTTTTGCATCGGGTTGAAAACTCCTTTCGGTGCGTTCTGTCCAGGCTCCGGAAAAGCGGTGTGGGACCGGTGTGGGACCGGGT
>JARLGF010000117.1 GCA_031296165.1 Occallatibacter sp. | reverse complement strand
TTTGAGCCAGGCAGTTGGCCTGATCATCGACCTGTCCATCCCAAAAAGGCGAAGCTGTGCCCTATTCATCGCGGCATTATCGCGATGAGTGGGCCTCCGGACCGCAAAGGGATGCCATCAAAGGAGTTTTCAACCCGATGCTGAAACGCTCGAATCTCACATTACGGTACAAAAACCTCCAAAACCGCCCAAAAACCGTCTATAAGTCCTTTATTATCTAATTTTTGACATATAACCCCTTTAGAATCTAATTTTTGCGGCAACACCCCCTCCGTATCTTATTGAAACTGGAGAACATGACTAAATACATAGGGGGGGAGGGGGTGGGAGTAATCAAATAATCAATAGATCGCACCCCACAGAGCCGTCTTGGACGCGGATTCTCCCTTCATGCAATTGCCCTGCCGCCTGCCGCGGATGACGTTTTGAAAATCGTCGAAGGATATAATCGGTGCTATGGCGGCAAGCACACAAACGAATCCACCCGAAGCTGAAACTACGCAGAGCGCGGTTGCCAGGCTGTCCGTCCTGGAAGCGAGGCTGAAGCAGTTGGGAAGCCTGATGGTGGCCTACTCCGGTGGCGTGGATTCAGCATTTCTGGCTGCCACTGCGCATCGTGTTCTTGGCTCCAAAATGCTGGCCGTGCTGGCCGACTCGCCCAGCCTGGCGCGGCGCGATATGGAGCAGGCCTGCGCCTTTGCCAAATCGCTAGGGATGCCGCTGCACATTGTTGCGACCGATGAACTGGAGCGGCCCGAGTACCAGCGCAACGACGCTAACCGCTGCTTCCACTGCAAGGACGAGTTGTTTGTGGTGATGGAAGCGCTGGGCGGCAAACTGGGCTTTACGCAGATTGCCTACGGCATGAATGCCGACGACACGCGGGATTATCGTCCTGGCCAACGCGCCGCCGAGAAGCACGCCGTTCTGGCGCCCCTGGCCGACGCCGGACTGACAAAATTGGAAGTGCGCACGCTGGCCAAAGCCGCCGGCTACTCGCTCTGGGACCGTCCCGCGGCACCGTGTCTTTCTTCCCGCGTAGAGTATGGCCGCCCCGTCACCCGCGAGGTGCTGGCACAGGTGGAGCAGGCGGAAGAGAGCCTGCGGCAACTGGGCTTTCGCGAACTGCGCGTTCGCCATCACGGCGAGTTGGCCCGCGTGGAGATTGCACGCACGGAGTTGCCCCGTGCTCTTTCGATGGAAATGCTGGACGCCATCACGGCTGCGCTCAAGCAAGCCGGCTTCCAATATGTGACCCTGGATTGCTCGGGTTTCCGCTCCGGTTCCCTGAATGCGATTTTGCCCGTCGAAGTGCTGGCGCGGCGCGGCGCATAGCCGGCAGTTTAAAATTACTACGCGATGCGAATTGGTTACCTGGAGTGTTTTTCCGGCATCAGTGGCGACATGCTGCTGGGTGCACTTGTGGATGCGGGCGTCCCTTTTGACTCCCTGGCAGAGACGGCTGCCGCGCTGAACGTGGGCGCGCGTCTGGAGATGCGCAAGGTGAGCCGCGGCGGGCTGGCGGCTACCAAAGTGGACGTGATCACGCCGGAACAGGCGGCGGACCACTCCCATGCCGAAGAGAGTCCGGCGGCGCATGCACACGATGCGCACTCGCATGAAGCTCATTCTCATGAGGCGCACCTGCACAGCCATACGCATGAGGCGCAGCCAGCGCCGGCTGCTCATGAACATGCGCCGCATCGGCATTTGTCGGTCATTCTTGAGATCATCCGCTCGGCGCCCCTGTCGGAAACGGTGAAGGAGCGCTCCTGCCGCGCGTTTCAACTGCTGGGCGAGGCCGAGGCTGCGATTCACTCCATTCCCATCGAGAAGGTGCATTTTCACGAAGTGGGCGCGGTGGACACGATCGTGGATATTGTGTGCACTGCCGCGGGCGTGGAACTGCTGGGCGTGGACCGCTGGCTGGCGTCTCCCCTGAACGTGGGCAGCGGGACGGTCAAGTGCCAGCATGGAACGCTGCCGGTTCCCGCGCCGGCCACGATGGCCCTGCTGGGTGATGCGCCGGTGTATGCGGCGGGACCGCCGATGGAGCGTGTGACGCCGACCGGGGCGGTAGTGCTGCGCATGCTAGATGTGCGCTACGAGACGCTGCCGGCAATGCGCGTGAAGGCTACAGGCTACGGCGCGGGTGGGCGCGATACTCCGGGAGAGCCCAACCTGCTGCGCTTGCTGGTGGGCGAGACCGCGGAATCTGCCGCGCAGCCGGAAGCGGCAGAACCCATGGCGGTGATGGAGACAGTGATTGACGACTCGACTCCGCAGGTGCTGGCGTATGTGAGCGAACGGCTTCTGGAGGCTGGCGCGTGGGATGTGTACCGCACGGCGGTGCAGATGAAGAAGGGGCGCACCGGGGTGCAGATGACCGTGTTGTGCCGTCCCAACCTGCTGCCGGCGCTGCGCGATTTACTGCTCCGCGAAACCACAACGATTGGCGTGCACTGGAGGCTGGAAAACAAGCGGTCGCTGGCGCGCGAGTTTGTGAAGGTGCAAACCGCGTGGGGCGAAGTGGTCATCAAGGTGGCGCGCTGGCCTGACGGCACAGCGGCCAATGCATCGCCGGAGTATGAGGACTGCCGCTTGCTGGCGACACGGCATTCGGTTCCGCTGAAGCAGGTGATGCAGGAGGCCATGCGAGCCTATGCGGCTACTAGCACAATGAAGGAAGGAATCTGATGGATCGCACTCGCCTGGAAACGCTGCTGACGGAAGTACACGAAGGCCGCACCGGCATTGACGAAGCACTCACCCGGCTGCGCGATCTGCCTTTTGAAGACCTGGGATTCGCCAAGCTAGATCATCACCGCGCGCTGCGCACCGGAATGCCGGAGGTGATTTTTGCCGCAGGCAAAACCACTGCCCAGGTAGCAAAGATTTTTGCCCATATGGCGCAAGCGGGCGACAATGTGCTGGCCACGCGCGCCTCGCGCGAGATGTTTGAAGCGGTACGCGCCGTGGAACAGCGAGCAGAATTCCACGAAACGGCCCGCGCAATTACACTCACGCAGACACCGGCGGTTCCGGGCAAAGGCACCGTCGCCGTGGTCTGTGCCGGCACAAGCGATCTGCCGGTGGCCGAAGAAGCCGTGGTGACCGCGCGCCTGATGGGCAACACTGTAGAGTTGATTGCCGATGTGGGCGTGGCCGGCATTCATCGTCTGCTGGCGCAACGAGAGGGACTGCAATCGGCACGGGTGCTGATTGTGTGCGCTGGCATGGAGGGCGCGCTGCCTACCGTGGTGGCCGGGCTGGTGAACGCGCCGGTGCTGGCCGTTCCCACCAGCGTGGGCTATGGAGCTTCATTTGGCGGTGTGGCGGCGCTGCTGGGCATGTTGAACACCTGCTCGCCAAACGTTTCCGTCGTCAACATCGACAACGGGTTTGGTGCAGCCTGCATCGCTTCACTCATCAATCACCTATGACGGACCCAGCCAGGAGAATGGTCCGATGCATCAGTGATTTGCGGCGCACCGGCACGAGCCGCCCATCGCAGTAAAACGGTTTATAAAACTAGAAATTGCAAATATGTGACGCTCATCACTGTCCAGACCTGACCGCGACCCCAATCATTAGTCCCAATACGGAGAGCGCCAGCACGAGCGGCGTGCGGAGGAGTGTCTTGGCCCGTTCCCGATTGCCGCTGTGGCGCAGAATCTCGCAGATTTTCTTCCTGCTCCTGTTTCTTGGGTTGCTGTTCTTCACCTCGCTGAGCCTTTTTCCTGGCGGTGCGACCGAGATTCATCTGCGCGCGCCGGTGCGCCTTTTCTTCGAGTGGGATCCGCTGGTGGCTCTGGTAAACGCGCTGGCCAGCCACGCCCTGTATCGCGGCCTGTTGTGGAGCCTGCTTATCCTGCTGCCCACGCTGTTTCTGGGCCGCTTCTTCTGCGGCTGGATTTGCCCCATGGGGACGTTGCAGCACTTTGTGGGCAATCTGCCCTCAGAGACCAAGAGAGGCAAACAGCGCATCGATTCCAACCGGTACAAGCGCTGGCAGACAAGCAAATATGTGGTATTACTGGCGGGCTTAGTTGCAGCCTGCTTCGGTTCGGCGGTTATCGGCTGGCTGGACCCCTTCAGCCTGCTCGTGCGGTCGTTTGGATTGTCGTTGCTGCCGGCCTTCAACGTGGCTGTTCATGCGATTCTTACGCCGCTGGAACATAGCCACATTGCGGCGATCAAGGCCACCGGCGAAACTCTGCACGGGATTCTGCAGATAACAGTGCTGGATCTACGCCAGCCGCACTTCGCACAAGGGTTGATTCTTGGCGTGCTATTTCTGGCTATTCTGGTAGCCAGCCTGCGTGTGACACGGCTGTGGTGCCGCTCGATCTGCCCGCTGGGAGCGCTGCTTGGAGCGGTTTCCCGTTGGAGCGTGCTGGGTCTGCACAAGGACCCGGACTCCTGTGACAAGTGCAACCGCTGCCTGATGCACTGCCAGGGCGGCGACGACCCGATCGGCGGCGTCCCCTGGCGCAAGGCCGAGTGCCTGATGTGCATGAATTGCGTGGGCAGTTGCCCGCACAACAGCTTGGTCTTCCGTTTCTTCCGCAAGGAAAAGGAAGTGGCTTCACCGGACCTGGGCCGGCGCAGAGCGATCACAGGAGTGGCTGCCGGAGCGGCCTTGGTTCCGCTGATGCGCGCCAATACCGGCATGGGCAAGAGCCGTCACGAACGGCTGCTGCGCCCCCCCGGTTCGCTCGATGAGCCAGGTTTTCTCTCCCGCTGCATCCGTTGCGGGGAGTGCATGAAGGTTTGCCCCAACACGGCACTGCATCCCACGCTGGAGCAGGCGGGCATTGAAGGCCTGTGGACACCAACGCTGGTGCCGCGCATCGGCTACTGCGAGCCCAGTTGTGTACTCTGTTCTGAGGTTTGCCCCACCGGCGCCATCTGGCAGATTACGCCCAAGGAAAAAGGCTGGGTGGTAGGCGTAGGCGCACAGCAACAGAGCCAGCCGGTACGGCTGGGAACAGCATTTTATGACCGCAGCCGCTGCCTGCCCTGGGCCATGGCCACCGATTGCATTGTGTGCGAAGAGTGGTGCCCCGTTTCTCCCAAGGCTATTTATGTGCAGGAGGCCCAGGTGATCGACTCGGCGGGTATCACGAAAACCTTGAAACAGCCGCGCATTGATCCTAGCCGCTGCGTGGGCTGCGGTGCCTGCGAGTATGCGTGTCCGCTGCAGGAGCACCCCGCTGTTTATGTAACCAGCATTGGCGAGAGCCGTTCGCCCAGCAGCCAGATTCTGCTGAACCGGAAGTAAAGGAGACTATTGAGAATGTTTAACTCAAGAAGATGGACACTGGTTGTTGCGACGCTTGCCATGGCTGTCGCAGTCGCAGGTACAGGGTGCAAGAGAGGCAAGGTCAACGCATTTCCGGCATCGGGAGCTGTTGCGGGCTGGGAAAAAACCAGCGACACGCGCGTCTTTTCCGCCAAGGATCTGTGGCAGTACATTGACGGCGACGCCGAACAGTACATCTCGGCCGGAGTGGTCTCGACATCGACCTCCGATTACAAATATCAGGGCCAGTTGGAGGCGGTTATCGACGTATACACAATGAGCAATCCGGCGGGCGCGCGCAAGATTCTGGAGACCGGACAAACCAGTGACGCCAAGGCCATCCAATTGGGCGATGCCGGAGTGGCGTACGCGCAAAGCGTGACGTTCCGCAAAGGCCCCTACTTGGTGCGCATTGTTGCCTATGAGTCCACGCCGGGTACGTCGCAGGCGCTTCAGGCGCTGGCGCATGCCGTGGAAGCGAAACTGTAAATCAGCCTGGCAGGAATGCCTGCCTTGCAACGAAAGGTAAGGATTGCAATGAAAAACCGCCGGGAATTTCTTCAGGCAGCAGCCACCGGAGCGGTGCTGCTGGGTTCGCAAAGCAAGCTTGGATTGGCGCGTGTGGTGGGCCAGCACGGGGAGACAGGCAAATCGAAAGTTGTGATTGCCCGCGATCCAGCGCTCCACGGCCAAAGTGCGCAACCGGATGAAAAGCGGGTTCTGGCTCTGCTCGACCGGGCCATGGCTACCTATACCGGGCGCGACAATCCGGTTGAGGCATGGAAACACATTGTGTTCGAGGGCGGAGGCCAGGGCAAGGTGATCGGCCTCAAGACCAATGGCCTGGGTGGCAGGGGAATTTGCACCCACGCGGCTCTGGTGTTCGCTGTCGCAGAACGGTTGCAGCAGGCGGGCGTCAAGGCCGGCAACATTCTGGTGTGGGACCGCAACGCACGCGATCTTGAGGTTTGCGGCCTCACCATCAACACTGATCCCAGCCGCGTGCGCTGCTATGGCTCGGATGTGAGCGGGTTTGAGGACCAGCAGGCAGCGTGGGGTTCGGCGCGCATCAAACTCTCGAAGATTCTGACCCGCGAGTGCGCCATGGTGATCGGCCTACCCATTCTCAAGGACCACAGCATGGCTGGGGTCACCTTCGCGATGAAAAACATGTACGGCGTGGTCGACCGCCCGCAGGATCTGCATTGCGACGGCCATTGCAACCCCGGCGTGGCCGACCTGAACTGCATTCCGGTCGTCCGCGAAAAAGTGCGCTTCACCATCGGCGACGCCATCTCTTCTGTCTATGATGGTGGGCCCGGCTTTCACCCCGAGCGTCTTTGGTATCCCAACGCGCTGGTCGTGGGCGAGGATCGCGTGGCCGTGGATCACACGGCGTGGCAGATGATTGCTCGCAAGCGCGCCGAGGTGGGCATGCCCACCCTGGAAGCAGCAGGCCGCGCGCCGCACTACATCGCAGTTGCCGCAGATGCCGCTCACAAGTTGGGCACCAACGATCCCCAGCGCATCAACCTGATGGAAGTTTGACCGGGAGGATAACCATGGCCGATCCGACGATCAACAAAAATGACGGACAGGCGCCGGTAGAGATTGCGTTGGCGCCTGAGGTCGGTACGCCCCGGTTGACGAGGCGCGAGGCCATGTTGCAATTGTTGCGGGTGGGGGGGGGGGCTGCGGGCGCGGCTGGTGTGGGCGTGTGGCTGAGCGAGCACAGCTTCAGGCCGGTCCCGGACAAGGCAGAGCAGGCGCGGCGCGACCATCGGACCGCGGACAACCCTCAGTTCCCGCACCTTACCGTGGTCCAGGGAGGAGAGCCGCGGGCGCTGGTGCAGCGGGCGCTGGCAGATCTGGGCGGCATGGGGCGCTTTGTGGGGCATCAGGACGTGGTGGTGCTGAAGCCCAACATTGCCTGGGACAGGACGCCGGAACAGGCAGCCAATACCAATCCTGAAGTGGTGGCGGAGGTGGTTCGGCAGTGCTGGCAGGCTGGCGCGAAGCGCGTCATTGTCACCGACGTGAGCTGCAACGAGCCTCGGCGGTGCTTTCAGCGCTCCGGCATTCAGGCGGCGGCGCGCGCCGAGGGCGCCGAAGTGCTGCTTCCCGATCCCGAAATGTATCGCGAGGTGGATTTGGGGGGTGTGGTGCTGAAGAGCTGGCCGGTGTTTACGCCGTTTCTGGAGGCCGACAAAATCATCAACCTGCCCATCGCCAAGCACCACGGGCTGGTGGGCGTTACGCTGGGGATGAAGAACTGGTACGGCATCCTGGGCGGGGAGCGGAACCGGCTGCACCAGCAGATTCATCAGAGCCTGTGCGACCTGGCCAACTTCATGCTGCCCACGCTGACCATGATGGACTGCTACCGGATTCTACTGCGCAACGGGCCGACGGGAGGCAACCTGGAAGACGTCGCCACCAAGAAGACCATGGTGGCGGGCACCGATCCGGTGGCTCTGGACGCCTATGTGGCCAAGGCGTACTGGAACCTGGACGCCGAACGCCTGCCTTATCTGCATATGGCTGCTGCGCGCGGGCTGGGAACCGTGGACTTCGAGACGCTCGCGGTGAAGATCAGCCAACTGGGATAGGACAACAATCCGTCTATATGGGGCGGAGTTGGTGGAGACTCACGTCTGCTCCCGGCTCGATTTGCGAGGGATGCGTCCGGTCCGTACCACATACCGGCACCCTACCCCCCCTCCCCCTATGTATTTGGTCATGTTCTCCATTTTCAATAAGATGCGAGGAGGGTATCGCCGCAAAAATTAGATTCTAAAGGAGTTACATGCCAAAAATTAGATAACAAAGGACTTAATGGTGTTTTTTGGCACTTTTTGAGGTTTTCGTACCGCAATACGGTATTTGAACTAATTCGCTCCGGGTGGACAAGGCTGTTAAAGACACCATGAAATTAGTGTGCGCCTTAGGGGCGTAATTATCTGCAAATCTGTGCAGGGACAGAGGCTTGCGACAGGCTCTGAGCTTACTCCAGCTGCTTTGCGCCTTCCTTGCCGCCATTGACCGCGCCTTTGGTGGTGTCCTTGGTCTTGTGCCAGGCCTTCTTTGTGCCGTGTTTGGTGGCGTGATAGGCCTTTTTTGTGCCTTGCTTCACGCCGTTGCCGGTGTCTTTGGCCGCGTCTTTCGTCTCGTGCCCCGCGTTCTTCATATCCTGTTTTGCGCCGGTGTCCTGGGCGGGGGCGGGCTGACCGAATGCGAGAGCCGGTGCGCACACCAGAGCGGTGACCAGAAACAACGCCGATAGCTGCCGTTTTGTCTTCATAGAGAGGTGGATTCCGTTTCCGGACGCCGGGTTGGCTGTGCTGGTGGAAAATCGGCGGCGGGGCTGCCTAGCTGTGTGGAGAGGCTCCTTTTTGCCCCCTAGAGCCTTCATTTTGCCTTAAAATCCTTGATTTTTCCGCCAAAAAACAACGAATTCGGCGATTCACACAACGGAACATTGCCCACAGGGACATCATTCCGTGCTGCTCGGGACTTATTTGGAGCTCAGGAAGGGTGGTCCGTACGCCCCTGCGGGATGCGGGTGTCGACCGTGTAATGCCATGGGACTCTATTCGGAGCGAAGCGCGTCTACTGGATTGACCACTGCCGCGCGGCGAGCCGGGAGCCACGCAGACATCATGGCTACGCCGACGATGGCTGCCAGCGCAACGGCGTAGGTGAAGGGATCGTCTGCTTTGAGGCCGAAAAGCTGCTGCCGGACGAGCCTGGCGGCTAACAGGCTGAGCGGCAGTCCCAGCGCCACGCCGGCTGCCAGCAAGAGCAGAGCCTCGCGGAGAACCATCCACACAACGTCTCGCTTCTGCGCGCCGAGCGCGAGACGAACGCCGATTTCGCTGGTCCGCTGCACGACGTTATAGCTCATGACGCCGTAGAGGCCGATGGCCGCAAGGACAAGGGCAAGGATGGCGAAGATGCCGGTAAGGGAGGAACTCAGCTCGTCGTCGCTGATGGTTCTGGAGACGGCCTGGTCGATGGTGCTGACGTCGAGCAGAGGCAGATGGGGATCGACGGCGGCCACGGCGGCGCGGAGATCCGCGATTCTGGCCGAGGGATCGCCGCTAGTGCGCAACAGAATGTATCCGGCAAAACGATCCTGATTCTCTTCACGCGTGGCCGGGTCAGCGCCTGGGAAGGGGGGAGGGCCAACAGGCTCGATCTGAAGCAGCGGAATGTAGGTCATCATTGCCTGGTTCTGGCTGCGGGGATTTCCGGAGCGGGTATCGCGGGCGATGCCGACGATTTGCCATGGGCCTTTTACCGTGCCGATGTCGATGGTGAGCCAGTGCCCGAGCGCATTGCTGCGGGGAAAGAAATGGCGGGCGAGGGCCTGATTGACGACGGCGACTTTGAGGCCGTTGGCCGAGTCCGATGGCGAGATGGGACGGCCGGCAACCATGGATATGCCCGCAGTTTCAAAGTACTGGCCGGAGACTCGATTGAGGATGGAATTCACATTCTCTTTGGGCGCTGGGGTGTAGCCGGAGATGGCGATATTGGACCGCCAATTGCCTAGGGAGATGGGTGGACTGCCGGCGAGGGCCGCGGACCGAACGCCGGGAATGGCGGAGAGGCGATCGAGCAGGCGCTGGTGCAGCTCGCCGGTCTGGAGAGGGGTGTAGCCGGCGAGTTTGGCGTCGAACTGGGCAAGCAGGAGCTGGGTACGCTCGAAGCCGAAATCCTGGCGCTGCAGATTGCGCAAGGTGCGGAGAAACAGGCCGGCTCCGACGAGCAGAAGCAGGGAGAGCATGACTTGGCCGATGACGAGCGTCTTGGGCCAGAAGCGCGAGGATTTTCCTCCTCCGCCTTGAGAGGTGCGGTGACTGGCGCTGAGGGTGCCGTGCGCTTCGGTGCGCGCGCCGGCGATGGCGGGAGCGAGGCCGAAGAGGATTCCCGTAACGACGGAAATGGCTAGAGTGAAGAGCAGAACCGTGGGGTCGGGGACGGGGCTCATGGCGATATGAGTGCTGCCCTGGCTGACGAAGGCAATGAGGGCGCGCGTGGCTCCGAAGGCGATGCCGAGGCCGAGCAGACCGCCGGTTACGGAGAGCAGCAGGGTTTCGATAAGACTTTGGCGAGCAATGCGGGCGCGGCTGGAACCGAGGGCGAGGCGGGTGGCGATTTCACGCTGGCGGGTGGTGGCGCGGGCGAGCAGGAAGTTGGCGAGATTGGCGCAGGCGATCAGCAGGACCAGGGCAACCACGGCCATAAGGATTTGGAGCGAGTCGCCGTATTCGCTGCGCAAGAAGGAGACGCCGCGGGTGGCGGGAATGAGGGGGATGGTTTCGCGGTTGATCTCCTGCTGGCGGCTGGGCGATGGAGCGGCGCCTTCGTTGGCGAGGATGGCGGCGTGGATCTGCTGATTGAGCCAGTTCTGGGTTTGCGCGAGGGCGCCTTTGTTGGCTGTGGCCTGGGGACTGAGGCGCGCGAAGGCGTTCATGAAATACAGGCCGGACCCCGGGGTGAGCATCGAATGGTGATTGAGGATCACCGGCTGCATGGTGGAGGGGGTCCACAGATCGGCAGGTTCGAGGCCTTGCTTGAGGCCTTCAAACCCGCGCGGCATGATGCCGATTACTTCAAAGGGCATGGCGTTGATGGTAATGGTTTTGCCCAGGATGGTGGGATCGGAGGCGAGGGTGTTTTGCCAGAAGTGGAAGCTGAGGACGGCGACGGCGCCGATTCCGGGGGCTGCGTCGTCCGCGGGAGTAATGGTGCGGCCGGCGAGAGGATGAGCGCCGAGGACGCTGAAGTAATTGCCGGAGACAAGGCCGGCCGAGGCAAGCAGCGAGGTGGCGTTGGAGGGCGCGCCTGACGATTGCGCGATTTGCACGGTGACTTTTTGCGCGAAGCTACCGTAAGCGGCGATTCCCTGGAAGGGACCGGGGTTGGCTTCAAGCTGGCGCGTGAAATACCAGGGGAAGAGGCCGAATTGGCCGACATCGACGCCGCCGGCGATGCCGGAGTTGGTGGAGTCCCCGAGGGCGACAAGCTGGCCGGGGTCGCGCACGGGAAGGTTATTGAGCATGACTTGATGAATGAGAGTGAAGATGGCGGTATTCGCGCCGATTCCGAGGGCCAGGGAGAGCAGCGCAACGGCTACGAAGGCCGGGCTTTTGGCGAGACCGCGCAGGCTGACGCGAATGTCCTGAAAGAGGTTGTCGAGTGCGGACTCCCAGCGCGACGACCAGACCTGGTGTTTGACGGCGTTGCGGCTGCCTAACTCCGCGAGAGCAGCGTGGCGGGCGTGCTCCGGGGTCATTCCGAGCTGCTGCTTGTGAGCGATAGCGGCTTCCAGATAGCCGTCGAGCTCTTCGTCGAGGTCGCTTTCAACGCTGGGTTTGTTAAACAGGGATCGCAATCCCGCACGCAGATTTTTGAGCCAATTCATGTTGCCTCCTTGCAGGCTGCGGACCCGGGATCAGGCTTCGAGAATGAGGGAGATTGCGGCGGTCTGGTGCTCCCATTGTTTGGTTGCAGCAGTAAGTGAGTGGCGGCCAGTTGCGGTGAGCGTGTAGTACTTGGCGCGCCGGTTATTCTCTGTGGCGCGCCACTCCGAACGAATGCGGCCGGAGCGCTCCATGCGGCTCAGCGCGGGAAGCAACGATCCGGGATTGACACGAAAGGCGCCGCGGCTGATTTGCTCAATCCGCAGCGCGACGCCGTAACCGTGCATCGGCTCCAGCGCAAGAGTCTTCAAGATAAGCATCTCCAGCGTTCCCTGGACCAATTCGCTGGGTGGCGCGGGTACTTGCTTCTCTTCCTTATTTTTGGCAGCCATCCATTCTCCTCTAGATCATCAAAAGGAGATTACATAGCTCTTCTCTAGGTTGTCAAGAGGAAGAACACAAGAAGAACACACAGAAAGCTGAAGCCGCACCTATTCACAGCAGGAATGCCCCAACGCACAAAGGCCGTTCCTGGAGAGGAACGGCCTTTGTGCGTGGAGTGAACCAAGGACAGGTGAATCAGTCGCCGGCGACGAGGTCGGATTCTTTCTTGTCGACGGGCTTGGCGGGGGCGATGGAGTCGAGACTGACCAGACCCTCGACCGGCTTCTCGCCCAGGACATGCTCACGATAGAGCTTGGCCATGTGGGCGTTTTCAGCGTCCTGCTTGAGCTTGGTTTCGCGGGCGCGGAGCTTTTCTTCGCGGGAGTTTTTAGCGATGCCCAAGTTGTCGAGCGTGTGGTTGGCCTCAGCGTTGACGTCTGCCATGTTGAGCGCCAGATGGTGGCCGACCTCGGTCATGCCGACCTTTTTGCCGCCGGCGAAGATTTCATGGCGGCCGTGCTCCTCATACCACTTGGTGAGGGTGGCGGTCATGTGCATCTTCTCAATGATGTTGCGCCATCCAACGCCGGTGTTGTATGCGCAGAAGCTGATTTCGCCTTCCTGCGTGGCGTAGGGGATGATGCACTGCTCAGTGCGGCGGAAGTCGTAGTTGAACAGATCCTGGAACCACATGCCGGCGATGAACAGGAAGTTCCAGCGGTCGGCGCGGCGCTTCTTGATGTCCTCAAGAGTGCGGTCGCCCTTGACGCTGCCGTAATCTCTGCCGGTGGCGTTGAAAGTCTTGTCCATCTTCTTGAGCATGTCAGTGATCTTGAAGTGGGTGGGGGCCTGGAAGGGATCGTAGTTGCGGAGCAGGGCAAGGCCGAAGCCGATAACCGACATCCACTTGCCGCGGGCCGCATCGTTGACCTTGGCCAGATCCTTGGCCACCTTATCCATGTTGAGGAAGGCGGTGACCGGAGCCGCTTCCTTGGTTTCCTTGTCGATCATCAGAGCCATGCCGATGCCGCAGTCGGGGTGGCATCCGCAGGAGAGCTGGCCCCACTCGGCGCCAGGCCCGTGAATCAGGTCAGCCCAGTCAGAGAAGGTGCTCATGAAACTGATGGGGAACC
>JARLGF010000116.1 GCA_031296165.1 Occallatibacter sp. | reverse complement strand
TGTGCCCGCCGTCACCCCACCCCTCATTTCCATCCACTAAAATCAGTATGAGGAGTTCTGAAAAAATGCCCCGTAAAGCCCTGATTGCCGCCAACTGGAAGATGTTCAAGACACCTGCCGAAGCCAAAGCCTTCGTCGCTGCCTTTTTGCCGCTCGTAGCCGGTCACACCCGCGACGAGATTGCCCTGTTTCCCTCGCCCGTTCTGTTGCCTGCGGTGATTGAAGCCGCCAAAGGCTCCAATGTCGCCATCGGCGCGCAGAACATCCACTTTGCCGAGGAAGGCGCCTTCACCGGCGAGACCTCGCTGAACCAGCTCCAGGCCGTCGGCGGAACCCATACCCTCATCGGCCACTCTGAGCGCCGCCAGTACTTTGCCGAAACCGACGAGATCGTCAACAAGAAGCTGCACGCCGCCCTCAAGCACGGCATTGTTCCCGTGGTTTGCGTGGGTGAAGTGCTGGCCGATCGCGAAGCCGGCAAGACAGCCGATGTGCTCAAGACCCAGATCGCCGGCGCGTTCGTCGGCATCACCGCCGAGGCCGCCAAGCCCATCGTGATTGCCTATGAGCCGGTTTGGGCCATTGGCACCGGCAAGACCGCCACGCCTGAAATCGCCGTTGACGCCCACAAAATCATCCGTGCTGAAGTGGCCAAGCTGTTGGGTGCGGAAACCGCGGCCAACGTACGCATTCTCTACGGCGGCAGCGTCAAGCCGGACAACGCCAAGACGCTCCTCGGCCAGGAAGAGATCGACGGAGCCCTGGTCGGCGGAGCCAGCCTCAAGCCCGACTCCTTCGCAGCCATCGTTAAGTACTAAGCTCTCTTTAGCAGCCTGAGCGCCCATGTCTCGATCCCGGGACATGGGCGCTTTTCATTGGATTGAACCAAAGTCCAGTTCCCTGCGTACCAAAACTCATGGCTGAACGCGCCCTCTACATTGACCGCCTGCGCACGGTGATGACTGCCTTGGTTGTCCTGCACCACACGGCGATCACATACGGCGGATCGGGCGGCTGGTTTTACCGCGAGATCGAAACCTCAGGCGCACCCTCCAGTCTGTTGCTCACGCTCTTCTGCGCCACCAATCAGGCTTATTTCATGGGCTTCTTCTTCCTGCTGGCAGGCTATTTCACGCCACCCTCGCTGCAGCGCAAAGGCTACGCCCGCTTCATCGCCGACCGCTTCCTGCGCCTTGGCCTACCGCTTCTGGCATTCGGGCTGTTCCTGGGACCACTGACTGCAGCCATGGTCACAGCCGCAGAGGGCCGCGGTTTCTGGCCCACTTTCGCATGGCTCTGGCAGCACAAAAGATTCATCAACGGCCCGCTCTGGTTCACGCAGGCTTTGTTGATCTTCAGCCTCGCCTATTGCGCCTGGCGCGCTGTTCTCGGTTCCCCGCTCCCGCAATCTGAACGCTCGCCCAGACCAGTTCCGGCATGGCGCTGGTGGCTGGTGAGCGCACTCGGAGTTGCCGCCGCCGCGCTGGCCATCCGTCAGTTCGTTCCCACCGGAAAAAACGTCTTCGGCCTGCAACTCGGCTTCTTTGCCAGTTACATCTTTCTCTTTGCATTGGGAATTGCGGCATGGCGCTATGACTGGCTACGGCAACTCACTTGGAAACATGCGCGGCCATGGCTCATCACGCTGCTCGTCGCTTGGCCATTGCTGCCTGTGGGCATAGCAATTAGCCACGCCTTGTATGGCGTTGGCAAAGCCAACTTTTCCGGCGGCCTCTCATGGCCCGCGATTCTCTATGCCTCCTGGGAACCCTTCGTTGCCTGGGGCTTGATCGCCATATGGCTCCTTGTCTTCCGCGAACACTTGAATCGGCCGTCGGCTCTGTGGGCCTGGCTCAACCGCCGAGCCTACGCCGTCTACATCGTCCATCCCGTGGTTCTGGTGGGCGTGAGCCTGCTGCTCCGCGGGTGGGTTGCCCCGGCGCTTGTCAAATGGGGCGTGGCCGGCACGCTTGCCTGCATCGGCTGCTGGCTGGTAGCCGATCCGCTGGTCCGTCTGCCCGCCGTGCGCCGCGTGATCTAGAAGCCGTCAAAAAATTCATCGCGGTTTCTTTGGCTTCTGTTCTCACGCGTTTCTTGGTTCGACAATCCTCGCATTGCGCGGCGTGAGCTTCCACGTCAACGAAAGCAGTACGATTCCCAGAAACGTCGAGATCACAATCGCGCTCAGCGCGGTATTCCAGCCATAGCGTTCCGCCAGCGTACCGATGCCTTTGCCCTCGATCGTGCGCCCCAGGTAGCCAAACAGCCCGACAAAGCCGGCCGCTGTGCCCACCGCCTTCTTTGAGCTGAAATCCAGCGCGGTAACTCCCAATAACATCACGGGAGGATAGATAAAGAAACCTATAACTCCAAAGAGCGTCATGTCCAGCCACAACATATGATCGGGGGTATAGATAATGCCAACAAAAGAGAGAAAGACAGGAATCATGCAGAGCAGGCTCACCATGCCGCGGCGGCCTCCAACCTTATCGGATAGCCAGCCCATGAGAATCGTACTGAATATCCCTGAGAACTCCAGCATGGCGGTGCTGATTCCTCCCTCGCCAAGGCTGGCGTGTCTTACCTCTTTCAGATAGGTCGGTCCCCAGTCCAACATGCTGTACCGGGCAATGTAGACAAAGAAGTTGGCGGCGGCAAACAGCCAGAGATACCGATTCTTGAGAATATAATCCACCATTAACTGACGCGTGCCTAACTCCTCTTCGCTATCTCCGTTTGCGGCCACGGAATAGTCGTTGCGGTATTCCTCGATAGGCGGCAGCCCCACCGACTGTGGCGTATCTCTAAGCCGCAATAGAAGATAAATAGCGCACAGGATAGCCAGTATGCCCGGGACATAAAATGCCGAGCGCCATCCCAGCCATACGGTGCTATAAGCAACGATCAAGCCAGTTAGTCCGCCTCCAACATTGTGTGCGATATTCCAGAATGCGAAGATCGTTCCTCGCTCGCGAATGCTGTACCAGTGGCCCAGCGAGCGACCGCACGGAGCCCATCCCATGCCTTGCACCAACCCGTTCAGTGTCCAAAGCGCCAGGTGCATGGGGTAACTGCTGACAGCGCCAAATGCAAAATTGCAGAGGGCGGTCAGAAGCAATCCCAGAGGCATGAAGTAACGGGGATTGCTTTGATCCGACCATGCGCCCATAACAAACTTCCCGATGCCATAGGAGATGGCAGTTAGCGCCAGCATGTCTCCTATCTGCCCTTTGCTGTAGTGGAGTGCTTGACCTATCTCCATGGAGACGACGGGAAGGTTGTTTCTTACCAGGTAAAAGGTGGCGTAACCTATAAAGGTAGATTCCAGAATCTGCCAGCGCATTATAGGATAAAGTCGCTTAACCTGCTCATCGGAAAGCCTGTCTATGTGCGCGGCAGGTTTGAGCCAAGAAGATTTCCAATTCATTCGTAACCTCATTGCATCCGCTGCTCGTACAACCGGGCAGGAAATACCCGCATAACTGCAAAACTGATTCTGGCCAGCGTCGATTCTAAACGCGCTCTTCACGCTTTGCACAGAACCCAGCTTGAGGCCTCTGCTCCTTGGGAAACTTCAGCGCCGGCATGGTGCTGAAATCCGTCTCGAACCGCGCCGGCCTGAAAAAAGAGTTGTTGCGATTCGCTTTTTATTCGCTATAATGCGCCCATGGCTGTTACTCGAAGGCAAAAAGAGATTCTCGACTTCCTTGAGTCGTTTGTGGCACGCAACGGCTACTCTCCCTCGTTTGAGGAAATCGCGCGCGGGATGGGACTGAAGAGCCTGGCTACTGTCCATAAGCACATTACCAACCTCGAACAGAAGGGTTTGCTGGACCGCGTTCACAACCGCAGCCGTTCCATTGACGTGCTGCCGCCGGGTTCGCGGACTCGTTCCAGCGACAGGCTTCCGCTTGCCGGCCGAATCGCAGCCGGACTTCCTGTTGAGACCTCGGAAATCCCGGAAAGCATTTCGCTCCATGACGTGGTGGGCAACCGCGATGTCTTTGCCCTTGAGGTGCGCGGCGACTCAATGCGCGACGAACACATCATCAACGGAGATTATGTATTGGTGGAACGCACGCGGGTGGCTCGCCAGGGCGAGATCGTGGTGGCATTGCTGCATGGCGCCGAAACCACTTTGAAGCGTTTTTATGCCGAAGGCAGTGTGGTGAGGCTGCAACCGGCCAACGTTGAGATGGAGCCCATTTACGTCCCCGCCGCACAAGTAGCCATTCAGGGCCGGGTCCTGGGCGTGCTTCGCAAGTACAGGTAATATAATCACCACATAAACGCACAGGTTGCGGCAGGCTATAGCCGTTTCAGAAGTGGTATAGAGCGAAGCCAGAAGCTCGGTCGGCGCAACCCTCGGGAAGCGGCGCTCCTGCAACTCATTTGGCGGCTCTACGTAATTCCTGAAACTGATCTAAGCGTGCCGTTAAAGCAAAGCGGCAGCGATCCGCAGATTCTAAACGTGGCCCCGTAGCTCAGGTGGATAGAGCAGCAGTTTCCTAAACTGCGTGTCGGAAGTTCGAGTCTTCCCGGGGTCACCACTCTTCCCTTCTCGCATTCAATACATAGACCTGCATGCCCGATTCAACCGCTGCTTTGCATGCGCACACTTTGACTTCGCTCCCTCACCCGGCTATAAATGTTGATGTCATGGAAAATCGTTCCATGAGATTCCGGCTGCCCTTCAGGGGGTAGCGCCGTTTATTACAGCAATCGTCAGGATGCTCGGGAAGGCGGTGAAACTCCGCCACTGCCCCGCAACTGTGAGCGCCCCTGCCTTGGTGCCCGTCGTTTGGGTTATCCGATGTGGCAGGAATCAGCTAGGCTCTTTCGCCCCGCGCGGAAGACCAGGAAACCACTGGAAGCGAGCCCCTGGGGCTGGCTTTTGGGAAGGTGGCTGAGGAAGGCGCAAGTCAGGAGACCGGTCCTCGGCGCTTTACCCGCTTTGCGTTCCGAGGGGGACGAAGGAGCTTTCATGCCTATTTCTGCAAACTTGGGGTACGTCCGGTCAAGCCGCGCATTGCCCCGCGCATTCGCTGCCATTCTTCTTGCTTTTGTTTCCGTCATCTGCCCGGCCGCGTCCATTCGCGGCGTCGTCACCGACATCTCCGGCGCCAAGGTCACCGGCGCCAATGTGGTTCTTATCAACAATGGGAATATGGTTGCTTCGGCCGTTTCCACTGCGGACGGCAGCTTCCAGATTCTTACCGGGATCGAAGGGCGCTTCTTTCTCGTGGTCTCAGCCAAGAGTTTCCGTCAGTTGGAGACGCCGGGGTTCTACGCCGGCAAACTCGACGCCGTCGAGCGCAACCTGGTTCTCGAGCCGGAGTGGGCGCGCGAATCCATCGTGGTCACCGCAACCGGAACTCCTACGCCGCAGCCGCAGACCAGTGCCGCCACCACCGTACTCGGCCCGCTTGATCTGGCCCTGCGCACAGACTTGGTGGGCGCGCTCCGCCTCATGCCCGGCGCCTTTGTTGCTCAGGACGGCCAGCGCGGCGCGCAAACTTCCCTCTTTGTCCGCGGTGGCAACTCCGACTCCAACAAGATTCTCGTCGATGGCGTAAGCGCTGGCGACCTCGGCGGCCGCTTCGACTTTGGTCCGCTCTCCACAACCGCGGTCGAACGCGCCGAAGTCTATCGCGGGCCCAATTCCAGTCTCTACGGAGCCGACGCGGAAACCGGCGTAGTCAGTCTCACCACCCCCCACGGCACCACCAGTTTTCCCTCCATCACGCTCGAAGGCGATGCCGGCAACTTCAACACCTCGCATGAGCGGGCCGAGGTCGCCGGCGCACACAACAAGCTCGATTACCTGGGCGACTTCAGTTGGCTGCAAACCGGCAATGCCCTGCCCATGGATGAGTACCACGTAGCCACCTCGGCGGCCAACGTCGGCTGGCAGCCCAATGGAAATACGCAAATCCGTGGCACCCTTCACTATGGCGTCTCAGCTTCCGGCGAACCCAACTCCTGGGACTTCTTTCACGTCGCCGACAACGCCACGCAAAAGGATCAGGACCTTTTTGTCAGCGGATCCATCGACAACCAGACCACCCCGTCCTTTCACAATAGCCTGCGCTATGGCCTCACCCGCAAGCGCGAGCAATACACCCGTTGGCAGCCCTCCGGCCAGCTTCAGGTCTACGAAATCTATAACGGCATCCCTTACTCCGCCTATTTCGGCAACACCGTCACCATCACCGGCGCCAACGGAGACTCGGTAACCGGCCAGGCGCAACTCGACTATCCAGGGACCTATCCGTATCGCTACCAACTGGCCTCCAATCGCGATCAGCTTGTCTATCAAGGCGATTACCAGTTCACGCCCCACCTCGCAGCGCTCGCTGGCTTCCACTATGAGGATGAACGCGGATTGGAGAACATCCCTTCCTACGGCACGCACGAAGTGGCCGAACGAGCCAACTACGACTACGTCGCTGCCGTGCACGGCGACTTCAAGGGCCGCTTCTTTTACACCCTCGGCGGCAGCCTCGAACACTATTCCCTCTTCGGTACGCAGACCTCGCCCCGTGCCGGGCTCTCCTCTTACGTCCTGCGCCCGCGCCACGGCATCTTCAGCGGAACCCGCGTCCTGTTCAACTACGGCGATGCCGTCCGCGAGCCCGGACTCACCGATCAGTTCAGATCGCTCTTCACGTTTCTCAGCAACAACGGCTACGCGGCCGCTGCGCAGCAAATGCACATCGGCCCCCTCGCCGCGCCCACTGCGCGCACCTATGAAGGCGGCGGCGAACAGACCTTCTTCTCAGACCGTCTCGTCTTCCGCGTCAGCTATTTTCACAACCAGTTCGGCAAGGAGATCGAATCCGTCGGCGCCACGCTGCTGCCAAATCTGCTCCCAGGTCTAACCTCAGCCCAGCAACAGCAGCTCATCGCCGCGCTTCAGTCGGAGGGCTACTATCAGGGCGACTACGGCCTCACCGTCAACACCCAGGCCTTTCGCGCACAAGGCATCGAATCCACCGTCGAAGGCGGCATCGGCCGCAGCATCTTCCTGCGCGGCGGCTATACCTATCTCGATGCCGTCGTCGAGCGCTCCTTCGACAGCGACAACGAAGCGCTCACCGGCGGTTATGCTCCCACCTACCCTTACGGCTGCACCCTCGGCACTCCCAATTGCGTCGCCATCGGCGCCATCTCTCCGCTGGTCGGCGCACGTCCCTTCCGCCGCGCGCCCCACACCGGCTTCTTCACGGCCACCTACGCAACCAGCAAGCTGAGCGCCTTGTTCTCCTCTTCCTTTGCCAGCCGCAGTGACGACTCCACTTATTTGGAGTACTCCGATGCCAGTGGCGGCAACAGTCTCCTGCTGCCCAACCGCAACCTCGATCACGGCTATGCCAAACTCGACCTCGGCGGCAACTATCAGTTCCTCTCCTGGCTCAGCATCTACGCTCAGGGCGAGAATCTGCTCAGCAACCGCCACATCGCCCCCATCGGTTATCCCAGCCTGCCTATGAACTTCAGAACAGGCCTTCGCCTCCAGTGGGGTCCAGGCAGCGGACGCTGATCTATTTCTTCTTCGGCAAGGCAAAGAACTCAACATTGAAGATGCGGAGGATTCCATCCAGCCCTCCGCATCTCTTCCCTGTGCATTCGCACGCCGTGCAACCATACATATGGTTTGGTTGCAAACACTTCGAGCGCAGACCGGATTTCGCCCCTTTTTCCACATTCCATTGCACGAAATAGAACGGAAGTGCGCATTATCCCCTTGGAATGGCGTGCACTTCCGCAACATATTATTTACGCTTGAATACGGGCCTAATCAGTGAGAGGGCATACAAGCAGAGCATCGAGGTCGTACTCTCGGGTTTTGCCGGCTTGCTCTCCGCTCATTCTAAAAAGCTTAGGCCCGGTTGCAGTACGCATCGCAAGTTCTATCAGATGGCAAAACCCGGTAGTTTACAGGACCTTCACCTGAATTCTGTAGGGTTGAGACATGTAGTGTTGATCGCCGGCGGAAAACATCCACTAAACCCCTGACACTCAAGGGGAGATCGTCTGCGATTGATCGGATTGACGAAAACCATGGAAATAGCCAGGAGCGCGAATGATTCCTTGGAATATTGCGCAATGGGTTCTCGCCATGGAGCCATTCCACACGATAACGACCTTTCAAGGAGAGCCATGATTAAATTTCGAAATCTTAATTTCCAGCAATTTCTCACCGCGCTAGTCCTGGCGGTGGCATTTTGCGTAACCTGTACAGGCGTGTCTGCGGTAGCGCAAACCGCTGGTGCTGGCGCCATTACCGGAAGCGTGACCGATTCTGCCCAGGCAGTCATTCCTGGTGCTGCCATAACCGTCACAAATATCGATAACGGCATCGCCCATGCCTATACAACCAATGCCGCTGGAATCTATCAAGCACCCTTCCTGACGCCCGGACACTACAAGGTTAGCGCCTCGGCCAGCAACTTCGGCAAGGTGGAAGCGCAAAACCTGACCCTCCAGGTCGGCCAGACGCTCACCATCAATCTCACCCTGACGGTGAAGTCCGACACCACCACGGTAGAGGTATCGGGCACCAATTCGATCCTGGATGTGGAACAGACCGAAGTTTCGCAAGTGGTGGATTCGCCCATTATCCAGAACCTGCCGGTCAACGGCCGCAACTGGAGCGACTTCGTATTGCTGACTCCCAATGTGGTGGCAGACGGCAGCACTGGCCTGGTCAGCTTCCACGGCATCAGCGGCCTCTACAACCAGAACTACGTGGACGGCGCGAACAATAATCAGATGCTGAACAGCGAAGCGCGCGGCCGTTCCTCGGGCGCGCCGTTTGTCTACAGTCTCGATTCCATCAAGGAGTTTCAGGCCGAGGCTTCCAACTATTCAGCCGAGTTCGGACAGGCTGCCGGTGGCCAGGTAAACGCCATCACCAAGAGCGGCACAGAAAACCTGCACGGCGATCTCTTCTATTACCTGCGCTATCCCGATATGAACGCGCTGGATCCGTACAGCAAGTGGCTGGCGTTGAATAGCCATGGCCCCTCTTTCCTGCTGACGCAGCCCATTCACCAGCAGAACGAGTTCGGCGGCAGCGTAGGCGGCCCCATCGTCAAGAACAAGCTCTTCTACTTCCTCACCTACGACGGATTCCGCAAGGTTGGCCGCGTCCTCTATTACGAGAACGATAACGTCTCCCTCACCCCAACCGGCACATATGGCGACTCGACGAACATTACGCCAACCCAATGCCCGGCAACCATCTCCTCTACGCAATGCACCAATGCCATCAAATTCCTGCAGAGCCTTCAGGGCGCGCCCTCTCGTTTCCAGAAAGAATCGCTTTTCTTCCCGCGCCTCGACTACCAGTTGAATGCCAAGAATCTGGTCTATGCAAACTTCAACTTTGCGGATTTCGACAGCACCAACGGCTACGCCGGGAATCCTACCTATTCCAACACATCGGCCAGCACCAACGGACCCACCAGCTACCATGAGCGTTTTCTTGTCGCTCACTGGACCTCGACCCTTTCCGACACGGCTGTGAACGATCTCCGCTTCCAGTGGGGCCGCGACTTTGAAACCATGGGAGCCAATTCCGCAGGACCAAGCATCGGCATGGGCGCGGAAAGCTACGGCATGCCCAATGCTCTGCCGCGCTCTGCCATGCCGGATGAGCATCGCTGGCAGTTCACGGATGTCTTCTCGAAGGTGTGGAACAGGCACACGCTCAAGTTCGGCGGAGACATCAACCTGGTTCACGAAGTCATGATCAACCTCTATCAGGGCGGCGGTCTCTATAGCTACACCGGCTCTGACACCGTAAAGTTCCAAAGCTGGGCCGCAGACGCCTTCGCTGGCCAGACCGGCGATACCGATCCCTATGCGGGCTCGCACTACCACAGCTTTGTACAGACCGTTGACAAGATTAATTCGGTGGCCAGCGGTCGTGCCGGCGCCGACGATTTCTGGATGAAGATGTACGACGGCTTTGCCGAAGACTCCTGGAAGGTGAGCCAGAAGCTCACCGTAAATCTTGGCGTGCGCTATGACTTTCAACAGACGCCTTCGCCTGCCAAGCCAAACACCTCTTCGGCGCTGGCGATTGAATACAACACCACCATCAAGAACGTGGCCGACCGCGTGCAGCCGCGTATCGGCTTCTCCTGGAACCTCTTTCCCGGTACCGTCCTCCGCGGCGGCTACGGCATCTTTACCGGACTCAACCAGGGCGGCACCTACTATGCCATGCGCGTCGAAAATGGCGTATACCAGGTCAACTACAACTACAGCGGTTGCGATGCAACGTGTACTGCTGCGGCAGCGTTGACGTTCCCCAATGTTGCCTTCGCTGCGCCTGGCCCTTCCTTGTCAACAGCCCTGCATCCCACTGGCGGTAACGCGCCAACGGTTGCCGCCGTTGGAGGTACTGCCTCTGTTACCAGTTTCCACGGCTTGTCTCCCAATTTTGTGCCGCCGTTGGTCCACGAATTCGATCTTGGCATAGAAGAGGCCCTGCCAGGGAAGATGTCGCTCTCGCTCGGTTACGTGGGTTCGCGCGGCTTGCACCTCCCGGTCTACATGGACGCCAATCTGGTGGGTCAGAAGCCGAATGGAGTTCACTCCTATAACGTCACCTATCCCGACGGAACTGTAAAACTTCTCACTGTTCCCTACTACCTGCCCACCGACCGCATCAACCAGTCACTGTCTTCGCTCAATGCCGGGTTTAGCGTTGCCAACTCCTGGTATCACGGCATGGCTGTCACGCTGCGCAGGCCTTTCGATCACGGCCTCGAGGTACTGGCAAACTACACCTGGTCCAAGGCTATGGACGACGACATGGTGTCGGGAGCTTACGGTACTTTCTACGGTGGCAATGCCGTACTGGACCCCAACAATCTCAAGGCTGAATACGGCCGTTCCGATATCGACATGCGCAACCGCTTTATCGGTACGGTTATGTGGAAGCCCGCCATTCTTGAAAGCAATCTTTGGATGAAGAAGGGCATCGATGGCTTTACCTTCTCTGGCACTGCGACTGAGTCCACCGGATTCCCGATTGTGGCTGGTGTCAGCGGTTCGGTTCCCGTCTCTACGTCCTCGGGCACGCTTCTTCAGGCTGAGGGCGGTATCTATGGCGGTGCCATGACTTCCGGCTCCGGCAGCAACACCATGGGCCGTCCGCCCCAGATTCAACGCAACAGCCAGCCGGGACCCGGCGTCCGCAACATCGACTTCCGGATCACGCGCGAGATTCCCATTCACAACAACGTCTCGATGCAACTTATCGGTGAAGCATTCAACCTGCTGAACCATGAGATTATATCCAGCGTGAACACCAACTACTCCACCTTCAGCTCTCCATCGTCGAAAGCTGGAGCAGCTTGCCCCTCGTCCACCTCGGTGCCAGCCGGCTCCACCTTCAATGGCTGCATCACTCCCTATGTCCCGTCGTCGGCATATCAGGCCTTCGGCACCAAGAGCAGCACCAACAGCACGTTGTACGGACCTCGGCAAATCCAGGTCTCTGCCAAGCTGTTCTTCTAGTACAAAGCAACTCAGCACTCCACGGCGCGGCGGCTTCGGCCGCCGCGTTTCTTTGCTACGCGCTATCTTGAAAGAGTGGTTGTGCCCACAGCACCTAGAAACTCAACCCTATCCCGGTCAGGAATACTACGATGAGTGCGCCCGGCAAGATTGCTTTGATCGTCGGCGCCGGTCCTGCCGGACTGACAGCCGCGCTGGAGTTTCAAAAACAATCGCAGATTCAGCCCATCATCCTGGAGGCCTCGCGGGAGATCGGCGGCATCGCCCGCACCGTTCGCTACAAGGGAAACCGCATGGACATCGGCGGCCACCGCTTCTTCTCGAAGAGCGACCGGGTGATGGAGTGGTGGCTACAGCAAATGCCTGTCGAGGCCGGCTCTGACAACTCCGCCGCCATCGGCTATCAAAACCAGTCGCGCTCCATCGCGGGCCTCGGCGTCCATACCGGCACGGCAACCGATGCGCGCGATCTGGTGATGCTTCTCCGTCCGCGCAAAAGCCGTATCTACTTTCTGCGCCGCTTCTTCGACTATCCCATCGCCTTGACCAAAGACACGCTCGTCAAACTGGGCTTCGTACGCACCGTCAAGATCGGCTTCAGCTATATGACTGCGCGCTTCCGGCAGATCGAACCGGAAAAATCGCTTGAAGATTTCCTCATTAACCGCTTCGGCAGGCAGCTCTATCTCACCTTCTTCAAAAGTTATACCGAAAAGGTTTGGGGAACACCCTGTAGCGATATTTCCGCCGAGTGGGGTGCGCAGCGCATCAAGGGTCTTTCGCTCACCGCCGTTGTCGGGCACTTTCTCAAAAACATCTTCGGCCGGCACGATCGCGGCATGTCACAGAAAAAAACCGATACCTCGCTCATCGAGCGCTTTCTCTACCCCAGATTCGGACCCGGTCAGCTTTGGGAACATGTTGCGGATCAAGTGATTCAGGCCGGCGGCCAAATTCATCTTGGCTGGAAGGTGGTTCGCATCCACACTGCAGGCAACCGCATTGTCTCAGTGGATGCGGTCAGCGATGCGGGCGAAACGCGAAACTTCGCTGCGGACTATTTCCTTTCGACAATGCCCATCCGCGACCTCGTACCTGCCATGGAATGTACAGGCGCCCCGGTCCCAGCCAACGTAAAACAGGTTGCCGAAGGCCTCATGTACCGCGACTTTATTGCCATCGGTATGCTGGCCGATCGGCTCAGCGTCACTGAGCCCGGCGGAGGCTTGCTTAAAGACACATGGATCTACATCCAGGAGCCGGATGTGCAGATAGGACGCCTGCAGATCTTCAATAATTGGAGCCCGCATCTGGCCGTCCCCGGCAAGGTCTGGCTGGGCCTTGAATATTTCTGTTGTGAATCCGATCCACTGTGGAAGATGAGCGACAGCGATCTGGAAAAGCTAGGCGCATTTGAACTGGAGAAGATAGGCATCCTCAAAGCTGACCATGTGCTCGATGCCCACGTCGTCCGCGTGCCCAAAGCCTATCCGGCATATTTTGGCGCCTATGACCGCTTCGCGGAGCTGCGCGCCTTCACCGATAGTTTTCTGAACTTGTTCCTCATTGGCCGTAACGGTATGCACAAGTACAACAATCAGGACCACTCCATGCTGACCGCCATGCAGGCGGTTGAAAATATAGTCCATGGCATAACCGGCAAAGACAATATCTGGAGCATCAACGCCGAACAGGATTATCTGGAGTACAAGCCCGCCAATAGCGAGGTTTGAGAACACAAATCGGCCCTTTAGCCGGTATCCAGTTCTCAGGGATAAACTGTAATTGCTATGAATACCGCACCGAATCATTCCCCTATTCAGCCGCGCTCGCCCCAGGGCGAGTTTCAAAACGAGCCCTTTACCAACTTCAAGACCCCGGAAAATGCGCGCGCCATGCAAGCCGCACTGGACGCCGTCGCCTCCCAGTTAGGCCGCGAGTACGATCTGATCGTCGCCGGGCAGCACCGGAAAACCCAGGACAAAATTCTCTCCATCAACCCGGCGCGGCCAGCCCAGGTAGTCGGCGTGCACCAGAAAGCAACAGCCGGGCTCGCAGATGAAGTCATGGCCGCGGCGCTCCACGCTTTCGAGTCCTGGAGCCGGACATCGGTCCAGCAAAGAGCCTCTCTATTGCTGTCCGCGGCTCAGATCATCCGCGGGCGCAAGTTCGAGTTTTGCGCATGGCTCACCTATGAGGTCGGCAAAAACTGGGCCGAGGCCGACGCCGACGTGGGCGAGACCCTCGACTTCCTTGAGTTTTATGCGCGCGAAGCGCTGCGGCTGGCGGCCTCCGTCCCGCCCATCCAGTACCCCGGCGAGCGCGATGAACTGCTCTATATTCCTCTCGGCGTGGGCGCGGTCATTCCGCCCTGGAACTTCCCTTTCGCCATCATGGCGGGCATGACGGCGGCTTCCATCGTGAGCGGAAATACCGTCATTCTCAAGCCTTCGAGCGACGCGCCCACCATCGCCGCAAAATTTATGGAGGTTCT
>JARLGF010000115.1 GCA_031296165.1 Occallatibacter sp. | reverse complement strand
GCGTGCGGGCAGCAGGGCCGCGCATGCAGAGACGACGACCATGGCCGCAATGGCCAGAGCAAAGCTGACCGGATCAAAGGGAGACATCTGGTAGAGCATCGATTTGAGCGGTCGCGCAGCCAGCGCCGTGAGCGGAATGCCAACAGCGAGTCCCGCAAGCAACACCCACAGACCTTCGCGCATAACCATGACCAGCACCTGCGCGCGGCTTGCGCCCAGCGCCATGCGTATGCCGATCTCCGTAGTACGGCGGCTGACCCGGAATGAATGCGTGCCGTAGAGGCCTGTCGCAACCAGCAGCGCCGCAAGCACGCCGAAGAATCCTCCCATGGCGGCAAACATGCGCTGCTTTTCGTAGGACTTTTCAAACTGCGCCTGCTGGGTCATCGGCTGTTCAAGCGGAACATTCGGATAAAGGGCGGCAACGGCCTTGCGCAACTCCGGCAAAACGGCCATCGCCGCCCCGCGGGTACGCACCTCAATGTGCGTGGTTCCCAGCGACGGCGCCTGCATGTCGGCGTAATAGGCCATGGGTCTCGGCGTCTCATCCACGGAGCGGTACTTGCTGTCTCGGACTACGCCCACGATGGTGAAGCGGTGCTTGCCTCCAAGCTGATGGCCCAGAGGATTGGTGTTGGCAAGATATTTCTTTACGAACGTCTCGTTGACCAGCGCGACTAACTGCGTGTCTTGCGCGTCGGACCAGGCGATGTCGCGGCCGGCAAGAATGGGCACGCCCATGGTGTGGAAGAAATTGGGGCCCACGTCGTTGGAGCGCAGCGACTCGCCTTGCCTGTTTACTCCATCAAGTATCAGGTCATTGTTATTGGACCATCCGGAGCCGGGACGGTTCGACGCCATGGAGACGGATTCTACCCCGGGGACCTGAGCAAGGCGATTCAGGAGTTCGCGATAGAAGACGTGTGTGTCCGTTTGCCCTTGCGAAGTGACGCCGAAGACGAGTAAGCCTTCCGCGTTCATGCCAAGGTTTTGGGTTGCGTAGTTCTGCAAAGTGCGCAGCAGTAGGCCTGCAGCCATCAACAACACCAGGCAGACGGCCATCTGTCCGGCAAGCACAATGCGGCCCCCAAGAGCGCGGGTTTTGCTTTCGGTCAGGCCGGTGGAACTGGACCGCAACACGCCTGCAACCGGCGCGCGCACGGCGCTCAATAAAGGAACCAGGCCGAAGGTTAAAGCCGCAAGCGCCGAGAGAAGCAAGGTAAACAGCAGGACGTTGCGATCCGGGCTGAGGCCGGTCTCAATGCCCGACCACGAGGACAACATCCGCGTAGCTGAAATCGCGAAGAGCCAGCCCAGCGATGATCCGGCCGCAACCAGTAGAAGGCTCTCGCACAATAATTGGCGGAAGATGGCGGCCTTGCTAGCGCCAATCGCCAGGCGCAAGCTGAATTCGCGCTGCCGCACCGTGTTGCGGGCCTGCACCATCATGGCCACGTTGGTGCAGGCGATAAGCAGCACCAAAGCAACCAGGCCCATCAGAATCCGCACCGGCTGGCGATACTCCTCGTTATAACCGGCGATGCCACGGGCGGGAACGAAGTCCACGAGCGGCTTCCACTTATGGGGATTGACCGAGCCAACCGTCTGTTGGACGACCTCTCCAAATGTGCCAGCCAGCGCCTGCTGCGCCTGCATGGAGGTGACCCCGGGACGAAGGCGCGCCATCATGCGCAGACACCACCATTTGGGCGAGCCATAAAGCGAGTTCAATTGCGCCGGCGCACCCCATGCATTCAACTCGGACCGAGTTTGCAGCGGAATCCAGAAGTCAGTCGAAGTGGCCGGTTCCACGCCATTGAATCCGGGAGCGGCTATGCCCACCACCGTCATGGGAATGCCCTTGACATAGAGCGTCTGCCCCAGAACAGCGGAATCGCGCGCGTAACTCCTCGTCCAGTAGTTGTAACTGAGAACGACAACCGGCGTGTGGTTCTTTTCATCGGCGGGCGTAAAGCCGCGGCCACGCTCCAACCGCGCGCCCACGCCAGAGAAGAAGTTGCCGCTGACTTCCTCGCCCTCGGCCTCCTCGGGAAGTTCGCCATGACGGACCCCAACACTGCCGGTAGTGCTGAGCGGAACGTATGCGATCAACTCCTCGAAAACATCGCTGCGCTGGCGGAGAGCCTCAAAGGCGACCTCGGGAAACGACGTATTCGAATCTCCAGTGCTGCTGGCTCCCGGAGCTTGCCACTTGCCATTGGCCATACGCACGTAGCTGAGGCCCTCGGGATGGCTGACTGGCAGCAACTGCATCAGGATCGCGTTCATCACGCTGAAGACCGCGGTGTTGGCGCCAATGCCGAGCGCCAGCATCAGCACCACAATCAACGTAAAACCGGGCGACTTGCGCAACTGCCGCAACGCATAACGCAGATCCTGAAGCAGTAAGAGCATTCGTGTTTCTCCTGTTCGGTTCGCAAAGCTTGCATGGGGTCGAGGAAGGCGGCGCAAACTACGGCAGCAATACAACCAGACCCGCAGCCCAAGTACGATAGCGCAGAAATCCTCACTCCCAGGCGACAACCTCGCCGCGAGACCACGAACCTGAAACATCGGGCGCAGACGCAACAACAAACGGCCGGAAACTTAAGCCTCGACCTCTTCTTCCAGCTTTTTGAGCTCGTCGACCGAGACCACCTTGCCGTCGAACAGATGCACCTCGCGCTGAGCATGTTTGGCAAAGCGCGCATCGTGGGTAACCATGCAAATGGTCGAGCCCTCTCGGTGCAGATCGGCAAGCAGATGCATCACGGCCTCGCCGTTCTTGGAGTCCAGGTTGCCTGTAGGCTCGTCGGCAAGCAGAATCGACGGCGAACCGGCCAGGGCTCGGGCCACGGCCACGCGCTGCTGCTGGCCGCCGGAGAGCTGCGCGGGATAGTGCTTCATGCGGTGCGCCATGTTCACGCGCTCCAGCGCATCCTTCACGCGGCCCTTGCGCTCGGACGATGGCATGCCCGCGCGATAGGTAAGCGGCAGCTCGACATTCTCTTCGACTGTTAGATCGCCAATGAGATTGAAGCTCTGGAAGATGAAACCGATCTCCTGGTTGCGGATGCGCGAGCGATCGCCGAAGTTGAGGTTCTCCACGGGATTGCCGTTGAGCAGGTACTTGCCGCCGGTAGGCGTGTCCAGCAAGCCAAGAATGGAAAGCAGCGTGGACTTGCCGCAGCCCGATGGGCCGGACATGGCCACGTACTCGCCACGCGCAATGCTCAGGTTAATGCCGGAGAGCGCATGAGTCTCCACTTCGTCGGTGTAAAAGACCTTGGTCAGATCCTCGATTTCAATCAGCGTTCCGTTCGATGCCATTCTCTCCCCCAGTTGCCGGTTGTCGGTTGTCGGTTGTCGGAGATCGGCAATTGATCTCTGCTCCGTATTTACTTGCTTCCTGTTCCCAGTTCCCTGCTTCGCAAAACCTATTCCAGGCGGATGCGGTCCTGGTTGTCCCAGCGCGACATATCGGAGAGGATCACGGAATCGCCTTCCTTTAATCCCTCGATGATTTGAATGTCGTTCACCGAGGCGCGGCCCACCTTGACCGGCACGCGCGTGGCGCCCTTGCCGTCCTGGTCGATCTTGAACAGGCTGAGCGTGGAGTTCTCATTGCCCAGGGCAGGCCGGCCTACAAAGAGCACATCGATCATGCGTTCCAGGTCGATGGTTCCGTCCACGCTCAACTGCGGCACCGCGCCCGGAGGCAGCGGCCCATCCAGTGTTACGTCAACGGTGCGCGTTCCGTTCACTACCGAGGGATCGATTCTGGTCACATGGCCCGGAATCACCCCGTTGTGCGTGTCAATCGAGGCGGGTTGGCCAATCTGGATATCGCGAGCCTGGGTCTCGGCTATCTGCAAAGCAGCCTTGAGCTTGTCGAGCTGAATTACCTCGGCCACCGATGTTCCGGCAGTCACGTGCTGGCCCACCTGTAGCGGCACCGCAAGCGGCGCCATCGCGCCGGAGATGCCGGCCCTCACCTGAAGCGATTGCGCCTGCCTCTGATAGAGGTCGAGCAGAGCCTTGGCCTGGTCGATCTTGGTCTGTTGCGAAGCCAGTTGCACCTCGATCGCCCTCTGGTTCACATCGAGCTGCTGACGGCTGAGCTGGTGCTGGTCGGACAACTGGTCGGCCGTACTCTTTGACTTGCTGTAGGCCAGGCCGGAGATCACGCCCAGGTCGTAAAGGGCCTTGTCGGTCTGCGCCTGCAACTGGTCCTGGGTATAGTCGGCATTCACCTGCGCGGCCGCGGTCTTCTTGTCCATCAGCGTACTTTGCAGCGTAGCCTGCAGGCTCTTGTAGTCCGCCTGCGCAGCTTTCAGCGCCAGTTTCGCGTTCAGAAGTTCCTGATCGAGCTGGGGATCGGCCAGATCCATCAGTATGGTGTCTGGAGTGACCTTGGCGCCGGGCAGAACTCGAATGCGCACGATCGTCGCGTCGGTCTGCGCGGGGATGAGCTCGATCGAGTCTTCGCGCGGCACAAGGCTTCCCGTGGACCCGCGAACCTGGCGGATCATGGGTCCGCGTTTGACCGTATCGGTCCATATCGTGGAGCGGTCTACCGTGGGTGCAGCCGGTTTGAGCCGGGAAACGGCCACAACGGCTACGGTCAACAGCACCACTGCAACGCCAGCCCATACAGCGTACTGGCGTATCTTCTTCTTCCTGAGGTCGGGGCGTGCGATATCCATCGACCACATATATAGCACTTGCCATGCCAAAAAGGTCTCGATAATTTCCGCTGAATATAAAAGACTTAAGTGAAACTTGGCAAGTGAAACAGGGATGGAAGTGACCGTTTCCGGTGCTGGCTGTTCAATTTCGGACACCGGAAAGGAAAGGCCGGACGACGGATTGAGCGAATCCATAGCTCATCGCCCCCACAGCCCCACCCGCCCCCGGCCTGCAATCTGGGGAAGGCCCCAACAGTGTCAGATCGATTTTGAGTGAAGTTATGCTGGACTATAGCATTTTCAGAATCGGTGTAGACCGAAGCCATGCGCTTAAGTGTCTTTTTCCTCAAGAAAAAGACACCTGTTACGGCTCTCAAAAAGTCTACGTGTATTCCGAAAATGCTCTAGTCAACACGGGAAGTGTCCCTCCTCAGCGAAGGCCGTTCTGTCCGTCAGGAGTCTGGATTCACGGGCATAATCCCACCTGAACGAATATGGGAATCTTCTGGCTAATCACATTTGCAGTGTCTCTAGCCGTTTGGTGGGTGGAGAGGGAATGCTCCATCGAGGCTACACAGGCCATTGTGAAAAGTGTGTTTTTGTCGTTAAGGTTGGGGGGGCCGAAGCCGTCATCGTTGTAGTTCTGTTGAGAACGGCCTTCTTTCTCATCGGCTTCATGCTAACCGGAACAGGCGCTCGTCTTGACGGACGAGCGCCTGTTGGTTGAGACAGTGGGTTAGTAATCTCAGCGGCAAGGGCCTTCACTTTCCAGCGTCCAATTCAAGATCTGGGCCGTCGAGGCCTGAGCGCCGGTGGAGGCGGTGAAGCCGGCGAAGGCTGTGGGTGCGCCAAAGGTGCTAGACGCGGGCAGGTGAAAACTGTGAGTGAAGGTGGCGGCGGTCGCGGTATCCGTCAGTGTGAGCGTAAGGAAGTGGGTGTCATAGGTGACGAAGGCGTTGAAGTCATGGCCACTGTGGAGATCAATTCCACTGGGAGTGAGGTCGATCGCGGGAATAGCCGGGAAAACTCCGCCAAAGAAGAGACCTACGGAGTTATCGCCTTCACCGGCATCGTTGTGCAGGTCAAATTTGAGAGCCATACTATGCGGAATGCCATGGTAGCCAAGGCCTCCGTCTGCCCCACCGACGGCGTGGTCGCTATCGGCCTGGACCGTAAAGGTGAGTCCTTCAGAGGATGTCGGGCTGGCTTTGTAGAAGCGGAAACGGAAATCCGTTGCGAATACTACGAGCGGAATGCGCGGCTCGGCGAAGGCGCTGGTTCTTTCGTGGAACAGACCGTGGGTGAGGTCGAGCACACCGCCCGCAACCAACGCCCCGTGATTGAGTTGCAGCTCGGGGTGGATGGTGAAGCCGTGAGGATATTCGATCGCGCAGCTTTTCTTCACATTGTTCACGATCATGTAGTTGGCAGCAGCGATGTTGCTGACGGTGAACGAAGGTGCCAGAGCAATGGCCTGCACTTTGGTGGTGGTGACGACGACCTTGGGAATTCCGTTCCAGATTGGCGAGGCTAGAGTGGGCGCGCTGCCATCGGTAGTGTAGTAAATCACCGCGCCGGGGGTCGCATCCGTGATATTGTAGTCGACCAGGCCAAAGTAGGTGCCGCTTGCTGGATTGATGACCGGCGTGGCGGTTTGACTAACCGGCGGATTGACAGTGACGGTGGTAAAGGCGCTTTCAACGCCGCCGCAGGTGAGCGAATAGTTGAAGACGCCGGAAGCGGCAGGTGTGACGATTTGAGAGCCGGAGAGAGACAGGCTGCCGGACCAGTCGTCGTGAGCATAGCAGTCTTCAGCGGTCTGGCTGAAGGCATTGTTCACCTGCCAGGTGAGCGTGACGCTCGATCCCAGAGTGATGGTCGAAGCGCTGGCGGTCAGAGTCGCCGGAGCAGTGATCGTGGGGGTGGTGACAATCTTGTAAATGTTGTTAGAGGCAGAGCCATAGAAGTTGCTATCGGCAGCTTCGAGTGGCGTTCCTGATGGTGAGCCGTCGGAGTTGGAGAAGCCATAGAGTGTTGTGAACACCCCTGAGCCGGGCGTGTATTGGAAGAATGTGCCGTTGGGTGGTCCTCCTGGGCCGTAAGCGCTGGTGGTGCCGTAAATATTGCCGTCGCCACCCGGGAACAGACCGGAAGCCGGTAAACCGCCATCGGGAAAGCTGCTCAAATCAAAGAGATCGAGAGTGACCGTGGGGGTGCTGCCTGGGACGACTTTGTAGATGCTCCCGTAACCGGTAGCTCCTCCTTCAGCGGTGAGTCCGTACAACGCACCGTCGAGGCCTTCAGTCATGCCAAATGCCGGGTTGTAGAAGGGATCGCCCAAGCCAGTAGGCGGAAAGGATGCGATGGTGGCGAATGAGCCGGGTGTGGCGGGGTCAAAACGGAAGAGCGATCCGCTATTGCTGAGCGCCCCGCCGCGTCTTGTGGCGCCGTAGATAAGGCCATCCGAAGCCTGTAGCAGTTCAGAATTCGGAAACGCTCCGTCGCCAGCGCTTCCGGTAAAGCTGTAAATCAGAACAAACGAGCCGCCGTGAGTGTATTCGAAGACGGTGCCGACACCCGACGCTCCGCCAGCGCTTGCCGCGCCGAAGAAGTCACCAGCGTTGTTTTGGATGAGCGCGCCAGGGGTTGAGCCATCCGTGGCTGAGACGAAGGCATGAAGGGGGGTAATGGCTCCACCAAGCGTGAGGCTGAAGAGGATGCCGGCCCCCGATCCGCCGGTGGTGTTGGTTCCGTAGAGATTGCCGTCGTTGCCTTCAATGAGGCTGGCCTGTGGTGCGCCGCCATCCGAGCCATTGGTGAAGTTATAGATCACGTTCTCGGCACCGCCGGGCGTGAGACTGAAGACGTAGCCGTGAAGAGCACTACCTCCTGTTGGGCTGGTGCCATAGAAGTTGCCGTCGTGGGCCTGGATGAGCTGGGAGGGCTGATCGCTGGAGAAGTTGAAGAGGGTGGATTCGGCCGCCGTGGTGGCGTGGGCGGCAACATTGGCTGAGAGCAGCGTAAGCGCGGCAGCAGCAACGAATCCTGCCGGCCTAAGGACCTCGAGGGAAAAGACACGCATGGTGGTTCTCCTTGTTCCGTATTTTTCAAGGGGGATTGTTAAGTGCGGGGAATATCGCATTTTTTCGTGCAATTTGGGGAAGGAAGATCGGGATGCCGCGCACTCAATTAAACAGTGTACCGCAGGGAAGAAGCCTTACAGACGGCGCAGCGGCAAAGCGGACGTCGCGTGAATTAGGATACTTTCTGGATCACCTAGAAAGTGTGCATACTGTCGGCGAAACCCTCAATCACAAAGCCTGGGACCATGCTCAGGAACGCGCTGCACTGCTCCAATGCGAGGCCGGCCTGCTTCCGCCGTCCGCAGCCGAATCCAGCATAAAGCCACTCGACTGACAAAAGGCCATGGTGCCAGCACACATAAACATCGCGAGGACCGTTAACCGCATAGCGCACCCTTCGCTTCCGGTAAACGCCAAAAAGCATAGTAGCACTCAAAAAGTGCCATCTAAAGAAACAACGCACCGTGCGACGGGGTACGCAAAGTCGAGTAATCCCCTATTCCCCGCCTTTTGCCTTTTTGCAGTCCGGCATGGGGCGCTGCCGCACCCAAAACCAGCAAAAGAGGGGTATCTTCGTCCGCACTGAATCCACAGCACTTATCCCCTATTTTCGCTGCAGATAATTACCCTCCCCAGGCGCACAATCGTTCTATAGTCTTTTTCACAACCCAGGGATCGCGAATCCCGGAAGTAGCAGTGGACTTCGGCCCCGGGTCTTTTCCGCTGTTCCAGGGCCTGAACAGAATGCCCAGGAAGGACCTTTCAACTCAGTGCAGAAGCATAAAAATCCCGCATTACGGTACGTAAACCTCAAAAACACCCTGAAAACGCCTGCAACTCCTTTGTTATCTAATTTTTGACATATAACCCCTTTAGAATCTAATTTTTGCGGCGATAGCCTCCTCGTATCTCGTTGAAAATGGATAACTTGACTAAATACATAGGGGGGGAGGGGGGAGGGTAAATAGTACCGATACGTGGTACGCTTCATGCGCGTCTCTACAGCATTTTCGATGGCGTCTCTATGTAATTACTCTAAGGTGGCCTCCCCTCCCGGGAAAGCCACCTTCTGGTCAGTTGGAAACACTATGCGCACTGGAGAACCGCTCTTATTGAGCAGGTACGGGAGCGTTCTTGGGCGTCGCCAGGTAGCCGCTGATCTGGTTCTTCGAGTTCACCGTGTTGACCACGATCTCGTACAGCATCGGGTCCTTGCCGCTATAGAACTGAAGCGGCTCGTTCAGGTTCTTGTCCTTCTTCTCGTACTGCTTGTCGTCGGAAAACACCACCAGCGTAAAGCGGCTCTTTTTCCCGTCGGCCTTTTTCAGTTGCAGGCTGACCGTACCCACGCTCTTCTTCTGGCCCTTGTAGATGCTGAACTCGTAGTAGTTGCGGTCGCCTCGGTGCTTCAGCAGTTCCAGCTCATCGTGATTGCGGGCAATCAGGCCGCTCTGCTGGCCCATATCGCCTTTCATGGACTGCAACTGGCTGATGGCGCCGGCCAGGTCGCTCTGCGTCTTGGCCACGTCGGTCTTCACGCCGCCCACTGCGGTCTTCACGTTCGACACTTCGCTGGAGACGGCGTTCACCTGCTGCGCGGTCTGCTTCTGTGCGCTCGCCAACTGCTGGGCTCCGGCCTCGGCGGCATCCTCGCGGCGAATGATCTCCTCGGCCTTGGCGTCCATCTGCTTCTGGGTCAGGCCCAATGAGGTGCCCAACTCCTCCGTAGCCACCTTGAGGCGGGCATCGGTCTCGCGCAGTTGCGCTTCCAGCTTCACGTTCTGCTGCTTGGCGTCGGCCAGGTCGGCTTGCTGGATGCTGAGCCGGCCGCTGAGCGTATAGCTCCAGATCAGCCCGCCCAACGCGCCTACCAGGGCCACCGCAATGGCCGCCAACAGCGCACCGGAATAGGTTCTGGGGGTATCGTCGATTTCACTCATTGTTTCGCCTTTCGTCTCTCTCGCGGCTCGTCGGGCGAACCGCATATCGTTGGATTGCCCTATCGTTCATTAGACGCCGCTCGGGAGGTTACTCCCTGCTATTTCCCGTCATTCTGCGGCATGACCCCCATAAAATCGGAAACCGGAGACGCCGCATCTCGCTTCCGGGCAGAATCCACAGGCTTCATTGTAAAGACTTCAGGTGTTACTGAATATGCCGGTCATTCGTACCCACGCAGATCGGCAATTGCCCGGGGCGGCCCCACTCCGCGGATTTCAAGCCTCCGCAATCCCGGCTGGGTGACTGCGATGCCCCGCGCGCTCCCCCCCTGCGGGCCTGAAAAACACAATTTAGCCCCCTCCCGTCCCACCCTTCGTGACAAGCATCGAATCACTACGTTATAAACATCTTTACTGCACATTCAGGCGCCGGGCTCGCATACTGAATCCGGATCTACGCCACAACTGCAAATAAAAGATGCAAGAGGGAGATCCGAAAGCTATGTCGACTGCTGTAGCAGGGAAGGGTCTGGAAGGAATTGTTGCGGCGAACTCCGGAATCTGTTGGATCGACGGAGACGCGGGCGTGCTGTCCTACCGTGGCATCGATATCCACGATCTGGCCGAGCACTCGACCTTTGAGGAAACCACCTACCTGCTCTGGAACGGCATCCTTCCCAACCATCTGCAACTGCGTGAGTTCCAGTCGCAACTCTCGCTGGCACGCTCGCTCGACCAGCGCATCATCGACATGTTGCGCACCGTTCCCTCTACGGCCACGCCCATGGAAGTGCTGCGCACCGCGGTCTCCATGCTGAGCTTCTACGATGCCGACGAAAAGGACAACTCCCACGATGCCAATGTGCGCAAGGCCTATAATCTGACCGCGCAGTTCGCCATGATCGTGGCCATCTACGACCGCCTGCGCAAAGGGCTTGAAGTTGTCCCGCCCGACCGCGCGCTGAACCACGCAGCCAACTTCCTGTGGATGCTGAACGGCGTCAAGCCTTCTGAAACAGCCGTCAGGACGCTGGATATGGCGCTGGTGCTGCATGCCGAGCACGAGCTGAACGCCTCCACCTTTGCCGCCCGCGTCATCGCCGCCACCCTGGCCGACATTCATTCCGCCATCACCGGCGCCATCGGCGCGCTCAAGGGCCCGCTGCACGGCGGCGCCAATGAAGGCGTCATGCGCCTGCTGCACACCATCGACAAAGCCGGCGCCGACCCGGTCGAGTACGTCAAAAACATGCTCGCCGCCAAGCAGAAGATCTCCGGCTTCGGCCATCGCGTCTACAAAACCGAAGACCCCCGTGCCACCCATTTGCGCAAAATGAGCGAACAATTAGGCAAGGATGCCGGCATAACCAAATGGTTTGAAATGTCCCGCGCCATCGAGCTCTTCATCAACACCGACAAGAAACTGAACGCCAACGTCGATTTCTACTCGGCCTCGACCTATGCCACCCTTGGCATCGACATCGATCTCTATACGCCCATCTTCGCCATCAGCCGCATCGCCGGCTGGGCCGCCCACGTTATCGAGCAGTTGGACGACAACCGCCTCATCCGTCCCCGCGCCGAGTACATCGGCCCCGACTATCCTTCGCGTTACGTTCCCATGGACGAGCGCTGAGATAATCCGCAACCTCAAAAAATGATTTGTCCGGCATCTCGCACCGTGCGATATGTGCCAGCTTTTGTTTAAGATATGGTGTAGTGTCGTTTCATCCCGGATGCGCCCTATCCTGGATGTGAAAGGACCCTGGCCATGATTCTCGGTCTAAGCACGGCGGCGTTTACGGTCGTTCATGTTGTTCTGAGCCTGCTTGCAATCGCCTCGGGATTTGTCGTAGTCTTCGGGCTGCTCACCGCTAGGCGTCTGCCCTTCTTCACTGCACTCTTCCTCGCCACTGCCGCGCTCACCAGCCTCACCGGCTTCCTGTTTCCGTTCCATGGCATGACACTCAGCATCGAGATGGGCATTCCGGCCATCACTGTCCTGCTACTGGCGGCGATTGACCGTTATACCGGAATCTTCTCCGGCATCTGGCGTCATACTTACGTGTTGTGCGTCATGATTGCCCTCTACTGCCTTGTCGTTGTCCTGGTTGCGCAGCTCTTCGACCGGTTTCTGCCGCCTACAGCCCGCGCGCCATGGCACCCCGGGTGGCTGCTCACGCTTGCCCAGTTGGTCGTCTTTGCGGCTTTCGCCGCGGTCACGCGCCTTGC
>JARLGF010000014.1 GCA_031296165.1 Occallatibacter sp. | reverse complement strand
TTTCGACTCCATCTGGTGTTAATTTGCCCACACACTGCCCCCGAAATGGCAGTTTTCGGCATCACAAAATTGGATTATGTCTCCCAAATCAGTTTCGCAACCCGCGATCTATCGGTAAGAAATCCAAATGCGATTGCCCTGATAACGGGGATGGGTGCGATTGTGCCCATCCCCGTTATTTGTTACTATGAATTTACACATGGTTTGTGCTTCTCAAAGCCGCTCTTGTTGTTGCCTGTCGAACATCTTCGACGGGTGTACCTGCTAGTCTCTGATCTTCCTGCACAATCGATTCAGAAGACACACCCGTAGCTGATCAGCCGGGTTGTTTTCGCTTTGCTCCGGCCTTCAGCCTCTCCCGTACATAAAGAGGTCATGCATGCCGTCTGCTGCAAGCGAAGTTCTCCAGTCATCACCGCCAACCAGCGCTCCCGCTCCGCCGCGCCTGAGTCACTTGCGCCTGCTAGAAGCGGAAAGCATCCACATCCTGCGCGAAGTCGCCTCCGAGTTCGAGCGTCCGGTGATGCTCTACTCCATCGGCAAGGATTCATCCGTCATGTTGCGGCTTGCGCAGAAGGCCTTTTATCCGGCGCCGATTCCGTTTCCCCTGCTGCATGTGGATACCGGATTCAAGTTTGCCGAGATGATCACCTTCCGCGACGAGTTGGCCCGATCGGTCGGCGCGGAACTGCTGGTCTGGCGTAATGAAACCGCCATCGCCGCGGGCACCAATCCCATCGCACTGGACACCAAGCGCTGCTGCGGCCTGCTGAAGACGCAGGCGCTGCTCGACGCGCTCAAGCACTACAACTTCGATGCGGCCTTCGGCGGCGCGCGCCGCGATGAAGAGAAGTCCCGCGCCAAGGAGCGCATCTACTCCTTCCGCGACAGCGCCGGGCAGTGGGATCCGAAGAATCAGCGCCCCGAGCTGTGGAATCTTTACAACGCACGCATTCATCCCGGCGAGAGCATTCGCGTTTTCCCGCTTTCCAACTGGACTGAGATGGACGTGTGGCAATACATCCACGAAGAGAAGATTCCAGTTGTGGATCTCTACTTTGCCAAGGAGCGCCCCATGTATGTGCGCGGCGATGCGCTGCTGCCTATTGAGCAGGCATTTGTGGCGCGGGCGGGCGAGCAGCCGCAGATGGTCAAGTCGCGGCTGCGTTCGCTGGGTTGCAGCCCATGCACCGGCGCCATTCGTTCCGACGCGGATACCATTCCCGCCATCATCGCAGAGCTGCTCTCTTTCCGCTCCTCCGAGCGCGCCAATCGCGTGATTGACCACGACCAGGAAGGCTCCATGGAGATCAAGAAGCGGGAGGGATATTTCTAAATGGCCACGATTGCTGCTCCCAATTTTTCGATCGACGAATTTCTCCGGCAGGAACGCGGCAAGGATTTGCTGCGCTTTTCGACGGCAGGCAGCGTGGACGATGGAAAATCCACATTGATTGGCCGCCTGCTTTACGATTCGCATTCCGTCTACGAAGACCAGGTGCGCTCCATTGAAGGCAAGGGAACCACCGCGCCTGGGCAGATCGATTTCGCCCTGCTTACCGATGGGTTGCGTGCCGAACGCGAACAAGGCATCACCATCGATGTGGCCTATCGCTATTTCTCCACACCGCGGCGCAAGTTCATCATCGCGGACACGCCCGGCCACGAGCAGTACACGCGCAACATGGCTACCGGGGCCTCGACGGCCGATGCGGCGGTGGTGCTGATCGACGCCAGCAAAGGCGTACTGGTGCAGTCGCGTCGTCATGCTTACATTGCTTCGCTGTTGCGCGTGCGGCATGTACTGGTCGCCGTGAACAAGATGGATCTCATCGGCTACGACGAAGCAGCCTTCCGCGCCATCGAGTCCGATTTCACTTCCGTTCTGGATCAGATCGCGGCCGATACCGGCTCGCCGGTCGAGGCGATCTTTGTTCCGGTCAGCGCGCTTGCCGGAGACAACATTGTTCATCGTTCCGGCGCCATGCCCTGGTACAGCGGCCCGTCGCTGCTGGAGCTGCTTGAGTCCCTGCCGTCTTCGCTCGATACCAGCGTGGAAGCCTTTCGTTTTCCCGTGCAGCGGGTTCTGCGGCCCGACCACACCTTCCGCGGCTTTGCTGGACAGATTGCTTCCGGAACGGTTCGTCCCGGCGACAAAATTACGGCGCTTCCTTCAGGCAGGAGCGCCGAGGTCGCACGCATCGTGACCTGGGATGGAGATCTTGCCGAGGCGCGCGCACCACTCTCGGTAACGCTGGTGCTGAACCAGGAACTCGACATCAGCCGCGGCGATCTGATTGTTTCCTCTCAGACGCCGGCGACCGTTGCCAAGAGCGCTGAAGCCGCGCTGGTGTGGATGGATCAACGACCGCTTAAACTCCATGCGCGCTACCTGCTCAAGCACACCAGCCAGACCGTGCCTGCATTCGTTTCATCTATCGAGCACCGCACCGACATCGGCAACCTGGCGCATGTACCTGCAGAGACGCTGGCGATGAACGAAATCGGCGTGGTTGCGCTTAATCTGCTGCGCCCCATTGCGCTCGACCTCTACGGCGAAAATCGCGGCACCGGCGCTTTTATTCTTATCGACGCCGAAACCAACAGCACGGTTGCCGCGGGCATGATTACTGCAGCATCCGGCTATTCAGCAGCGGGCGAACCCATCCAGACAGTGGAATGGGGACCGGTAACTAAGGGCGAAAGGGAAGCGCGCTGGGGGCACCGCGGCGGCGTTCTCGAACTCACCGGCCCCATGGAACTAATCGACGCCATCGAACGTTCGCTGTTTGTGGTGGGCGCGGTTACCGTGCGCGTCGCAGCCGGCGCTGAAGACTTTCTCCAGCACCCCGGTCTGCTTGAAACCGTTACTGCCTTGCACGCGCAATCCGGTCTGCTTGCGCTTGTTATTCGCGCCAATGAAAGCGATTCGCTTACCGCGCGCACGGAAGGCCGGCAGATTGCTCTCGAAGCGGACGAATCCATCAAGGCGATCTCCGCCGTCCACCAGTTGCTGCACAGCGCGGGCATCTTCATCTCATCGGAAAAGGCGGATTTGTAATGAGTACTGCTGAGATCGATTCGCAGGTAAATCATCTGTTGGACCAGGTACGCGCTGCTCTTGCTCGAGTCATCACCGGCAAGCCCGATGTGTGCCTTACCTGCAGCTTCCAGGCGGAAGACGTGTTGCTGACAAAACTCGCACTCGAATTGGATTCTCGCATTCCGATTCTGTTTCTCGATACGGGGTATCACTTTGCGGAGACCTATGCCTATCGCGATCGCATTGCGCGCGAGTGGAATCTGAACCTGGTCAACCTGTTGCCGGAAAAGACCGTTGCCGAGCAGGAGGCGGAGCATGGCCTGCTGTATCAGTCGTCACCTGACCAGTGCTGCAAACTGCGCAAGGTTGAGCCGCTCTTCAAGGCCGTCGCCGGCTATCGCGTCTGGCTCACCGGTTTGCGCCGCGAGCAAGCCAGGAGCCGCACGGCTCTTGAGGAAGAAGCGTTCTTCACGCTTCCCGGAGGCAAGCAGGTGCTCAAGCTTGCACCGCTGGCTGCGTGGACCACGCGCGATGTCTGGTACGCCTGCGAACAGTTCTCGATTCCTCTGCTGTCGCTCTACGAGCGCGGTTACTCCTCGATTGGCTGCGAGCCTTGTACTTCGCTTCCAACCGATCCCAACGATCCGCGTTCGGGACGCTGGGCTGGCCGCAAAGTTGAGTGCGGCATTCACATTGAGGCAGCACCGGCGAAGTAGAACTGGTTTACATAGTCTGAAGGCAAAAGAATGCATTACTTGATCGGGTTCCTGATCGCACTATCGATTGCATTGACCGGCGTGGGCGCGGGCACCATCACCGTGCCCATCCTGGTTCTGTTTCTTCATGTCCCCGCGCCCGTCGCAGTTGGCATCGGCCTCACCTTCTCCGCTGCCGTCAAATTGATTCTTGTGCCGGCGCAGATCTTCCGCCGCAATGTGGCCTGGCGGACTCTGGGGTTCATGCTTCTGGGCGGTGCGCCCGGCGTTCTTGTCGGTTCACTGCTCCTGAAGCATCTCATCACCACTGGATCGCAGAACCTGCTGAACGCGCTTCTCGGCTCAATCCTGATTACGACCGCAAGCTGGCAGATTTTCAATTTCTTCCGCCCCTTGAAGCAGAATCGCGAGGCGCGCGACCGCAGTCCCTTGCTCTCATGGCTGATGTTTCCGGTAGGCGCCGAGGTTGGCTTCTCCTCAGCCGGAGCGGGCGCACTGGGCAGCGCCGCGCTGCTCAGTCTCACTCCTTTGATCCCTGCACAAGTCGTCGGCACAGACATCCTCTTCGGTTTCACCGTCTCGCTTTTGGGCAGCGGCGCGCATTGGTTCTCGCACGCCACCAATCCGCAACTGCTGCTGGAACTTATTTCCGGAGGCGTTGCCGGAGCCATCGGCGGAACCCTGCTGGGCAGCCGCATCCCGCGCCGTCCGCTGCGTTTTGCGCTCTGGGTCTGGCTGCTGATACTCGGAAGTCAATTTATCTTTAATAGCTATCAGGCGTGGGCCGTTGCACATTAAGAAAATACAAATCGAGCAGGCTTGCATCGTACAATGACCCGGAAGGATACTTCCCTGTTATGGCCAATTTTCAAATCATGATCAAGCCCATCGGGCCTATTTGCAATCTCGATTGCACCTATTGCTATTACCTTGAAAAAGAGAACCTGTACGGGGACCAGAAAAACTTCAGGATGAAGGATGAGCTGCTCGAATCCTACATTCGCCAATACATTCAGTCGCAGTCCGCGCCCGCGATTACCTTTGCCTGGCAGGGCGGCGAGCCCACGCTTCTCGGTGTCCCGTTCTTTGAGCGCGCGGTGGCTTTGCAGGCGAAATACAGCGGCGGCAAGAAGATCGAGAACGCATTCCAGACCAACGGCACGCTGCTTGACGATCAATGGGGCGAGTTTCTGGCCAGAAACGGATTTCTGATCGGCATTTCCATCGACGGCCCCGCGGAGATTCACGATGCCTACCGCGTGGACAAGGGCGGCCAGTCTACGCACGCCCGCGTGCTGCGCGGACTGGATGTGCTCAAGCGGCATGGAGTCGAGTTCAACACCCTTACGGTAGTCAACCGCAAGAGCGCCTACAAGCCGCTTGAAGTGTACAGGTATTTGAAGGAAATCGGCAGCCAGTATCTGCAGTTCATTCCGATTGTGGAAGAGATTGCCGCGGAGCCGGATACCAGCGGCCTGCGCCTGCTTAAGCCATACGCGCATGGTCAGACGGCGGTTTCCGAGTGGTCTGTCGAGCCCTTGCAGTACGGCATTTTCCTGCAGACTATCTTTGATGAATGGGTGCGCGCGGACGTGGCGCGGACGTTTGTCAATCTCTTCGATGTAGCTCTGGAATCATGGATGGGAATGGATCAGAGCCTTTGCGTTTTTGCGCGCACATGCGGCTCGGCGCTGGTGATGGAGCACAATGGAGACCTCTACTCCTGCGATCACTTCGTTTATCCCGACAACAAGCTCGGCAATATTCTGGAGCGCCCTCTGGCCGCGCTGGCGGTGTTGCCGCAGCAGGTTCGCTTCGGCAATGCCAAGGAAGCTGGGCTGCCCACGGACTGCATCGAATGCGATGTGCGTTTTGCCTGCAACGGAGAGTGCCCCAAGCATCGCTTTCTCAAGACCGCGTCGGGCGAGCCGGGGTTGAATTATCTCTGCGCGGGATATAAGCACTTCTTTCATCACATCGATCCCTACATGCGCTTCATGGCGAGCGAATTGAAGCAGAACCGCGCGCCAGCCAATGTGATGGCGTGGGCTCGCCAGCAGCAGGCCCGAGTATAGACGCAGTTTGGCTCAGGGGGCGCGATGCTACTTGCAGTGAAATTCATTGCGTTGCGGAATGCCGATAAGGATTGGTGCGAAAGGGGGGACTCGAACCCCCATGGATTGCTCCGCCAGATCCTAAGTCTGGTGCGTCTGCCAATTCCGCCACTTTCGCGTTTCTACTAACTCATTTAATCCAACTAATCTATAAGACATTATGCCTCACTTCCGCTCCTGCGGAAACTTCTGGCCGTCGATTGGGCCGCCATCACTTTCCGCTGCAAAAGCGTGTCAACGGTTCGTGTTCCGGGGACCTATGGGCGTACCGCATCGACACTTGGATTGTCGCATAGTGCGCCAATGCGCGAAAGTCAGGATGCTGGCTCTGGCCTTGACGGGAGAAAGCGAAAGCTCATTACAACCAGCGCCGCGGCGAAGATGCCAAGCGCCTGTGGAGAGAAGAAGCTCCATCCGTGTCCATGAGTCAGAAAACCGGTGATGAGTGTGGTTCCAAGCGCGACAGCAATGCTGCTTAACGCAGCCGCCGGCAACACTCGCCGGAAATAGAGTCCGGCAATGACCGGCACGAACAGCACCACGGCAATCAGTCCGTAAAAGATGCTGATGGCGGCAATGATGGACGGCAGCACGATGGCCAGCAAAACCCCGGCGACCCCGGAGCCCACGCAGAAGATACGGCTGGCGGCGAGCAGTTTCTGTCCTGTGACCTTGGGGTTCAGAAAAGTTTTGTAGAGATCGACAGCCAGGGAACTGGAAAGCATGAAGAGGATGGCATCCGTGGCGCTCAGTTCTGCGGAAAAGATGGAAGCCAGGGTCCAGATGCCAAGCCAGCGGGGCAAAAGCAGCTTCATCGTTGCGGGCAAGGCGAGCTCAGGATTCTGGAGATGCGGAAATGCCGCCAGCGCGCACAGCCCCAGCAGCGGCGGAACAAATGCAAAGATGGCCTGCCCTAGAGAATTCAGACCGATGCCGAGGCGTACTGTGCGCGCGTCGCGTGCGCCGTACAGCTTCTGGATCAGCCCCGGAGAGACCATGAACGACGGCAGAAGAATGGCGATCCACGCAAAGATCTGCCTGCCGCCAGCTCCAAAAAAACTGAATTGGTTTTGCACCGCGATAGGGTTGCCGCTCTGCTGGCTGATGAGCAGATGGATATGATTCCAGCCTCCCAATGCGTGGATGGAGAAAGGTACGGCAAGCAGTAGGCCGGACATGGTGATGGCCAGCTCAAAACGGTTCACGATGGCGGAACCCATCAGTCCGCCGGCCGTGCAATAGATGATGGCAACCATGCCGCCGATGCAGCAGCCCTCCCATTTTGGCAGTCCTATGACCGCGTTAAGAATCCAGGAGATGGCAATCAACTGCGCGGCAAGAATTGCGAGCGCGCCAAACCAGAACAGAACGGCAACCACGGCTTTTACCGCTTTGTTGTAGCGGTACTCCAGATAATCGCCGAGTGTTGCCAGCCGGTGCCGCTTGGCGATCTCCCAGATGCGCGGCCCAAGGAATTGCGAAAGCAGCAGCGTGCCGATGCTGGCCGAGCCAACCCACCACCAGGCGGACAATCCAAAGCGATACCCCAGCCCGGTTGCGCCCACCGTGGAACCGGCGCCGATGTTAGCGGCAAGAAAGGTTGCGAAGAGCGTTCCCGCGCCCATGCCGCGGCCGGCCACCAGAAAATCCGCCGAGGTGTTGACGCGCCTGCCGAGAAACACACCGAGCGCCATCAGAAAAACTGCATAGACAAGCAGAGCCGCGAGATAAATATTCATGGTGTCTGAAGGACTCCGTGCCCAGCGGTTCGATCGCAATCATGGCCAATGCGTTGGTGGAAGCAGGCCCATCGTCGCAGGTTAAGGGACAAGTGGAAGGCTGGGACTATCTGCCAGAAATCTTCTCGATACTACCACCGATTCCCTCCGCAAGTTAGCGATTCCTCTTCGACTGGTTACGAATACTTACGTAGAGTCCACAGGTACAATAGCTATTAGTTGGCATGGTGTGCACAAAACGATTTGATGGTTTTGCTGGCGATACATGGGGATTGATCCAGAGGCAGCTTCAGGAAGAGATTACGGGCGCGATAGAGCGTTGACCGGCAGAGAGCAGCGGGCCTAAAACGGCCCGGAGCAAGGAAGCAAACCAACAGAAAAATGTGAGGTCGAATGGAACGGCGCGATTTCAACAAAACCTTGATGGGGTTGCCTTTTGTCCTGCAGACTTCTGCGTGGGCATCGGGCGCACCGCTTCAGCCGGATGCCCACGAGAACCTCGTTTCTGGCGGCTCCCTTACGGATGTGGAGGGCCTGAAAGTTGGCCATTACACGCTCAAGGAACGGCCCACCGGATGCACGGTGATTCTGGCCGAGGCCGGCGCTGTGGGCGGCGTGGACGTGAGAGGCTCGGCGCCGGGAACGCGCGAGACGGACTTGCTGAATCCGATCGACATGGTGCAGAAAGTGCAGGCCATTCTGCTCTCCGGCGGAAGCGCGTATGGACTGGATGCGGCCACCGGCGTGGTCCGCTATCTTGAAGAGCACGGCCTGGGCCAGAAGGTGGGAACTCTCGGCGTGGTGCCGATTGTGCCAGCCGCGATTCTCTTCGATCTCGGTGTCGGCAATCCGAAGATTCGTCCCAATGCCGAGGCCGGCTATCAGGCTGCGCTGGCGGCTTCTTCCAGTCCCGTGCAGCAGGGCAACGTGGGAGCTGGAGCCGGAGCCACGGTCGGCAAGCTTTTTGGCGGAGAGTTTGCGATGAAGGCTGGTATCGGCACAGCCAGCATCCGGCTCAAGGACAGCGGCATCGTCGTCGGCGCGCTGGTTGCCGTCAACGCCGTGGGCGACATTCGCGATCCGCATACGGGACATATTCTTGCCGGCGCGCGCAAGGCAGAAGGGCGCGGATTCCGCGATTCGATAGCGGAGATTCTCCAGGGACATGGAGTGGTGCTGCCGCCAATCGGCACTAATACGACGATTGGCGCGGTCGCATCCAACCTGGAATTCGACAAGGCCGAAACTACCAAGATTGCCCAGATGGCGCACGACGGACTTGCGCGGAGCATCAACCCCGTGCACACGATGAGCGACGGCGACACCATCTTTGCTCTCAGTACAGGTGCGTTGAAGCTGCGCGTGAATGCAGGAATGATCGGCGCCATTGCCGCGGAAGTCATGGCTCGTGCCGTGGTGCAGGCAGCGCTGCAGGCGCATAGTATTCCAGGATTTCCCGCACACCGGGATTTTGTGTAAAAACAGTCATCCATGGCTCACGCGTGCAGCGCGGAGAAGATTATCTACAGCAGAAAGATTGCAAACCAGGAGGCCGTACTTAGTGATAGCTTTGGCTCAGTTTCGATGTAGGTGGCAGTAACTTCCCCCAGGTCTATTGCCATCCAGCTTTGCACAGTCATGATCCGCAGAAGAGACGGCGAGAGCACAACCGGAAATTTGAAACTTTATGCACTTCTTCGCGAGAGAAGTCATGCCTACCGCACAGCAAAGACAATGATACTTCAAATACAGAATGAAATTATGAAGCTGGCGCATGGCGTCAAAGCCGCATTCGGAGCCTGTCCGCGCGCTTTCCGGACTGCTTTGTTTGTCCTCGGCGCGCTTGCGCTGTATTCTTCCTCCCCCACGTTCGCGCAGGCGACCGGCAAGCTGACAGGTGTGGTAAGCGATCCCGCCCGTCACGTGGTGCAGCGAGCCAGCGTGAAGATCACCAATACAGCGACCGGTCAAAGCCGCACGGTAACTTCCGGGGCAGATGGGGTCTATCTCGATCCCCTTGTGAAGCCCGGAATCTATCAGGTGTCAGTAACTGCGCCAGGGTTCAAGACAAGCATTGCCAAAGGCGTTCAGGTTGCGGTGGATACTTCTACCCACCTCGATGTGAGGTTGTCGATAGGCGGCGTCACCGAGGAGGTTGTTGCTACAGATGTTGTTCCGCTGGTGGAGACTCAGAATGCCACTCTGGGCACGGTCATTAGCGGCGATGAGATTGTGGATCTACCGTTGAACGGGCGTAATGTTGCGCAACTCGGCACACTCATCCCTGGCGTCAGCGCTCCGCCGAGCGCCCTTGGCGGCGCATCCGGCAATGCCACGGTGGGCGGCTTCGGCGACGCTACAGGCAGTTATAACGTTAACGGCCAGCGCAACCAGTCGAATAACTTTCTTCTGGATGGCTCACCCAACAACGACTCCTTCAACAGCGGTTTTGTTTTCCGTCCGCCACCCGATGCCGTGCAGGAGTTCAAAATTCAGACCAACTCCTACGAAGCTCAATACGGCCGCAACTCGGGAGCGATCGTGGATGTGATTACGCGTTCCGGGGGCGATCAGCTTCACGGCGATGCATGGGAGTTCAATCGCATCTCCGGCCTGGCCGCGAAGAATTATTTTCAAACCATGCAGCCTGAATATATTCAAAACCAGTTTGGCGCGGCTTTGGGCGGTCCCATCAAGCGCAAGAAACTTTTCCTCTTCGGCTACTACGAGGGCTTTCGCCTGAAGGATGGTACAGCGAACAACCTGAATGTGCCGGTGCTCTCAAAGGATGAGCGCAGCGGCAATTTCAGCGTATTCACCAAACAATTGACCGATCCCGGTGCGGCCTACGGGCATCCTGTATTCTCAAGTCCGAACGTCATCAATCCCGGCTACATCAGTCCGATTGCAAGAGCAATCCTGACTAACTACATTCCTCCTTTTAATACTCAGACACCGATTGTCAACGCCAATGGCACCACGAGTTATTACTACAAGGCCTCGCCGCCTAACATCGACAATCGCAACACCTATGGTCTTCGCGGAGACTGGACGCTGAACGCAAAGCACGCCATCCTGGGGCGCTATTTGTATGCGCATCAATATCTATTCGGTCCGGTTACACCCTCCAACTTTGCCCCATCCGGAAACCTGCAACTTATCACCACAGAGGATGCGCTGGTATCGGACACGTGGGCGTTGAACGACCATACCATCAATGTTGCGCGTTACGGATGGCAGGCCATCCGCGGTGAGCCAAACAAAACCAGTGGAGTCAACCTTAATTCTGTAGGCTACGGTTTTTCTGCGTCCAATGCGGAAGCTGCAGGTTTGCCGTATGTGGCGGTGACAAACTACTTTACCCAGGGAGACGCGCAGCAGCCCTTTGCGCGGCGCGGCAATCATGTCGATACGTTTTCAGATGCGCTTACCTGGTTGAAACATAACCATGACTTCCAGTTTGGCGGAGAGATCCGGCGCGACCGCATCGACCTGCTCTATATCAATCGCCCGAATGGAAACTTCTCCTTTGGCGGTGGCACCAGCAACGCCGCGTCGTACACCGGCGATTATGCCGCGGATTTTCTCCTCGGCTATCCAACGGAATTCCAGCAGGGTTCCGGCGACCCGGCTCTCGATGGCTCGTCCTGGACTTACGCACTCTATGCACAGGATGAGTATCGCGTCACGCGCCATTTGGTTCTGCAATACGGCGTTCGCTATGAAGTAAACCGCCCGTATGTCGACGACAGAAACCATCTTGCCGCGCTGCATCCGGGGCAGCAGTCGTCGATTGAGCCCAGCGCGCCGCTTGGCCTCGTCTATCCGGGAGATGCGCACACGCCGCGTTCGACCTATGACACGGACGACAACAATGTGGCTCCGCGGCTTGGCCTGGCGTACGATCCTTTCGGAAACGGAAAAACCAGTGTCCGTGCCGCATGGGGACTTTTCTATGACACCGTTACCGGCCAGGGAGACTTCTTCCAGAACGGCACACTGGCTCCGCCCTTCCAGCCTTTGCAGGAGATAGACTTGAACACTTTTGCAGGGCAGCCGTCTTCCACTTATTTTGCCAATCCCTACAACGGTGTAACTTCCGGGCCCGCTGGCTTTCCGGCGAACCTAACTTTCATTGGATACAGCCTTGCCAACACCTTCCGCACGCCGCGGGTGCAGCAATATCACCTGGGAGTGCAACAGCAGCTCACCAGCAAGACAGGTTTTGAAATTGGTTATGTCGGATCGCGCGGCGAGTACCTGCCGATCTTCATTGAGGTGAATCCCACAACGGCTGTTTCCACGGGAAGCACGACTCCCGGGACCAATGCGTACAAGGCGGGTGCGCGCGCAGTTTTCTCGCAGTTTGGGCTGACCCGGCCTACGTTTTCAGCGGGAAAATCCTGGTATGACGCGCTGCAGGCAAGCTGGCAGTTGCGCGGCTGGCACAAGCTGCACGCCACCGCCGCCTATACGTGGAGCCATTCGCTCGATGAGCTTTCCGGACTCAACCTGGGTGAACCGCGTCCGGTTCTTGCCGCAACCATCGGCGATCAAAGTTCGATCGACGCAGCGGCGCGACGCGAGAAGGGCAACGCGCTGTTCGATATCCGCAATCGCTTCGTCGCCAGCCTGGTCTATCAACTTCCTTTGCTCGAAGGCCAGCCACTGGCGAAGCGCGCAATCCTGGGCGGTTGGAAGTTCGATGCCATCTATCAGGTGCAGTCCGGTACGCCTGTTACTGCGGTCAACTCCACCAACACGGCGCAGTCCCTCACTTTCCGGCCGAACCGGGTGGGGAATCCAAACTCTGGTGCGCCGCACCAGGTGGGAGCCGGCAAAACCTGGTTCAACACATCCGCATTTGCACTGCCAACAACGCCGGGCGGTGAAATTGACAACAGCCGGTCTGGCAACGAGACGCGCGGTTCCATCCGGGGGCCCGATTTCACCTCGACAGACGTATCGCTCATCAAGACACTTTCAATGTTCAACGGGCACACAGTCGAGTTCAGGCTTGAAGGCTTCAATGTCTTCAATACGCCTCATTTTGCGCAGCCCAACGCCTCGTTTGGCAGCACCGCCTTCGGTTCCATCACCAGCACGGTGGGCGGCGACCAGAGACTCGTCCAACTGGGAGGGAAGATCAATTTTTGAGAGGCGAGCCGTGACAGATGCATACACGAGCGGGGTGGGATCGCACCATGTGCGCAGGCCATGAACCGTGCAACGGTCCGAGAGTTTAAGATCGTATCGTAATCCGATTTGGACTCCTAACTTCAAAAGGCATGACGCCGGGACAGGAAATATGCAGAACTTTGCTCATGAAATGTTGCGCGAAATCTACGAACAACCAGAGGCGCTTCGCCGCACGCTGGCGCTTTATCTGGCCGGCCAAAACCTCAAGCCGAGCGTAACCGCTCTGCTGGCTGGCTGGCCGAATCCGGCGGGCGAAATTCTGATTGCCGCCAGCGGCTCCAGCCGTCACAGCGGACTCTACGCGGAGATATTGCTCGAAGACCTGTGCGGCCTGGCTGTCGATGTGGAATATGCCAGCGAATACAGTTGCCGCGGGGGACACGGCGCCAACGACCTGCGCCATCCCAGCGTTCTTGTGCTTTCCCAGTCAGGCGAGACATCCGACACGCTGGCTGCCCTGGGCGAGGCTCGCCTGCGCGGGCACAAAACCCTGGCCATTACCAACGCTACCGGTTCCACCATGGCGCTGGAGGCCGATATCTCCATGCCTCTGGCAGCCGGCGTGGAAAAGGCCATTCCGGCCACCAAGAGCTTTACCTGCCAGTTGGCCGTGCTTTACCTGTTGGCGCTCTATGAAGGCGTGCGGCTGGGGCGGATGGATGCCGCGGCGCTCAGCGCGCACATCGAGGAGTTACAAGCCTTGCCTGCCAGGATCGAAGCGCAACTGGACGAATGGCGCGAGCAGATGGCCGCCTTGGCGAGCAAGTACAAATCTGCCGCTACGTTCCTCTACCTGGGCCGCGGCATTCACTACGCCATTGCGCGCGAGGGCGCTCTGAAGCTGAAAGAGGCCTCGTACGTTCACGCCGAGGGTTACCCGGCGGGCGAACTGAAGCACGGGCCCAATGCGCTGGTCAGCGACCGCGTGCCTCTGGTGGTGCTGGCCACCGTGGACCGCGCGCTGGAGGCGTCGGTTGCGCGCTATGAGAAGACGCTGCAACTGCTGCGCGATATGCGGGCGCAGGGCGCCAAGGTGATTGCCCTCGCCAACGCGGACGACGATGAAGTTGCGGAACTGGTGAGCGATTGCGTGTATGTGCAGCCGGAGTCCGAGTATCTGCTGCCCGTGCAGGAAGTGGTTCCGCTGCAACTATTCTCTTACTTCATGGCGCTGGAACACGGCGTGGACGTGGACCGCCCGCGCAATCTCTCGAAGGCTGTTGTGGAGAAAGCGCCTGCCGCGTAAAGCATTTTCGATTCATACATTGCTGGATGGGCTGCGTGGAAGGTGGCTTTTATTGGTGATAAAAGCCACCTTCCACGCAGTTTCAATAATGAGCTGAATTGAAACTGCTGTCGCGTGTTCTACCTGGCTCCTTGCGCCTCAAAGTGAGCTTCGATCTCTTCCAGCGTTTTGCCCTTGGTCTCCGGCAGGAAGATTGCCGTCACCAGGAAGTACACCACCGTAAAGCTGGCGAACAGGAAGAACATCGATGAGTATCCGTGCTTGCTGACGAAGGGCAGAAAGATGCCGGCCAGGATGGTGGAAACCAGTTGGTTGATGACCAGGGCGACGCTCATGCCGTTGGAGCGGATGCGCGTGGGCATCAACTCAGACAGCGCCAGCCATACGCAGACGCCGGGGCCGATGGCATAGAAGGCCATGAACATATAGAGTCCGCAGGCCACCAGCCAGCCGTGACTGGCGTTGGGAACGCGGCCGACGATGGCTTTATCGATCTTCAACGGCGCGGTCTGCGCGGCCTCCAGATTGGCAAAGGGGTTTTTGAACAGAGCTTCGATCTTGTTCGACGGCACGCAGCTTGCGCGGGTGATTTCGATGGGGGCCGCGGCGGAGTCGTCGGAACGCACAAACGTAGTGGCTGCCGTGAAGTCGCCGTACGAATAAATGATGGCCAGCGAGGCGCGGCCGGCATCGATTGCCTTGCCTGCATCTCCCTTTGCAGCCAGCAGCGAATCAGCTTGGGCATGATCGAAGCGCAGCGTCAATTCCTGGCCGGGTCCAACCATGGATTGAATCAGGTCGCGGGAGTCCAGGCTGAACTTTTCCGTCTGCAGAAACAGGATGCCCACGCCGACCATGGAAACAATGATGCCGCTGGTGCCCAGGATGAACAGGAACCGGCGTCCCACGCGATCGACCAGCATCATTCCCACCATGGTCAGCAGGAAATTTACCGATGCGAAGAGCACATAGCCCCAGTGAGCATGGAGATCGGAGAGGCCGCTCTGCAACAGGATGCTGGTGTTGAACCCATTGAGCGAATTGATGCCGGTGGCCGTATTGCAGGCCAGAATCACGCAGGCCAGCAGGAAGGGAATCGCATACTTCCGTTGCAGCAGGGAGTCATGGATTTTTTCGCCGAGCTTTGCCTTGGCCGTATGCGCGATGGTCTCCATCTCTTCGATTTCGACGGCAGCCTGTTTGGGGTTCCGGGAACGCAGCAGAGCGGCAAGGGCGCGATCTTTCGCTCCGCGCCGGAAGAGCCATCGAGGCGACTCCGTCACCAGAAAGCTGCCCAGCACAAACAGCACGCCGGGCGGAAGCGAAACCCAGAAAATGCGCCGCCATGCCTGGTCTTTGAAACCGAACAGCGTTGCCGCATTGGCGGTCCTGGCCACCGACTCCACGCGGTAGCTGTAATAGATGCCCACCAAGGCCGCCGCAACAATGCCCAGAGTCAGCAGCCACTGGAAAACGGCTGTGCCCTTGCCGCGGTTTGACGCGCCAAGACACTCCGCCAGGTACAACGGAACGACCACGCCGATGAGGCCGCCGCTGATGCCTTGCAGCAGCCTGCCGAAAAACAGCGGCTCATACCCGTGCGAAAGCGCGATCACAGGGATGCTGATGACAAAGGTCAGGCCGCTCAGGATCATCAGCGGTTTGCGTCCCATCCAGTCTGCCAGCACGCCTGCAAACAAGGTGGAAAACACGCTGCCCAGCAGCACCGCCGCCACAATGATGGAAAGCTGCGTGGCGGTCAGTTGCGATGTTGCCTCCAGGTAGGGCAGGGCTCCGGCAATAATCCCCACATCGATCCCATAGAGCAATCCGCCCAGACCGGCAACCGTAAGCAGAAAAGCGTTGTACCTGCGCAGCGCCGATTCGTCGGCCAATGCGGGCATGTGCGTGGAACCGTTTGCGGCTGTCGTCATGGTGTGAGTCCCTTTCGTGCACTCTATTTCCGCTGGAGTAAGGAATGGGCTCCATGCAGAAGGTCCTGCGCTGGTAAAAATTATCGCTCCAGACAAGGTAGCAGCGTGTGTGTCTAATCTACAATTGTCGCATTCAAATGAAACGCTCAAATCTATGAGCTGAAAGCGGTCGGCATGTTGAATCTTTGTCCAAAATACAAGTCATCGATTGCGCGCGGAGCGGTGTTGGGAGCCGTTACCCTCTTGTTGACATTCCCCACCCAGGGTCTTGCCCAGGTTCACTTGCAACCGGCGCCCCGCGAGGCGCACTTTAGCGCGGACACGGCTTTGCCGGCAACCGTTACTGTCAGCGTACCTGGCCACGATGCGGACGATGAGTTTGCCGCGCGCGACCTGAAAGAGGCGCTGAAGCAGAATGCGCCGGCCAAGGCCGCAGCCGCGAAGACTGCCTATCGCGTGGTTCTGCTGCGCACCGGCACTGCCGAAGCCAAAGCCGTGCTGGCCCGGCACAGCCTTGTTTTCGATGCGGCGATGAAGGACGAAGGTTATATGCTGGCCATCGAGCCGCACCAGGCGGTGGTTGTGGCCGCTTCCGGCTCGGGAATCTTTTATGGCGTGCAGACGCTCAAGCAGTTGTTTCCATTGCCCGGCGGCAAGCAGGTGCTGCCCACGGGCACAGTGCGCGACTGGCCGGCGATGCGCTATCGCGGCATTGACGACGATCTCTCCCGCGTGCCCTTTCCTACGCTCGAATTTCATAAGCACCAGAGTCGCGTGTTCGCCTCGTACAAGGCCAACATCTATTCGCCTTACTTTGAGCACACGTTGCTCTATCCCAACGAGCCGGTGCCCGGGCTTCCCGGCAGCTCGCTCTCGCCCGCCGAGGCCGCGGAACTGGTCGCTTACGCCCGCCAGTATCACGTCACCATTCTGCCTGAGCAGGAGGCTTTCGGCCATCTCCACCAGGTGCTCAAGTACGACATCAACCAGGATGTAGCGGAGACGCCGCACGGCCACGTTCTTGCCCCCGGCCAGCCCGGCACCCTGCCTCTCATCAAGGACTGGTTCACGCAGATCGCCGCGGAGTTCCCCTCGCCGTTCATCCACATTGGCGCCGACGAAACCTGGGATCTGGGCCTGGGCCGCACCCGGCAGCAGGTGCAGACGCAAGGCTATGGACCGGTCTACGTGGCCTTCCTCAAGCAGATTCACGATGAACTGGAGCCGCTGCATCGCCGCCTGCTCTTCTGGGGCGACATTGGCGGCACCGACCCGGCCGCGGTCGCCGGCCTGCCCAAGGACATGATTGCCGTGCCCTGGGAATATGACCGCTCCAGCGGCTTTGACAAGATGATCGAACCCTTCGCCAAGGCCGGCATAGAGACCTGGGTGGCCCCGGGAGACTCAAACTGGAACCGCGTCTACCCAGAGAACCAGATCGCCTTCGGAAACATCCAGGGCTTCATTCGCGACGGCCAGCGGCTGGGGTCCACCGGCGCTCTCACCACGGTCTGGAACGACGACGGAGAGGGCCTCTTCAACATGGACTGGTACGGTGTGCTGTTTGGCGCTGTGGCCGCATGGCAGCCGGGCGAAAGCTCCATCGCCGCCTATCAGGATGCCTACGGGCCGCTCTTCCATGGCGACGCCAGCGGCAAAATCAACCAGGTCGAACTTGAGTTGATGGCCGCGAACGAGGTGCTTATCCAGGCCAAGCCGGGAATGAACAGCGACTCCCTCTTCTGGCTCGACCCGTGGAGCACGCGGGGGCAGGAGGTTTCAGCCAAAATACTGCCGGTGGCCAGGGAACTGCGTCTCCATGCAGAGAAGGCCATCGAGTTGCTGGCCCAGGTGCGTCTCGCCAACCCCGGGCTCAAAGAAACCGATGCCCTCACCGCCATGGATCTGGGTGCGCGCCGGCTTGACCTGATCGGCTTCAAGTTTGAAATGAGCCAGGAGATCGTTTCCACTTATACGCAGGCCCTGGCCCAGCAGCACGACAAGGACCGCGCAAAGGAAACGGGCAACATCGTCGGCGAGATCAGCAGCACCAATGGCCGATGCCAGGATTTGCGCGATGCCTACTCGGCCTTGAAAGACGAGTTTAGCCAGGTCTGGCTCAGTGAAAACCGGCCCTACTGGCTCGGTAATGTCACTGTCCGCTACGATCTCGCCATTGAATTGTGGGAGCAGCGCGGCGAGCAGTTCCAGGTGGGAAGTCACGAATGGCATACGGGCAAGGATCTGCCGTCGCTTTCCGCACTCGGGATGCCGGCCGCGTCCGCGGCTCAATAACCGATCCTGACCCATAATCGCCTGTTGTCGTGTCTGGCAACAGGCGATTAGGAGGCCCGGCCGCGCACCCAGGAAAGTCAACGCAGGTGTTAGGCTCGCTGCTTGAATCAACTGTTAGCGCCAAAATTTCAGCAGACTCTTCAACTGACGATGGCACACTAAATATATGCTCGACTTTGGCGCCCACCGGGACCTACCCACCATCTTGCTGATTGACGACGATATGGTCAGCCGCGAGGTGTTGGCGACGGTACTCACCATGGGGGGCTACACCGTTCACACTGCACAGGACGGAGGGGCGTCGCTGGAAATTCTGACTACGGGAGAATGTGCTCCGGACGTGATCCTGATGGATGCGCAGATGCCGGGCCTGAACGGACCCCAGTTGATCTCTGAACTCCGTGCGCGCACCCACGCCCTGGTGGTTGCCATGAGCGGCAGCAATGCGCCCCGCGAGTTGGTCGCCACCGCCGATGGATTCCTGCTCAAGCCTTTTGGCGCCTCAGCCCTGCAGGAATTGCTCAACAAACACGCGGTTCCGGCCGATTCCTCGGCTCCCTTGCGCCGCCGCGGCAAATCTTCGCCCCAGAAGTCTTACGCCGATGAGCCAGTCGTCAACGCTGAAACTCTGGCCCAACTCCGCGAGATGATGCCCGAGTCCGCCGTGCGGGAGATTTACTCCGCTGTCGTGGCCGATTTAATCAAACGTCTGGCCGCGCTTGAGGTTGCCATTGCCGCCGGCGACGCGCCCCAGATCCGCAGCATCGGCCACTCCATCAAGGGTGGCTGCGGCATGGCCGGCGCTCTCCAGGCCGCCCGGCTGGGCGCGCTGCTTGAGGCCGAGTCACTCGCTCCCAAGGGTAACCATCTGGATAACAGTTCCAAACTCCTCGCCGATTTGCGCGCCGCCCTCCGCAGCCTGGAGCGTATGCTGGATGCTGAATTCCAGGTCTGATTTAGACTCGGCTTTCGGAGGCTGGCAACCCAAGTGGAACGACTTATCCGAATTGTTTTGGCAGACGATCACCCAGTAGTCCGCATCGGCGTGCGCAACATGCTCACCGAAAGCGACGGCTTTGAGGTGATTGGAGAGGCTTCCGATGGCGACGAGGCCATCACGCAGACTCTCGAACTCGAACCCGATATTCTGCTGCTCGACGTGCAGATGCCGCGGCTGCCTGGCCTTGAGGCCATGCGCGCCATCATGAACGGCTCCGCCACCGTCAAAATTATCCTCCTCACTTCCACCATCACCACCCAGCAGATTATTGAGGCTTTGCAGATCGGGGCGCGCGGCATCGTGCTCAAGGATTCCGTGGCCGCTCACCTGCAAACCGCCATCCGCACCGTAGTCGGCGGCGACTACTGGATCGGCGGCAAGCGAGTCGTCAACCTGGTCTCAGCACTCCGCGAACTGATGCAACAGGCCGCCGTGCCGCAGCACAAGACCTACGGCCTCACCCCTCGCGAACTGGAAGTGGTGGGCTGCATCGTGGAAGGCTGCAGCAACCGCGACATTGCCAAGCAGTTCAGCCTGAGCGAAGAAACCGTCAAGCGTCACCTGTCCAACATCTTCGATAAGACCGGCGTCTCCACCCGGCTCGAATTGGCCCTTTTCGCCATCGCTCACCATCTGGTCGCGCTGCAATCCTGATCCGGAAATTCAACGGGAATTGCGCGTATTGAAGAGGGCGGTCTTGAACCCGTCCTCTTGCAAAGCGAACCTGCAAACCGTTCGTGAACCTGCTCCCGTTGCCCGGTCCGAGTCGGCCTTATGCGCAGCGTTCGAGTAGCATGAATCTTATCTTCGTGCTATTCTGTTTCTTCCCTGGGAGATCCGTATCGCTGTTCGAGGAGTGTGCATGGGGATCTTAAGCAGAATCGGCATCGCTCTCGATTCCGATCTTCTCAAGCGTTTTGACCGTTCCATCGGCCGCCGCGGCTACACAAACCGGTCTGAAGCGTTCCGGGATCTGATCCGCGACCGCCTGGTCACCGAGCAGACCGCCGCTCCGGATGAGACCGTGGTCGGCACCGTCACCCTCATCTACGACCACCACGCCAGCGGCATCACTGAAAAACTCACTGAGGTGCAGCACGCGCACCACGAGCTGGTGGTCTCCACCAGCCACGCCCACCTGGACTACGAATCCTGCCTTGAGGTGCTGATCGTGCACGGTAAATCGGCAAAGATAGAGCAGTTTGCCGATCTTCTCATCGGCCTCAAGGGCGTGCAGCACGGGCGCCTGGTGATGACAGTTCCCGCACACGCCATCGCGCACCCTCACGATAACGGCCACAAGTCCGAACACAAGCACAGCCACAAACACTGATTTTTGCAAGTTCAAAAAAGCAAGAGGAATAATTGTGCACGTAAGTAGCACGAAAATTAAATTCGTAATACCGCTATTTTCCGTTCTTGCCTGCTTTTTCTCCGCGGCCGCGCAGACTTCCACTGCCCGCATCGTCGGCACGGTGCTCGATCCGCAGGGTCAACCGGTCGCCACGAGTGATAAGGCATCTCCGTCTCGTCTGTCGGGAACTATCGTTGACACCTCTGGCGCGGTGATTGCCGGAGCTACCGTTCAGGTCCGCAGCGCGAACGGCACTCAACAAAAAACGGCACAGTCTGACAGGAACGGCGCCTTCATTTTTTCCGGGCTCCCTGCAGGGTTTTATCGGCTCGTCGTATCGAATCCAGATTTTGAAACCAAAGAAATGCCCGTCGCCATAGGGACCACCGGGGCGCCGGCCCCGCTGCGCATCTCTCTGGCCGTGAGCGCCGTGAGCACCACCATAAACGTGCAGGGCAGGGAAGACGACCTTATTGGAATTGCCGAATCCGGCACCCAGGGAACGGTGGGCGCAACAGAAATCCAGGATCGTCCGATTCTTCGTTCTGGAGAGGTTCTGGAGACGGTTCCAGGGCTCATCATCACGCAACACGCCGGCGGCGGCAAGGCCAACCAATATTATCTTCGCGGCTTCAATCTCGACCACGGCACGGATTTCGCCATTTTCATCGACGATATGCCGCTCAACCTGCCGTCGCACGCGCACGGCGAGGGCTACTCTGACATGAACACAGTCATCCCGGAGTTTGTGAAGCGTGTGAATTTCGAGAAAGGTCCGTATTACGCCGATATCGGCAACTATGGTTCGGCCGGCTCGGCCCATGTGGAATATTTCCGGACGCTGCCCCGGAACTTCGTCAAGGTGGAAGGCGGCTCGTACACCTACGGGCGGGCCGTTTTCGGCGTATCGCAAAAGCTCGGCTCGGGTAGTTTGCTCTACGGTGGAGAAGCGTATTACGACAACCGCCCGTGGATTCATCCTGATGCTTACGCCAAATTCAACGGCTTGCTTACCTACAGCCAGGGCGGTGACGACGGAGGCGTCAGCGTCACGGCCCGCGCTTATCACGGGAAATGGCATTCGAGCGATCAAATCCCCGTGAGCGCAGTTTCTCTTGTAGGTCTATACGGCACACTGGACCCGTCGGACGGTGGCCACAGCCAGCGTTATAGCCTGCAGGCTGAGGGGCATCGCCAAGGCACAAATTCCGAGTCGAAAGTCATGGCCTACGGATTTTATTACGATCTCGATTTATTTTCTAATTTCACTTACTACCTGGTAGACCCCATTCGCGGCGACCAGTTTGAACAGCAGGACAGGCGCTGGGTAGCTGGGCTGGATGCACACCACACGATTTTCAGCCAGTGGCTTGGCCGCAAGATGGCAAATACCTTCGGCCTGCAACTCCGCAACGATTGGATCGACAACGGCCTTTACGCGGCGGAGAATCGCGTGCGCATGGACAAAACCGACTACAACACCGGCGACCCTGTTCCCCCCACCTTGCCAGCGACCCGGGAGCGGGACCGCTTTACAGACACGATCGTAGGCGTTTATGCGGAAAATAAAATCCAGTGGGCCAACAAATTCCGCTCGGTTGTGGCCCTGCGCGGCGACGACGAAAAATTTATCGTCACCAGCCTGGCTTACTCGGCCACGGTGAACGCGGCCAACTCCGGCTCGGCCAACAAGTTCCTGCCCAGCCCCAAAGCAAGTTTGATCTTCGGTCCGTGGGCCAATACCGAGTTCTACGCCCAGGGCGGATTCAGTTTTCACTCGAATGACGGGCGAGGCACAACGCAAACGGTGGAACCGATTTCTGCGGACAATCCTTACCCCAATACGCCCGCCGCGAAAATCCCGCCCCTGGTCCAAACCAAAGGCGGAGAATTCGGTGTGCGCACGGTGGCCGTACCGCATCTGCAAAGCACCCTTGCGCTCTGGTATCTCCGCAGTAATTCCGAACTCATGCAGGATGGCGACACCGGAGGCACGAGCGCTTCGGAACAGTCGAGCAACCGTTATGGCGTCGAATGGGCAAACTACTACACGCCTCGAGAACATCTGGCTTTTGATTTCGATCTTGCAAACTCCAGGGCCCTGTTCACCACAATCGACGCAGATGATGCGGCGCCAAACAGCGCAGGTGGCAAGCGTGTGCCTGAAGCGGTTGGGGTGGTAATTTCATCCGGAGTCGCACTGCACGATTACAAAGGCTTTTCGTCGAGTTTGCGCCTGCGCTACTTTGGCCCGCGCGACCTGATCTCCGACGGAATTTTTCGCTCTAATCGAACCGTGATGCTCAATGGGGAACTCGGTTATCAAATTAAAAAGAAATGGCGCGTCTCGGTCGAATTCCTGAATATGCTTGACCGCAGCGATAGTGACATTGACTACGCCTATGAGTCCCGAGTCGTTCCAGGAATCACTCCGGGAGGAGCTCCGATAGGCCCGTCGGTATTCACGCGTGTTGCCCACCCCGTCGAACCGTTTCAGGTGCGATTCGCGTTAGGAAGAAGCTTTTGACCCATGCCGCAGTGAACGGTCATATTGCAGTTTTCAAAAAACGGTCACGTTTGTGGCGGCTCCATCTCCTTGCGGTTCAAGACGGGAAAAATCGCAAATGCGGCTCAAGCTACGCTTCGCTTATTTGCGGCTTTGCTTTCCGGCAGCTTTTGCTGCTGCGGCATTCACCACCTGCGCCGGCAGGCTGCCGCGCGGGAAGGCCGTGGACTGGCGCACTACCAGCCGGGTCGATATAGGCCATTCCGTTTGCGCTGCCTTGGGGTGGTCCCGCTCGATGCCGGCGCGCAGAGCCTCGACCGCCGCCGTCGCCAGATCTTTGCATGACATTTGCACCGTGGTGAGCGGCGGCAGCATGAACTGCGCCAGATGAATGTCGTCGAACCCCACCACCGAAATATCCTGCGGCACCGTGTGCGTTGTCTTGTAAAGCGCATGAAGCGCGCCGATGGCGGTCATGTCGTTGGAACACAGCACCGCCGTGGGCAGCTCGGCAAGCGCGGTCAGGCGCTCCATTGCCGCGATGCCGCCTTCCATGGTGTGATCGCCTTCAACAATATGCTTGGCGGGCGCGGCGATGCCCAGTTCGGCCATGGATTTGACGAACGCGTCGCGCCGGGCCACGGCGGAGCGAAGCAGCAGCGGACCACTGATAAAGGCAATCGCGCGATGTCCAAGCGCGGCCAGGTGCTGCACCGCCTGACGAATGCCCTCGCCATAATCCACCTTGAGCACGCGGATGTTGGGCAGGCGCGGGCCCGCATCCACAAAGACCAGTGGAAACTCGCGCTCCACCAGCTTCTGCACCAGGTCCTCCTCGATGCCGAAGGTCATCACGGCCACGCCGTCCACGTTGCGCTGCAACATGCGGCGGATCAGCGTTTCTGTGCGCGCCGGAGAGTAATTGGTGGAACCCACCAGCACTTCGTAGCCCTCGGCTACGGCCAGGTTCTCAAACTCCTGCACCAGCTCCGGAAAGAAGGGATTGGTGATCTCGGAAACTATGAGGCCCAGCATGTGGCTGCGGCCGGAAACCAGTGCACGCGCCTGGGTATTGGGCAGGTAGCCCACCTCGTCAATCGCCTTCCAAACGCGCTTGGCCAGCTCCGGATCAACGCTGGAAATGCGGTTGACGGTGCGCGAGACGGTCGCAATGGAAACGCGCGCGCGCCTGGCGACATCGCGGATGCTGACGGCTGCACGCCGCCGGTTCTGAGGTTGGCTCTTGGAGTCGCTCACGGGTGAGAAAATTGTACGCTTTCCCGCTGTTTCTCAACCGGGTTGGAACTGTGAATCGAGTTCCAGCAGCCTGAAAGCCTCAATTGAAGCGCGATTTCTGGCGGCACGCCAATCCACGGTCTGGGCCGGAATAGTTCGGAGCCGCAGATTCTGGAAAGCGTTTCCCCGCTCTGAAGTGGAGGAGATTCCAGGCCGTTATTGCGCCGGCAGAATCTTGATCGTGTGCAGCCAGGTTTCCACAGCTTGCGGCCAGGTAGTGACCGGCCGCTCCGTGCGGCGCAATCCGTAGCCGTGCCCACCCTGCGCATACACATGCAACTCGGAAGGAACCTTCGCGTTCTTGAGCGCCATGTAGTACACCACCGCATTCTCCACGTGCACCGGATCGTCCTCGGCCTGAACCAGGAACGTGGGCGGCGTGTTTGCCGTGGGCTGGATGTCGGCGTTAGGCGCAAAGTTCTGGTCCGCTAGCGCCAGGTAGCCGGGATAGACCACCACTGCAAAGTCCGGGCGGCAACTCAACTGGTCCGCGGCGTCGATGGGTTCATAGAGCCGCTGCTCATAGTGGTTGCTGAGGGCCGCGGCCAAATGCCCGCCTGCGGAAAAGCCCAGTACGCCAATGCGGTTGGGGTCGATCTTCCACTCTGCCGCGTGTTGCCGCACCAGGCCAAGCGCACGCTGCGCGTCCTGCAAAGCTGCCGCGGATTTGGGGTAAGGCCCGGTGTGGGGCACGCGATATTTAAGCAGTACGCAGTTGATCCCCGCCGTGTTGAGCCAGTCGCACACCTCCGTGCCTTCCAGGTCGATGGCCAGGATGCTGTAGCCGCCTCCGGGAAACACCACCACGGCAGCGCCTGTATTGTTGCCTTTGGGCGTGTAGAGCGTGAGGGTCGGCGTTGACACGTTGCCGATGCGAATCACGGGTTTGCCTGCTACCAGGCCGTCTTTGGCCGTGGTGGTGTCCGCCTCGGCTGGTAGATTGGCTGCAACTCCAGGCGCGGCGCCGGGCCAGACATGCATCGTGGTGTGGCCGGGCGCCGGAGGCCAACCGGACTGCGCCAGCAGGCTTGTGGACAATGCGGCTGCGGCTACAAAAACAAGTCGTGTGTTCCTGTTCATGCCTGGAATCTCCCCGGAAAAAACGTCGCAGCGATGATCGCAGCCGGAACCGCAGAAATGCAAATCAACGCCAGTGCGAACAGCGCACTGTATTCGATTGCTCAGATAACCAGGGCCGCAAAGTGAAAGACTCAATCCGTCGTATTCATCGGGTACATACTGAGTCAGGTGCGCGCGTAACGCACCAGCGTCCGGAGGAAAGCATGATTGGAATACTCGTGATTGCGTTCCTGATCCTGGTTCTCATTGGCGCAATTCCCACATGGCCGTATAGCAGAAAATGGGGATATTATCCGTCGGGCGGACTGGGCCTTGTTCTCGTGATTATTGTGATCCTTATGCTTCTAGGACGTATATGAGCCGCACGGTCCGTAATGTAACTGGCAATTGGCGCCTGTTTCCGGCGCGCGCGGCTGCGCTGTTTCTGGCCGTGCTGATGACCGGCGGAAGCCTGTTTGCCTACTCCGTCCTGACCCACGAGGAGATCGTGGACCTGGCCTGGCTCACTGAGATTCGCCCCCTCCTGCTGCAACGTTTTCCGGACCTTACCGAAGACCAGATTCTGGAAGCCCATGCCTATGCCTACGGCGGCTCGGTCATTCAGGACCTGGGTTATTACCCTTTTGGCAACAAGGAATTCAGCAACCTGGTGCATTACGTGCGCAGCGGGGATTTTGTACTCGCATTGTTGCAGCAAAGCCAGGATGCCGATGAGTACGCCTTCGCTCTGGGCGCGCTGTCTCACTATGTGTCGGACATCGACGGCCACCCCGCCGTCAACCAGGCTGTCGCCCTCCACTATCCCAAACTGCGTGCCAAATTCGGCAGGTCCGTCCGCTATGCCGACGACGCAACCGCGCATTTGAAAACCGAATTCGGCTTCGACACCTTGCAGGTCGCAAAGAATCGCTATGCGCCGAAGCAGTATCACGATTTCATCGGGTTCCAGGTCTCGGCGCCCTTGCTGGAGCGGACCTTTCCCGTGGTATACGGTCTGCCGTTGAAAGACGTTCTGACGCACGAGGATCTGGCTGTGGGCTCGTACCGCTACTTTATCGGCAACCTGATTCCGAATATGACGCAGGTTGCGCTGCGAACGCACAAAAAAGATCTGATGCGGGAGACGCCGAACTTTGCCAAACGGAAGTTCCTGTATCGCCTTTCCCGGTCCGATTATGAGAGAGAGTGGGGAAAGACCTATAACAAACCGGGCCTGGGCACTCGGATATTATCCGCGCTTCTGCGCTATATACCCAAGGTTGGTCCATTCAAGGGCATGGGGTTCAATAGCCCCACCCCGCAAACCGAAGATCTCTACATCAAGAGCATCAATTCGACCGTCGACCAGTACCGCATTCTTCTGGCGGAAGTCGGCCATGGCACGCTGGTCCTTCCCAACTTCGATCTCGACGACGGCAAAGCGACAAAGCCTGCAGAATACTCGCTGGCAGACCAGACGTACGCCAACCTGCTGGCCAGTCTGTCCGCCAACAAGTTCGATCTGACATCGGTTGGACTGCGCAACAACATTCTCGACTTCTATGCCGATCTCACCCTGCCGATCGCAACCCAAAAGGACCCCGCCCGCTGGCAAGTCGTACTCACGGATCTGAACCAATTGCAGGCTGCGACGCCGGTACCGGACCTTACGGTCAAACCGGCCCCGCTATCCCCCGGGCAGTAACGGCTTCTATTCCAGGCACTCCTGCTCCCACACGCGCACCATCAGGTCTCCCGCCGTGTGCCGGAAGATGACTGACAGCGTGTCCTCGGTCCGCGGCGGACAGCAATACCCCTGCGCCTCCACGGCAGACGCCGGCACAGTCATCGCGCAGGGCCGCGGCAGTGAAGACTTGATGACTCCGGCGATCATGTTGGCGATCTCCTTGATGGCGTCCAGAGTATCCGCTTCCCCCACCGTCTCTACCGGCTGCATCAACATGGCCGCCGCTGCACTGTAGGCCAGTCCTTCCCCCAGCCGGACCTCGATGCGGCCTTTCCACACGCCGCTCAGGTCCACGCTCCCCAAAATGTGCCCGGCGTCCACACAGAACTTCTCGGTAACCGGCAGGGGCTCCAGCGTCATCGCCAGCATCTGTTCCCAGAACTGGCTGTTGGCCTTGATCACGCATTCCTCGTCGACTTGAGCACGCATCCACCGCACCCCATCCCGGATCTAGTTCCCGGTCTTGGTTTCTTCATACTTCATCGGGTAATTCTCAGGATGTGTTAATCGGCCTTCGTCAAACTCGAACTTCGAGCTGTTTCAGCAACGGTATCGAGCGAAGCCATAAATCTCGGTTGGCGCGGCCATAGGAGAGCTATGCCCGGCAACACCTCTGGCGGTTCTACGTAATTCCTGAAACGGCTCTACCGCAGCAGGTCTTCCAGAGCCGTACTCTGGTCGGTCTTGTCGTCGCGGTACTTCACGATCACCGGCGCATAGAGGCTCAGCCCCCACTCCTGCCCTTTGCCCTTGCTCACGGCGCGCGATCCCGGCACCACCACCGCGTTCTCCGGAATAATCAGCGGCAGATCCCCGGTGGCCCGCAGCACCGCGCCGTTCACCAGGTCGAAGACCGGCGTGCCGCGCGTCAGAATCGTTCCCGCCGCCAGCACCGCGCCCTTGCGCACAAGGGTTCCCTCGTAGACGCCGCAGTTGCCGCCCACCAGCACATCGTCTTCAATCACCACCGGGCTGGCGTTCACCGGCTCCAGCACGCCGCCAATCTGCGCCGCGGCGCTCAGGTGCACATGCTTGCCGATCTGCGCGCAGGAGCCCACCAGCGCGTGCGAATCCACCATGGTGCCTTCGTCCACCCAGGCCCCGGCATTGATGTACATGGGCGGCATACACACCACGCCACGCGCCACGTACGCTCCGGCACGCACCGAGGAGCCGCCGGGAACCATACGCACCCCGTCGGCGGCGCCAAAACGCCGCACCGGGTAGGTGCTCTTGTCCACAAAGGAAAGTCCGCCGGCCGGCAGCTCCTGCAGCACGCCCAGGCGGAATCCCAGCAGGATGCCCTGCTTGACCCACGCGTTAACCCGCCAGCCGCTGGCCGAGCCGGGGTCCGGCGAGGCGGCGCGCACTTCGCCGTCTTCAAGGTACGCGCGCAACGTGAGAAATGCGTTCATGGCGGACTCGTCCCCAATGGCTGCGGGTCCGGCGGCAAAGTGCCGCTCAATAATTTTCTGGAGTTGGGCAGTGGTAAAGCGGCTTGTCATTGCATTCCAAGTCTATCAACTCGTGGGAGTTCTGCTTTCGCAGTCATGAAAAAAGCCACTCTCCTCATGAAGCAGCCGCCGTCGGCAAAGCACCGCGCCGGCGGGAAACATCGCTGCTTTGCGGCGTGCCCTCAGTCCGCGGAACCGAACGATTGTTTGATCTGCGGCTGACCATGCCCGTGGGTGGGCTGCAACCGGAAGCAGTTCTTTCCCGTGGGAATCATCGCCAAAGAAGCCGGAGGCCGGTCGGGCCTTTCGTGAAAATTCTTTGACTCCAGCCAGGCGCACAACCGGGGATCGTAAATCTCCGGCTGGCCTTTCCAGAAGTCGGGCGTCAACCCACATTGAATCTGCAAATGATCCAGCAGCAACTCGATGACCGCGATCTGTTGAGGAAAATAGCGCCGGACATTGCTTGCGCCCACGTTCAACCCAGTGTGTCCGCGTCCCTTGCTTTGTGTTTTGACTACCATACATACCTGCCGTTCTACGACGGATGAGGTCAGTCTAGGGAGCCGGATCGAGAGTTGTCGCTCGCTAATGTACGGAAACCGCGATCCTGCTTCCTCATTTGAAACAGTTCATCCAGGAGGACAGTTTTGGGAAGTAGCGGCATCTCCTTTTGCACCCTGTCTGGAAACCATCCGTGTGCGTGGCTTGGTTAATTCGCCTCATCTGGCCACGAAGCGCGTTCTGGCTTACCCGGCTTGCGGTAAATATAGACTGGATTCCGCTCAAAAAGTGTTCAATCCTGAACAATTTTTGCCTCCGAAAACAAAAGGCACGAGCCGCGATGGCGCGCCAACCCCCGGCGCTTTCAGCAGCCTGAAACGCCGCGCCTTTGCACACGCCTCATGGCCCCGGCTTGCCGTCCAGTGCGTTTTTTTGCCGCCGCATCTTTCTCAATTCGCATAAATGTTTCGGAATCCGCGCGATTGGTGCAAAATCAATAACGATATGAGTTTCCGATTTGTACTCCCCGCTGAACTTCGCGGCGCCGTAAGTCAGGCCGCCGCCGACTGGCAAACCAACAACAAACTTGCCCGCTTCTGGCAAAAAGATCCCAGCCTGTGGACTCGCGACGGCGAGGAAAAATGGATGGGCTGGATCGACATCGTCGAACGGCAGCAGAAGGACCTGGCGAACTTTGCCGAGCTGGCCGCGGACGTTGAAACCGCCGGCTTCAAGACGGTTCTGCTGCTGGGCATGGGCGGCTCCAGCTTGTGTCCGGAGGTGTTGGCGGAGACCTTTGGGCCGCAAACCGGTTTCCCCGCGCTGCACATCGTGGACTCCACTGACCCGGCGCAGGTCAAGGCGGTGCGCGACAAGCTGAACCTGAAGGAAACGCTGGTGGTGGTGGCCAGCAAGTCCGGCTCCACTCTGGAACCGAACATTCTCAAGCAGTATTTCTTTGACGAGATGAAGTGGGCCGTGGGCGCTGACAAGGCCGGCAGCCACTTTGTGGCTATTACCGATCCAGGCTCTAAAATGGAGCTGGTGGCCAAAGCCGACGGCTTCCGCAATATCTTTTATGGTGATCCCTCCATCGGCGGGCGCTACTCGGCCCTGTCGAACTTTGGAGTCGTCGCCGCCACGGTGGCCGGCCTGCGCATCGGCAAACTGCTGGACGAGGCGGCCAAAGCTGTGGCCTCAGCCAAGCTGGCGCTGGCCCAGAATCCCGCCCTCGAACTGGGCCTGCTCCTGGGCACAGCCGCCAACGCCGGACGCGACAAGATCACCATCTTCACTTCGCCGGAAATCTACGACCTGGGCGCCTGGATGGAGCAACTGATCGCCGAATCCACCGGCAAGCTGGGCAAGGGCATTACCCCCGTGGACCGCGAAACCATCGGCGCGCCCGCGGTTTATGGCAACGACCGCATCTTTGCCTATGTCCGCCTGGCGGGCACGGCCGACTCCACCCAGGACGCCAAAGTTGCGGCGCTTGAAGCTGCCGGCCATCCGGTCATCCATATAGAAATCCAGGATCTTTACGAGATCTTCGGCCAGTTCTTCACCTGGGAAATTGCCACCGCGGTGGCCGGCTCGGTCATGGGCATCAACCCCTTCAACCAGCCGGACGTGGAATCGGCCAAGATCGAAACCCGCGCCCTCACCACGGCCTATGAAACCACGGGCAAGCTGCCGGAGCGCAAGCCGGTGCTGGTAGACGCAAGCGGCATCGAACTCTACGCGACCGATGCCTACACGGCCACGCTCAAGGCGGCAGCGCCTTCCGCCACGCTGGCCGGCTATCTCCGCGCCCATCTTGACCAGATCCATGCCGGCGACTACTTTGCCGCGCTGGCGTTCCTGCCCATGTTCCCCGCGCACGAAGCGGCCATTCAGGGCTTCCGCCACAAAGTGCGCGACCGAAAAAAGGTGGCCACCTGCCTGGGCTTCGGCCCCCGCTTCCTGCACTCCACCGGGCAGGATTACAAGGGTGGTCCCAACACCGGCGTCTTTTTGCAGATCACCGCGGACGATGCCTTTGATGTCGAAATTCCCGGGCAGAAGTACAGCTTTGGCGTGGTGATTGCGGCTCAGGCTGCCGGAGATCTGGCGGTGCTGGAGGCACGCGGCCGGCGCGCGCTCCGGGTTCACCTGGGGCCCGATGTTGCCTCCGGGTTGAAGACGCTCTCCGCCGCCTTCGATCAGGCGCTCGCGTAAGCATTTCACGCCCGCATAAAAAGGCCGGAAACCCGCTTGGGTTCCCGGCCTTTTTATGCCGTTCCCGCCCCTCAGGCTTTGGCAGCGACGGCAGGCTGATAGGTCCCGGGCTCCGCCTTGAAGCCAATGGCAATCCGGTTCCAGGCGTTGATCAGCGTAATGGCCACGGTCAGCCGCGCCAGTTCGGCCTCGCTGAACTCGCCCCGCGCCTCCGCATAGACCTCGTCCGGCGCATGACCCTGCTGGATGTTGGTAAGCGCCTCGGTCCAGGCCAGGGCAGCCCGTTCGCGGGGAGTAAAAAACGGCGTCTCCCGCCACGCCGTGAGCGCGTAAAGCCGCTGCTCGGTCTCGCCCGCCGCCCGCGCGTCCTTGGTGTGCATATCGATACAGTAGGCGCACCCATTTAACTGCGATGCTCGAGTCTTGATGAGTTCCAGCAGAGAGGACTCCAGCCCGCTCTCGCGTATGGCCTTATCGACCGTACGAATGGCATGAACTCCCTCGGGGAATGCCTTTGCATAATTCAAGCGTTGTGCCATGTTCTATTGAACCTCCTGCTGATTTGGATGCAACTCGATTCCCTCGGTTCCTGTCCCCAGGGCCGGCCCGGTAAATCTATTGCATGGAGCGGAACTTTTTCCCGCATGACGGGTTCTCACCAGTAACAGCTTCCGCCGGGCCTCGTCTAACGGTTTGAGTCGGAAGCAGCAGCTTCAAACATTCGTGCAACCGGCCATCGGCCCTTGCATCCATGTTTCAGGCAGAGGAGAAACACAACGATGATTCGGCCATTCTTGAAGAGAGTTTTCCCGCAGGCTCTGGCGTTGACCGCGATACTTGCGCTGGGCACTGCGTTTGCGCTTGCCCAGGACGCGGCTCCAACTCCCGGCCAGCGTTCTGACGGACAGATCGAGATGGACGTGGTGCACGCCCTCGACGCCTCCCAGGCATTGAAAAACGACCTCATCACGGCCGCCACCATCCAGAGCCAGGTCACGCTGGCGGGAACGGTTTCCAGCCAGGCGTCCAAAGAACTGGCTGGCTCCATCGCCGGCCAGGTGGCGGGTGTCACCAAGGTCAACAACAACCTCAAGGTCGGCAATCCGCAGCAGGCACAGGATGCGCAGCCCGCTCCCTCCGCGGACTCGGGCGACGCGCAGCAAGCGGCGGCCAGCCAGCCGGACTACGGCCCCGTGCCGGCTCCGCAGGCCTACCCGCAGCAAAACCAGAATCAGGACCAGGACCAGCAGCAGGCGCCTTATCCGCCCGCACGGCCGCAGTATGTGCCTAATTCGCAGGGGCAGCAGCAACAGCGTGCGAATAACCCTCAGCCGGTCTATGAAACTCCCAAAGGGCCGGTAACCATTCCCCAGGGAACCCTGTTGCAGGTGCGGACCAGCGAACCTGTAGACGGCAAAAGGGCCAAGGACGGCACACCCGTTCAGTTCACCGTGATCCAGGACGTGGCCTTCGGTGGCGTGCTGGCCATTCCGCGCGGCGCCACGGTCCACGGCGTGGTCACGGAGAGCAAGAAATCCGGCGACCTGGGCGGCAGCCCGGTGCTGTCGCTTACACTCACCTCGCTGGACCTGGGCGGGCAAAGCTACGCTCTGGATACCGACCAGTTCAAGGTAAAAGGGCCCAACAAGGCCGGCAGAACGGCGAGCAGCGCCATTGGTGGCGCACTACTGGGCGCCATTATCGGCGGCGCCGTGGGCGGCGGTGAAGGCGCGGCCATCGGCGCAGGGGCAGGCGCGGCCGGAGGAACGGCGGCTTCCGCGGCTTCTCCCAACACCTCGGTCTGGATTCCCTCCGAGGCCCTGGTGGACTTCCACCTCAACACGCCGCTGACCGTAAACCCGGTCAACGCGCAGGAAGCTGCCCGGCTGTCCCAGGGGCTTTATCAGGGCGGACCCAGCCTCTACCGCCGCGAGCCTTCCCCATACGGCTCACCGTATGCCGCCAGGTATCCGTATTACGGCTATCCCCCGGTATACTACCGGCCTTACTACGTGACCGGCGGGTACTATTATTGGCGGTAATCGCAAATCGGCCTATCATGACCAAGCGGGCATTCCGGACCTCGGAATGCCCGCCGTGCTTTTTTTGCAGGCAATCCTAAGTCGCGGTTTGCCTCCCCGCCCGCCTTGCCCGGTTCTCACTCGTCTATAATGACTTTGAATCGCGTCAAGCGAGAATTGCGCATCCGTGGGAGATGCCAGTCCCGTGCAGCCGGTCCCGAACTGGGCCGAGTTGACCCGGGGGTGGGTTCACCCTGCCCGCGCGTAGAGAGTTGAAGGTTCAAGTCCATCCATGATTCGTTTCCTGCAGACAGATAATCGCGTAACCAAGGCGCTTCTCGTCGTCATCATCGGCGCCGCCTCGGTATCCATGGTGGTGTACCTCATCCCCGGCCTCACCGGCCAGGGCGCCACTTCGCCCGATACCTATGCCGTGGTCTACCCCCACTGGTACAGCCGCTTCCTGTCTTCCGGACTCACGGTGAGCCAGCAGCGGGTAGACAAGCTGGCCGCCCAGCAGATGCAGCAGCAGCACTACCCCGACAACCCCATGATCCTGGGCCTGATTGAGAATCGCATCGGCCAGCAACTGGTGCAGCAGCAGATCCTTCTGGCTGAAGCGGAAAAGCTGGGCATCCACGCCACCAACGCCGACGTGATTCAGTACCTGCACACCGGCCAGGCCGGCCAGGTCCTCTTCCCCAACGGCAAGTTTATCGGCACGGAACTGTATACCCGGCTGATTGCCGAGCGTTTCGATCTTTCCGTCGCCGAGTTTGAAACCAACGTGAAGAACGACATCGCCCTGCGGCGGCTGCAGGCGCTCATCACCGGCGGGGTCACGGTGGGCGACCAGGAAGTCCGCGATGCCTATCGCAAAAGCAACATCAAGATCAAGTTCGACTATGCGGTCGTCTCCGCAGACGACCTGCGCAAGACCATCAATCCCTCTGACGGCGAGCTCCAGGCCTTCTTCACCAAGAACGCCCCGCGCTATGCCGCCGCCGTGCCGGAACAGCGCAAGGTTCTCTACTTTGCGTTCAATTCCAGCCAGTTGCCCAGCCCGGTGCACCAGCCCAGCCAGCAGGAAATTCAGCAGTACTTCACCGCGCACCAGTCCGAGTATTCGGTTCCGGAACAGGCCAAGTCGCGCCATATCCTCATCAAGGTGCCTGCCGGCTCTGACCCCAAATCCGATGCCGCGGCCAAAGCTAAGGCCGAGGGCATTCTCAAGCAGCTCCAGAGCGGCGGCAACTTTGCCGAACTGGCCAAAAAGAACTCCGACGACCCAGGCAGCAAGGACACCGGCGGCGAGCTCGGCTTTGCCCAGCGCGGCCACATGGTGCCCGAGTTTGACAACGCCATCTTCACCCAGAAGATCGGCGACTACAAGATCGTGAAGAGCCAGTATGGCTATCACATCGTGCAGGTGGAAGAGCACCAGACCGCCCACACGCAGTCGTTGAGCGAGGTGCTGCCCACCATTCAGGCCACGCTCATCCGCCAGGGCGCGGCGCAGGCTGAAGACAACTATGCGCGCGCTCTCACCGCCGAGGCCATCAAGAACGGCCTGGAGAAGACCGCCGCCGCCCACCACCTGCCTTTGGTGGCCACTCCGCTGCTCACCAGCCAGGGCGTCATCGGCGCACTGCCTGACGGATCGCAGATCCTCACCAAGGCCTTCCAGTCCAAACAAACCGACCCGCCGCAATACGCACCCACCGGCGAGGGCTACGCAATCTTCCAGCTTGCTGGCATCGCCGCGGCCCACGCGCCCAACTTTGCCGACTGGAAAACCCACGTCGCGGACGACTACCGCGATGAGCAGCTTCCTGCCCTGTTGGCCCAGAAGACGACCCAACTGGCAAACACGGCCAAGAGTTTGAACGACTTGGCCAAGGCCGCGAAACAAATGGGCTTGACCGTCAAGACCAGCGACCTGGTTGGTCAAACCGGCCAGGTGCCCGATCTGGGCCAGGTTGGCCAGGTAGCTCCGCAGCTCTTTGACCTGACTCCCGGCAGCATCAGCGGACCCATCAACGCGCAGCGCACCGGCGTAGTGGCCAAGCTGCTGGACAAGCAGGAGCCCTCGGCCGACGATATCGCCAAAAACTTTGACCAGACCCGCGAACAGCTTCTCGATGAGCGCCGTTCCGAAGCCTTCAACGTCTTCCTCAGCGGCATCCTGGACAACTACAAGAAGCACAACCGCATCCGCCTGGCCGCCAAGGCAAAGTCCCCGGATATTCCGGATATGTAAACCGGCAGCAGCTTCAAACCAGAGCAGCAGAAAGGCCCGCAACCACCATGGTTGCGGGCCTTTTCATTTGGAAATGTCAGATCAGTTCTGAGCCATTCATTTAGGCGGCCTTCGCACCCCGCTCCTGAATCTTCCTCATGGACTGCTCACTTTACCGACATTCGGAACGCAGAAAGGGCTTCATGTTTCGTCGCAATAAATGACTCAGGCTGATAGGGCCTGTTGGCATCCTAAATCGTAGTGATTTCCGTAACCCTCTGTAGCCTCAGTCATCAAGTAGACTTCTGAGTTCCAAAGGAAGCTGTGATGGAAGTGATTTCGAAACTACCGCTTTCCATAGCAAGTAGACCCTGCTCGTATTCTGTTGAGGAATGTCGCCGCCTAGAACGCTTTCATCAAGCCTTTCTGCTCGCTTGACGGCGTCAGGCACAGTCTTAAGGGGATAATTCTCCCTCTTGAGCTTTGTCTTGTCGTATTGTCCTAACTTGGCGCGCAATGCCTCCGCAACGTCACGGGCATTTGAGAGTGATCCAACAGCGGCCTCATTCTCATGATGCAGCAACAACCAAAGCTCGAAACAGGGCTTGCTCAGAGCAATGTTTACGTTCTGCTGTTTGGCTTTTTTAACAGTTGCGATAAAACTCTTCAAATGGCGCCCTTTTGTGTAGTGATCAGTATCAAGGAGCATCCACAATTCATCATCTTCAGCAGGATCGAATTTTTGCGAGAACTCCTGCAGCCTTTTCAACACATCCTCAGCAGCACAGGTTCCGCTAACAGTCGGCACGACCTCGATATGTACACGAGAAAGACGAAAGAAACTGAAATATTGCTTTGGAGCGTATGTGTCGTCACAGGCCACGAAGAACTGCCGGTCATCACGCAAGCTAGCTGCGTCACGAGCGAGTGGTCTTTTCTTACGCTTAAAGAGACTCATTTGGCTTGGCTCTCTTTTGCAATCAGATGATCGAGATTGCCTAAGAACGGAACCGCGCCGTAACGGCCTTGCAAGTAATGCTTGCGGATTTCGTGATCTTTACGAACTTTAAAGTCCGTCATTGAATACAAGCGAGTAGACTCCTCATGATCCTTCTCTGCAAACCATATCTCATCACGACGGAGGAGGTCCAAATCCAGAAGATTAGCCTCATGGGTCGTAACGATTATCTGGCGGCGATCCCCTGAACAGGATTTCAAGAAGAAGTCCAAAAACTTCCACGCCAGCATCGGGTGCATACTACGATCGATTTCATCTATAAAATAAACAGTTCCAGGGATTTTGGCACAATGTAGAGCTGGCAATAAGTTTAAAAGTCGCTGGGTTCCATCAGACTCTTCGCTAAACTCCAAAGGTACGACCGTGCCACCGGCATGATGATGCGCACCATGAATCGTAATACGATAGTAATGACTCCTGTCCGTCTGTTCGAAAAGTACCTCTGTTCCCTCTCCAATTTGGATGATGCTCTTAAGTCCCCCACTCGTGCTCTTCAACACATGCGAAACAAGTTCTTTAGGTAGCAATCTACTAAGATCATCCTCTGTAATTTCGATCTTCTGGACGTCTAGATGGTCCACTCCTGTTGATGAGTCCCGAAGGAAATCGCCAGCAAATGTTGAAAAGTTGGAGTCTTCAGCTAAGAGATTGCCGACCGGTGCTATAGGCTCGTCTGGCCCTACAAGACTCAATCCTTTAGCAAACCAATTCAGAATTTCATTCAGCTCCTCGCCATAATCCGACGAATCTAGCGTTACATGAATGGTGGCCAAAAATGATTGGTTAGGGGGGCCACCAACGGTAGCGAGAGCACTTAGCTTATCACCCAACTTCTTCAGACCTGAACTATCGACTTTCACCTTGCCGTCTGCAGTCGTGACTCGCTGATAAAGAACCCGCTCGCTTTTTCCAACAACACGTACCAACCACTCCTCAATGATCCTATCCACATCGACCTTGAAGCCAAACCGATAGAGATTGCCCCCCGCGATGAATTGCAAATCAAAACTTGAAGGCTCATCCACCCCTTCTCCAAAACGAAATGGCTCACGCCCGGTGCCGCTTTTCTTATCTCGCGCGTCAAGAGCAATCGATTTAACATAGCGGAGCGCCTTGAAAAGATTTGATTTACCTGCGCCATTTGCACCATAGAGAACAGCTATTTTAAGGACTTTTTCATTCGAATCAGGGATAGTGACTACGTGGTCATCGTGGCTTCCTACCAGCCGGTTGCTTGCAACAAGAGAAAACGTCTCCTCAGATGAGAAGGAACGAAAATTAGAAACTGAGAATGTGGTGATCATAGAACTCCGTAGAATATTCACACTATACAGCATAATTCTGCGCAAATTACCCTCAATTGCGCCTCCCAGTGTGATATTTTCACATTTTCCAGAGAAAGTACTGTCCCCTTTGCCTCTGTTGTAATGTTGCCGTAATAGTTTCCTCGTGTGATCTGGACTCACGGCGCGCACTCAACAAGTGCCAAATCACCGATAGACTCATTGATCGCGCAAATGAACTCAATATTTTCATGTTGCTGTCGGATCACGTGGGTTATCCGGTAAAATTGGCGATTTAAATTTGCGCTTATGGGTGAACGCCCGCGCGCCCCATTCCTGCCGCCCTTTGCCTCTCGCGGCAAGGATGGAACACGCGGTCTTCGGAAAAAATTACCGCAGCCCAACCGTCTGGAACGGCAATCCCGTCACCGGCGAATTGGCAGGGTCTGCCTCCCCATTCGGCACCACGGAAACGCCCGCGAACGATGCCGGCGCGACGCTTACGTTCCATCCGTCGAAGACCACCAGCGCGTCCTCGCCGTTGAAGCCGCTCACGCTGGCCTCGATGGTGATCGTCCGGCTCTCGTTGGGCAGCAGAGACACGTAGTTGTCGCTGTAGTAGACGGGCAGCACGCGCTCACCGGACTTGCGCCGCAGTTGCAGGTGCGCCATCACGGCAATGTTCGCCGTCGGATTGTGCAGCGTAACCGTCACCAGCCGCTTGCCGTCCTCGTCCTTGCTGGCCGCCTGCGCTGCAAGCGTGACCGCGGGCAGCTTGTTCAGGCCGGTCAGGTCGTCCGGCGCGTCGAGCTGGCCCAGCCAGTAGAAGTTCGACGAGATCTCCTTGTCCTGTGCGTCCTTCAACTCCAGCTTGAGGAAGTGCACAGCAGACAGCCCGGCCGGAAACTCGACCGCGCCCAGATCGGTAGCAACATCGGGCAGCGCCGTAACCTTGGTCTCGTGCTGCGCAGCCAGCGTTCCGTCCACGTTGTAGATGGAGACGCGCGCCGTTGCATCGTTCACCGCCGTCGGCAGGTTGTTGATCACCTGCAGAGTTCCGTTGGCCTCGTTGAACTGGATGTGCACCAGCTCGCCCGCGCTCTTCACCGCGAACAGCGACGAGTTAGGTTCCAGATCGTAGTGGTAAATCTGCCACACAAAACTGGGCTGCGCCGGATGGCTCATCCAGGTAATGATCGCCGTGGTCGGATGGAACAGTTGCGCATTGCGCCCCTCGTACATGGAGCGGAAGGCCTCGTAGTTAGCCAACTGCGCCTTGCGCACAAAGTCCGCCAGGTTGGCGATCGGGCCGTAGCGGCTGGCCAGGATGCCGGGATACTTGTCGCCGCGCTGCGCGCCCTTGGCCAGATCGTGCTCCGCCCAGTCGTCTGTGATCGTCTCCCAGTCCTTCTTCGGCATCATGCCGTGGATGGATTCCAGGGTCGGCACGGAAACGCTGCCCGTCTCGGTCTTGAAGTAGTCGTCCGTGACCTTGTAAAACTCACGCGGCGTCCGCCAGTAGTAGGGGCCGTGGGAACGCACGCCCGGCCCGTCGGTCGAGCTCGGCTGGTAGCGCCGCGTCGGCTCCAGCTCGGCCAGCAGCTTGCGCAGTTCGGCGTCGATCTCCGGCGGCGGAAAGCCCTCGTTGCGCGCGCACCACAACATGATGGAAGGATGATTGCGGTAGCGCAGAACCTTGTCGCGGACGTTGGCAATATAGGGTGCAATATCGGTGGGATTCGGACCGTCGCTCGGGTTCGGCTGGAAGAACTCGTCCCACACCAGGATGCCGTACTTGTCGCACAGCTCGTAAAAGTCCTCGCTGGTGCTTTGCCCCACCCAGTTGCGGATCAGGTTCATGTTGGCCAGCCGGTGCATACGAATCTGGGCTTCAAGCCGCTCGCGGGGAATCCGCTTCAGCGCCTCATCCAACCCCCAGTCGCCGCCGCGGATAAACACCTGCACGCCATTCACTGAGATGGTCAGCGTGTCCGTGCCGGGAACGCTGTAGCTGAACTTCCTCACGCCGAAATCCACGTCCTGCGCGTCGGAAACATCCTTCCCGAGTTCAAAGCTCAGATGCAGCTTGTACATCTCCGGCGTGCCGTAGCCGTTGGGCCACCACAGCCGCGGATGGTCCATGTGCAGCACCGGCGTGGTCTTCGCGTCGAAGCTGATTTTCTGCGTGCTGTGCGGCGCTAATTCAACCTGCTGCTCAAAAGCGATGTTCTCGATCGTGCCCTTGAGCACGCCGCTCACCGGCTTGTCGCTCACGTTCTCCACCGTGGCGGAAACACCCACATCGGCCGAGTCGGTACGCGGCAACGGCAGATCTGTGGTCACAAGCGGGTCCTTCACCACCACCGGACCGGTGGCGGAGAGGAAAACCTTCTGCCAGATGCCCGTGTCGCGGTCGCGGATGGCGGGAATCCAGTCCCACCCGATGGTAGACAGAAAAGTGGGCCCGTCGATCGCGGTAATGCCGCCGTTCCTGCCCAGGCCGTTGGTGAGCGTGTGTTCGTGCGGCACGCCGGGGTGCGGCTGCGGCTCCACCAGTACGGCCACCACCGCCTTCTTGCCCGGCTTCACCAGCGCCGTTATGTCGAAGATGCCGCGGATGAAGGCTCCGCGCGTCGTGCCCACCTGGGTTCCGTTCACCCACACGGTTGCGGCGTAGTTGATACCGTCAAAGTTGAGCCAGACCTGGTGGTTCTTGTAAGCCTTGGGCACGTCCACCTGCGTCCTGTACCAATAAGAGCTGTGCGCCAGGCTCTCGGGAATCGTCTCCGGGCGGTTGTTTTCGCCGTAGAGCGGCTCCGGATACACGTGGTCGTTCACCAGCGAGGTAAGCACCGTTCCGGGAACTGTGGCGTTGTACCAGCCGCTCGTATTAAAGCCGGCAGCCGCAACTTCCGCGCCTGTCTGCGCAACCTTGGCTGCGTCCTGCAACTGCCAGCCGCTGGACAAAACAAGCGGCTGCGGCGAAACGGATTTGGCTGCGGCGGACATTGGTGTGACGACGGCAAGAAGTGCTGTCAGGGCGGAAAACAAGGAACGGCCAATTTGTATCTGCAACGGATTGATCTCCCAAATCTTGCTAGAAACACCATCAAGGCAGTGTGGAACGGACACACGGATTATAAAGCGGAACCAGAGTAGCTGTTTCCCGTTGAGTTTTATTGAGGGTCGCCGCTTCCTGATGGTCGCGTCGACTTGAATGTTGTGGTTTCGGGATAGATCGACTCTGGTTCCGCTATAGTGGTTCCGCCGCTCAGGCCGATCCCCATCCCCCGCTCAGCCGATAATGGAAAGATGGAATTTCAGCGTTCGTCCGGAGTCCTGCTGCACGTCAGCTCGTTGCCCTCTTACGGAGGCATCGGCGACCTGGGACCAGCCGCGCATGAGTTTGTCGCCTTTCTGGCGCAGGCCAGGCAGCACGTCTGGCAGGTTCTGCCCCTGGGTCCCACCGGCTACGGCAACTCGCCTTATGCGGCATCCTCGGCCTTTGCCGGCAATCCCTCGCTCATCAGCCTGGAATTCCTCGCGGACTGGGGCTGGATTGCGGGCCAGCGCATCGCCGGCCTGGCCGGGCGCAGCGGCAGCGTGGACTTTGAAGATGTGGAGCTGCGCAAGCTCCCGCTGCTGCATGAAGCGGCAGAAAACTTTCTTGACCGCGGCCCCCGCGAGCCGGCGCTGGCCGCGCAGTGGCAGCAGTTTCAGGAGTTTTGCCGCGCCGAGTCGGGCTGGCTCGTAGACTATGCGCTCTACGCCGTTTTGCGCCGCGAGTTCCAGACCGGCGCATGGACGGCCTGGCCTGAGCCGGTACGCCGCCGCCAGCCGCAGGCCCTGGCCAAAGCCGCCGCCCAGCACGGCCGCGCGCTCCAGCGCGAGCAGGTACTGCAATTCGCCTTCGCCCAGCAGTGGACCTCCCTCCGTAACGCCGCCGCACAAAGCAAAATCAGAATCCTGGGCGACGTGGCCATCTTCGTCAACATGGATTCGGCCGATGTGTGGGTGCATCCCGACCTCTTCGAGCTGGACAAGGACCTGCAGCCCATCCGCATTGCCGGCGTGCCGCCCGACTACTTCTCTCCCACCGGCCAGCGCTGGGGCAATCCGCTTTATCGCTGGGACGTTCTGGCCGAACGCGGTTACGACTGGTGGATCGCACGCATCCGCCGCTCCGCCCAGCTTTACGACATCGTGCGCCTCGACCACTTCCGCGGCTTTGAGGCCTACTGGGCCATTCCCGCGGACCAGGAAACGGCAATCAACGGCGAGTGGATCAAGGCGCCGGGCCTCGAGCTTTTCCGCGCCCTTGAGGCAGCTCTCGGCCCTCTGCCGCTGGTGGCCGAGGACCTGGGCCTCATCACGCCTGAAGTGGACGCGCTGCGCCTCGCTCTCGGCCTGCCCGGCATGAAGGTGCTGCAGTTCGGCTTCAGCAGCAAGGGCGCGCACATCCATCTGCCCCACCGCTTCACCCCCGCCACCGTGGCTTACACCGGCACGCACGACAACGACACCACGCAGGGCTGGTGGAACTCCACTGAAAAAATCGAGCGCGCCGCCGTCGAGGCTTACGTGGGGCCGGTCGGCAAGCGTCCCGTCTGGCCGCTGATCCGCGCCGCCACCGGCAGCGTGGCGCAAATCGCAATCGTTCCCGCGCAGGATTTGCTGGAGTTGGGTTCCGAAGCCCGCATGAATACGCCCTCGGTTCCCGCCGGCAACTGGATCTGGCGTGCCCCTGAGGACTGCTGGAAGCCGGAGCTTGCCGCGCGGCTGGCAGCTTTGGCCCAGGTCACCGACCGCGACAACGATCCGCTCGGCAAACCCGACCCAGCGGACCCGGCCTAGCACAACAGATGCAGATATCGATTCCGGAGAGAGTACGCATCGCCCAATAGACCACCCATCGCCCTGACTTTCAATGGAACTGGGAGTTTTAACCCCCTGAAAATAGGCCCAAACAACTGGGCCTTCACACGTTGCGGAAAAACTCATTCACACGCTAAAAGCACAAAGCTTGGTAACAAGGGCACGGCTTCAGCCGGGCCGTAACAGCCGCCCCATCCAAAGAAAAGATCAATCAACACGGCGCAAGCCGCGGTAAACCTATTCCCTGGACCCTGCGGCGTTTGGCGTTACTAATGCCAAATGTCGGTTTTCCCGGTATAGTCGGCGATTTAGGATGAGGGCAAGCGCCTGCTTTTCCTCTGTTGGACAGTTCTTGTAAATCTTCCGCATATTTCACGGTAAGTAGCATAGATCTAATAAGTTGAAGGTATATTTCAATAGGTTTAGTCTATCTGCATTAGATAGACACGCCTACTTGGCATATTACTATTGACTAAATATTGTGTTACTAGTACTCTTGCAATAAGAGTACCGATGGGTAGTTACAGAAGGTGACCAGTTGCCATTCTTTTCCACCGCATAACTTGAATGGCCGGAGTTCAGTGTCCCTATGGAGACGCAATAGCTGTACTCGAAATATTTTCTATCTGGGCTGAGTGACTGAAGCCTATACGATAAGCTCCCTCCCCTAAATGTACGCGAGAATACAAGTGGCTCGATGAGTTGCGCGAGATTATGCCGCCAACTCCACTTCGCCCTCGCAGTTAAGATGTCAATCTCGCAAGATACACGTTACGAGAATGGCATTTGTTCAACTGCTGTTCATGACATTGCAGATACGGCTCATTGCAGATCGCGAAGAGACGAATCGCCGACAGCCCATCCGCAATCCTATACCAGGAATTACGCGAAACAGGAGAATTATGTCTAAATTGAACGTTATGACGATATGCGCATTCGCACTTTCCACCATGGGCGCCACTTCGGCGTTCGCCACTACGGCTACCAGCACTCTGGGTGTGTCCGCGGAGGTAACTGCTACTTGCGCC
>JARLGF010000114.1 GCA_031296165.1 Occallatibacter sp. | reverse complement strand
TCGACTCCATCTGGTGTTAATTTGCCCACACACTGCCCCCGAAATGGCAGTTTTCGGCATCACAAAATTGGATTATGTCTCCCAAATCAGTTTCGCAACCCGCGATCTATCGGTAAGAAATCCAAATGCGATTGCCCTGGTCTGTGTGCTGCGCCGCCTGCCGGCAACCGACGCAGGGTTTATCATCGGAAGTGGTGTGGGCTGTGACGGCTGCGCCTTCGTTTTGCAGGCCAGGAGTTGCGCGCGCCGCAAAGCCGCAAACTCCGGGCTATCTGTTGTGGAAATGGACTCAAATGCGAGCAAAGACTGCGGTTGTGCTGGGCGCCCAGTGGGGCGACGAGGGCAAGGGGAAGATTGTGGACGTGCTGAGCGAGCGGTTTTCCGCTGTGGCACGGTACGCCGGCGGACATAACGCCGGCCACACGGTTGTCATCGGCGATCACAAGTTTGTGCTGCAGTTGATTCCCTGCGGCGTGCTACGGCCGAAGTGCAAGGGCATTATCGGCAACGGCGTGGTGCTGGATCCGATCGCCTTCCTGAAGGAAGTGGCCAAGCTGCGGAAGCTGGGCGTAGGCGTGGACGAACAGCTTTTTGTGTCGAATCGCGCGCAGGTGATTCTGCCCTACCACCGCATGATTGAACTGGCTGCGGAAAGCGCGCCGGGACGCAAGAAGATTGGCACGACCAGCCGCGGCATTGGCCCGGCCTACGAAGACAAGATGGCGCGCAGCGGGCTGCGGATTGTGGACCTGCTGCGGCCCGAGCTGCTGAAGACTCACATTGAGGCAGCGTGCAGCGAAAAAAACGCCATTGCCCACGCGCTGTTTGGCACAGACCCGCTGGACCCGGCGAAGATGTACGACGAGTACGCCGCAGCGGCCGAGCAGGTGCGGCCATTTGTGACCGATACGGGACGGATGCTGAACAACATTCTGACCGAGGGCGGCAGCGTGATGTTCGAGGGCGCGCAAGGCACGATGCTGGATATTGACCACGGGACTTATCCGTTTGTGACCTCTTCGTCGGCCACGGCGGGCGGAGCTTCTACCGGAACCGGCGTGGGACCGACCGCGATCGGGACCGTGATTTCCGTGACCAAGGCGTATGTGACCCGGGTGGGCGAAGGACCGTTCCCGACCGAAATCCACGAAGCAGTGGGCGACCATCTGCGGGCGCGCGGCAACGAATACGGCGCGGTAACGGGGCGGCCGAGACGGTGCGGCTGGCTGGATATTCCGCTGCTACGCTACTCCAACCAGGTGAACGGCGCGGAGTGGCTGGTGGTGACCAAGCTGGACGTGCTGGATGAATTGGCGGAGATTCCCATCTGCGTTGGCTACGAGATCGACGGCAAGGTGACGGACGTGATTCCCGCCGATATACATGGGCTGGAATCGATCAAGCCGCACTATACCAAGCTGAAGGGCTGGCAGCAGTCCACCGAGGGAATTACCGATTTCGAGAAGCTGCCCCAGGCCGCGCAGGAGTATCTGCGCTTTCAGGAGCGCGAAAGCGGCGCCAAGATCGGGATGGTTTCCACGGGCCCGGATCGGGACCAGACCATGCTGCTGCCGGAGTTTGCACAAGCACTGAAAGAGATTCACGCGTAGACTTGGAAAAAATGTCCTGAGGCGTGCAGCTCAGGCGAGAAAGAAAGTTTGCCCATGGTCAGTTTTATTGTGCGGCTGAAATTTGCCTCAGAAGATCGCGCCGATATGGCAGAAACCCTGCGCCAACTGGCTACGGCCTCCCGCCAGGAGCCGGGTTGCGTCAACTACGTTCCCCATCAACTGGAAGACGACCCGGACACGGTGATTATCTTTGAGCAGTACCGGGACGAAAAAGCGCTGGCCGCACACCGGGAGTCGGAGCACTTCAAAGTGCACGCGGTGGGGGGGCTCTACCAGAAGATGCGGGAGCGGTCCGTGGAAAATCTGCTTGCTCTTGCCTGAAGCCCTCCAGAGTTGAAGGCCTGTTCGCACCGCCTGAGACGGCTGGCGTTCCACGCCGGGTTGCGAGAGAAAATGCGGCTCGCCACAGGACCCCGGCAACGCAACGTGACTGGTTTTCATCAGCAATTCATGTCCACGGAGTTAGATGGTTTGAATATACATTGACCGGCATACCTTACCGGGGCTAACATCCGATACGCAAATGACGGTTGCTACGAACAGCTCGTCCGAGAACAGGAGCCGCCGGATGTGGCGGCGGTGGATGCTTGTTGGCCTGCTGCTGGCGTTAAGCGCGGGCCCGCTTCTGGCCGGAATGCCCAAGGCTCTGAAGCACGAGAAGCGCCACGAAATCTACCAGCTTGAAGAGGCTTGGCGCAATGCCGTCCTGACAGGAAATGCCACCGCCATGGACGGCCTGATGGCGGACGACTATGTGGCTATCACCTCCCACGGCACCCTGCAAACCAGGGATCAGGTTCTGGCCAACCTGCGCACCAAGCGAACACATATAACATCCCTGGAAGTCTCTGACCGGAAGGTGCGCTTTTATGGGACGACCGCTGTGGTTACTTCCCTTGCCCTGGTGCAGGGTACGAACTCCGAAGGAGAAGTTTCCGGCAGTTTTCGCTATACGCGCGTCTATGTGCGCGATGCGCACGGCGAGTGGAAGATTGTGAGCTTTGAGGCCAGCCGTATCCTTGAGCACGGCGAAAGCAAGTAGTAACTTGTTTATCTGGAAGTCAGCTAGCCGCAACAAGTAACTTGCCTGCGAGGTGACTTATGTTCGTACATGAGTTACTTCCGCGTACCAGCAAATTACCAAGCAGAATGGCGCATATCGTCAATTGTGCTATAAATTTTGCAACGCGTGTGCGTCAAGGCCAGTTTTTAAGTGCATTCCGACGAGGATATAAGCCACTGGCCGGACCCGGGTTAGCAATCTGCGGAAGGTTTCCCTAACTCACCTGGCAAGACACTGTGTTCGGTGTGTCAATCCACAGCAAAAGTTGCAAGCACCGCACGGGTTGCGGTTAGTTCGAGTGCAACGAGCATTACATGATTTGCAGGCACGATGACTCAGAGGTCAATGGAATGAAAGCAGCGCAGTTGGCAACGCTTAAATTCTTTTCTTTATTGTTTCTTCTTCCCGGATTAGCGGGGCTGATTATTTCAGCCATGATTTCGACGCACTATCTGGGCACGCTGCCGAAATGGTCAACGCCTGAGGAGATGCGCACTATCCCGCGCAACATCAACGGCACGGTGGTGTACCAGACCCAGGAAGAGGACCGGAAGCTGAGCCTGATTGAGGATTCCTCGGTGGGCGTGTTCGTGGTCGGCCTGGGGTTGGGTTTGGTCTATCTCGAACAGTGGGGAAGCAGCCGGGCGACGGCATCCGAGGAAGACGATACCTTGGCGGAAAAGCTGAGCTAGAGCTTGTAGCCAAACCCCTTTTGCGCAGAGGGCTATCCTCTACATGCGCAGAGCGCAGCCCTCTACAATAGATAAATGCCAGAACTGCCTGAGGTGGAAACCATTGCCCGTGGCGTAGACGCGCGGGTGCGCGGTGACCGCATTGTGCAGGCCTGGTTTGGATCGCATAGGGAACCTTTCAAGACATCGGCGGCACAGCAGTCCAAGGGCCTTGAAGGGCGCATGGTGCTGGCCGTGCACCGCACCGGAAAACACATTGTTTGCGAACTGGGGCCTGCACAGAAGCCGGACTCGAATGCACGCCCGGCAAGGCGCATGCCCAAATCTGCCGATCAGGCTTCAGTTGCACCGGAAGCGCAATGGATTGTGCATCTGGGCATGACCGGGCGGCTGCTTGTAACCACCCCCGAGGCACCGATTGCTGCGCATACCCACGCCCGCCTCAGCCTGATGAGCGGGCGGGAACTGCGCTTTGTCGATCCGCGGCGCTTTGGACGGATCGAATTCCGCGATCTGCGCCGTACGGAGGGGTTCAACGCACCGGGAGCGGACCCGCTCACCATTGGAACGGAGGAGTTTGCCGCCCTGTTCCGGGAACGGCAACTGCCGATCAAGCCTGCCCTGCTGAACCAGACCTTGCTGGCAGGGGTGGGCAACATCTACGCCGACGAGAGCCTGTTTCATGCTGGCATCCTTCCGCGGAAGAGGTCAAAGCGGCTCACCGGCGCCGAACTGGAGCGTCTGCGGCTTGCCTTGCTGGAAGTTCTGCAGCACGCCATCCGGCTGGGGGGCTCGTCGGTGTCAGATTATGTGGATGCAGACGGGGTGCGCGGTTTTTTCCAACTGGAGCACTGCGTTTACATGCGCACCGGGCTTCCCTGCCGGCGCTGCCAGACGCCGATCCGGCGGATTGTAATGGCCGGGCGAGGCACCCACTACTGCCCGAAGTGCCAGCGATAAAGCGGTCATCTATGATTTATAGAATTAAACTCCCGCCCGGCCTTCCAGAATACAGAATAATCCAGCTCAGGATATCGTGTAAGTTATTGATAAATAACAACAGATGAAACGGCACGCGAATTGCTATAAGGAAGGTGCCAGTGATGTACCGGCTGCCTGAAAAATAGGCCGCCCAAAAAGAACAGCAGACGCCCGGCAAGAGCAACCGCCAACGAGCGGCCCTACAAAAAAGGGAAATCCGGCCGGAGCAGCCTGCAGTAGGTACGGTGGAATCAACCATCGTCCGCATAATTTTTGGGAGGCCAGTGGCCAGTAGCAGAACCCCGAAACGCCGCTCCGATTGGAGTGGCGTTTTGTGCGTTTGGAGGGTGTTTTTCCGGCGGAGACGGTTCCTGGCTGCGTATACCTTCTTCCGTTGAATTCATGCACTGTGTCCTGCACGAAAACAGTGTTCGCCACAGGCGCTGCCGCCAGCACATTGGGAATGGCGAAGGTAAGATCGGAGCAATAAATCCGGCCGGTATGGAAACGGGAAGTCAAAACCTCATGATTCTTGAAGTGTGCATCGATTCCGTGGAGTCGGCGATTGCGGCCGAGCGTGGCGGCGCTGAGCGCGTTGAACTCTGCGGCGATTTGCTGGAGGGAGGCATCACCCCGAGCGCAGGGATGATCGCTTCCGTGCGCCGCCATGTTGCGATCGGCCTGTTCGTGATGATTCGCCCTCGCGGCGGAGATTTTTGCTATAGCGATCTGGAGTTCGAGGTGATGCAGGAGGAAATCAGGCAAGCGCGCCAACTGGGCGCGGACGGGATTGTCCTGGGGCTGCTGAACGAGCAGGCCTGCATCGATGTGGCCCGCACGCGGCAACTGGTGGAACTGGCACGGCCGCTGCCGGTGACGTTTCATCGCGCCATCGACATGACGCCAGATCTGGATGCGGCTCTGGAAGATGCGATTGCGACCGGGGCAGAGCGCATTCTGACATCGGGCGGCGCGCCGAACGTAACGCTCGGCATGAGCCAGATTGCGCAGATGGTGAAGAGCGCGAAGGGGCGCATCACGATCATGCCCGGCAGCGGCGTCTCACTTGAAACCGTCGCGAAGCTGGCCGCAGCGACTGGAGCCACCGAGTATCATTCGAGCGTCAGAAGCGAGATACCTAGTCCGGTCCGGTTCCGCAAGGAAGGGATGGTGATGGGCTGCGCAGAGGATCGCGAATACACGCGTTTTGCCGTGCAAGAGGAGCGCGTGCGCGCGCTGGTGCGGGCGTTAAAGACGATAGGAGACAGGAGATGAAGCGCTGGCGGAAGGACCGCGGGCTGGAGGGATTCTGCTCCTGGGTGCTGAGCGCGGAAGATCCGGAGATCTGGAAAACGTTGCCCCAGCGGCAGTGACAGCGGCGGCCGGGCAGTAACAGCGAACTATCGGGCGGCGAGCGGGAGGCTTACAGAAATCCGCGCGCCGCCTGTTTCGCGATTGCGCGCCGTAACGGCGCCGCCGTGGGCGCGCGCGACGGCATCGATGAACGCAAGGCCCAGTCCATGGCCATTCGACTCTCTTCCCTTGACCCTGCGCTCGAACAAGTGAGGCAACACATCCGGAGAGAATCCGGGACCATCGTCTTCGCAAACCAGCGAAGCCGAATCGGCCTCGACCTGGAGTTGCATTGTCACCGAGCAGCCTGCAGGCAGATGCTTGAGTTCATTGTCGAAGAGATTCGCAATCATGCGGTGGATCAGTGAGGCATCCGCATCAATCTTCAGCGAACCAGCGCTGCCGAACCCGATCTGCAAGCCTCTCTCAGCCATGCTGGGCTCATAGAGATCGACCATAACTCTGAGTAACTCATCGAGGTCAATTTCACTTCGAGTAAGGCGCAGCGCATCGGCCTTGGCCTCGGCAACATCGAGCGATTGGTTCAGGAATTCCGACAGCCGGTCAAGCTCGTCGATGGCGGAGACGATGGGCTCTGCCTGCTCGCCATGGGTGGCAGCCGACAACGACATTTCAAGCTTTCCCCGGATTGCCGTCAGCGGACTGCGAAGGTCATGAGCCAGCGAATCTGTAATGGTGTGCAGTTGGTGCATGGAACTCTCAATGCGGTCGAGCATTCGATTCAGCGTCAGCGCCAGTTGCGCGACTTCGTCATTGCGCCCAGTCGTCGGAACTCGCGAATGCATATCGGAATGGCCGATTCGAGAGGCAGCTTCAGTGATTCTCCGGACGTGACTCAACATGCGCCGCGTTGTAGAGAAGACAATCGCGAAACCGAACAACACGATCAGCAGCCACAAGAGGAAGAAGCGCAGGCGGAGACTGTTGAGCACCCTCAGCTCATCGCGCTCCGAGAGCCCCAGGTAGATTTGGCTCCCATCGTCGACACGAATCGACGCCACCCTGAAAGGCACGGGGAATCCGCTCACGCGCAGATCCGTGGGTTGATCGGAAAGTATTTTTTTCTTTCGAATGGCCTGCAATGTATTCTGGCCGCTGCCTGCTCCGACCCATAGCTTCAGCGAGCTATCAGTGCCCTCCTGAAGGAAGAACACGGAGTCATTCGAACTGGTCTCCGAGCTGGCTTTATTGGGGACTTCCTTGCCGGCCAATTCCGCAACTTCACCGACCACCCGGTCGTACAGAGCATCCTTCGGCGTACGCTCGGCCACATCTCCCAGAACTTCGACTTCTCCGGAAAGCCAGGCATCGCTCCGCCGCTGGATGTCGTCCGCGATAAAACGGTGGAGAAAGATGAAGACGATCATGGTGCCAAAGGCGAAGGCCAATGTAGCCCAAAGCGAGATTCGCCAGGCAGCGCTCCGGACCATAGGACTATCGGTCCTTGAGGACATAGCCCACACCTCTCAAGGTACGAATCAAGGGCTGCTGCCCTTTGCCATCTACCTTTCCGCGCAGGCGATAGATGTGGACATCCACAACATTGGTATCGGGCTGAATGCGCATGCCCCAGACTTTATCGAGAATCATGGAGCGTGTTACCACGCGTCCGGTATTGCGGCATAAGTACTCCAATAAAACAAATTCCTGCGGAGTAAGTTGCAGTAACTGGCCGGCGCGAGTAGCTTCGCGGCGAAGCAGATCCAACTCAAGGTCGAGGACGCGCAGGCGGGTTGCCTCGCTGCCGGCCGGGCTGCTTCTCTTGAGCAGATTGCGCAGCCTGGCCAGCAGCTCTGCGAGCGCAAAGGGTTTGGTCAGATAGTCGTCCCCGCCCTGTTCCAGACCACGCACACGGTCATCTACGGATCGCCGCGCCGAGAGGATGAGCACCGGCGCCCGGACACCAAGCTGGCGCAGGCGAAGAATCAAACTGATACCGTCCAGGTCAGGCAAACCAAGATCGACAATCAAGATATCGAAAGCTTCCTCAACAGCGAACTGCTCGGCAGTTTTGCCGTCCGCCGCCGCGTCCACCTGATACCCAGCTTCTTCAAGCGAACATTTGAGGAAGCTCTGTATGTCGAGTTCGTCTTCAACGAGCAGGAGCCGCATAAGTGGATCTTAGTGCATCTGCTGCGGAATTTCATTTACTTTGAATCGCGGCAGCAGGTTTGATGCAAGAAGGCCTGCACAAGCCGCAAGATGAACAATTTGTCATAATTCCGTTGGTCTACCGTCATATCGGTTCTCTATGCTAAAGAGTAGTGTTGGATACATGACGAAATTGTCATTGAAAGCATGCTATGAACGTGCTTTCCAAAGGCATTTCACCTTCGTCTCAAACAGTAGGTTCTGCATTCTGCAAATGGCGTTCGTAATGCGTGTAAGTCTTCAGAAATAGTAAAGAGTATCGAGAATTGGGAGATTACGAATATCAAAGTTCCCGCGGGTGAAACCATGGAAACATCGGACGCGAAGCTATTTGCAGATGCCTTCAGCGCAGGCCTGCCGTTGCCGCCCGCGCTCGATCCGCACCTGGAAGAAGCTCTTCGTCATGTGCTGGACAATCCCGGCAGCCTGGTCCGGCTACGGATGGTTTTTCAAGTGGCGATTGCATATGGTCTGGATGCGGCTGCTGCCAAAGACTTGGCTATTGCGCTGGAATACTTCCATACAGCTTCGCTGGTTTTCGACGATTTGCCCTGCATGGACAATGCCGTGGAGCGGCGCGACGTACCCTGTGTTCATCTTGCGTTTGGCGAGGCGGGCGCGATTCTGGCCGCGCTGGCGCTCATCAATCGCGCCTACGCGCTCTGCTGGCGGGCAGTGGCCGCGGCACCGCAGCCCTGCCAGGCGCGCGCACATGCTTACATTGAGCAATGCCTTGGCGTAGACGGACTTCTTAACGGACAGAGCCTGGACCTGCACTACTCGACGCTGCCTCACAACCGCGAGACAACCGAAAATATTGCGCGGGGAAAGACGGTTTCGCTGATCCGGATGACGCTGGTTTTGCCAGCTATGCTGGGCGGCGCTTCAGCGCGGGAGCTGCAACTGATGGAACGGATTGCGCTGTACTGGGGGCTCGGATACCAGATGGTCGACGATCTGAAGGATGTGCTGGAAAGCTCTGCCGAAGCCGGAAAAACGGTTGCCCGCGACCTGCTTCTCGACCGGCCAAACGCCGCACACGCGATGGGAGTCTCCGGCGCCGTTCGGCGTCTTACCCGCTTTATCCATCTAGGAGATGTGACGCTTGGCCGGCTATTGCAAGCAAGGCCGAAGATATGGTTTCTGGAAAAGCTGCGGAGCGATCTTGAGGAGGAGCTGGTACACGTAACTCAGAATGCCTGCTTCATGATTCCGGGAGAGTGCAGGTGATCTTTCTCAAGCTCATCCTGACGAATCTGCGCCGCCATCGCATCCGGTCGTTCATCAGTGTTGCGGGCATCGCCTTCAGTGTGGCGGCCATGCTCACCGTGGTCACAATTCTGCAAGGCGCAATCGGCATGTTTTCCGGCATTCTGTCGAGCGACAGCGAGATCATCGTATTCGAGCGCAATGTTTCCGATCTCTTTTTCAGTAATGTACCCGCGGCGGCAGTGAATGAGATCGCGAGCTGGCCGATGGTGTTGCATGCCGATCCGGTGCTCTTCGGGGTTGTGTCCAGCGCCGACCATCCCATCATTACGTGCTTTGGCGTAACCGCTGGCGACGCTCGCATCCGCAAGGCTACATGGATCGCGGGCGATCGCCGCACATTTGCGCAACACGCCGACGACGTGGTTCTGGGGGAACGGGCCGCTGAGTTTCTGGGCGCGCAAATGGGCAGCCATGTGCCGATCGGACACGGGGTCTTCCACGTAATTGGAATTCTGAAGACAGCCAACGGTTTTGAGGATGGCGGCGTGTTCATGCCACTTAGCTCCGCGCAGAGCTTTTTTCACAAGGACGGCATGTCTTCAGTAATTACCGTCAAACTGCGCAACCGAGACGATGCGACTTCATTCAAGAACGCGGTCAAGACGAAATATGCAAGCCTGATCGCACTGGAAGACGCGGAGTTCAACCACTCCTATTCGCAGTTCAGGATTCTCAAGGCTACGGCCTGGGCAGTGGGTGGATGCGGTTTGATTCTGGGCGGACTCGGTGTGGCGAACACCATGATCATGTCAGTGTTTACGCGGATTCGGGAGATCGCCATCCTGCGTGTCAACGGCTTCTCAAGCATGCAGATTGCCGCAATGATCTTCGGCGAGTCCGCGGTTGTATCGCTGCTGGGCGCAGTGCTGGGATTGCTGACCGGAACCTGCCTGCTCTTGATTCTCAAGCTGGTTCCCGCTCTGCACGGATATGTGGACGTGACAATACAGCCGGTTGTGATGCTGATTGTTGTTTTGCTGGCGCTGATAACAGGAATTGCCGGCGCACTCTACCCGGCCATCTATGCCATGCGTATTCGCGCAGTGGAGGCGCTTCGCTTCGAATGAATTCCACAACAGCACAAGCGAACGGCCACGAACGCATCGTCCTGCAGGCAGAGGATGTGTGGAAGAGCTATGACGAGGGGACAATTACAGTTCTCAAGGGAGTGAACTTCAAGGCCGTCGAGGGCCAGACTGTAGCGCTCTGCGGTCCATCGGGCTGCGGGAAGAGCACGCTGCTGCACCTGTTTGGCGGGCTTGATGAGCCAGACCGCGGAAGCCTTTCGGTCAACAATATTGAGATCAACCGTCACCGCGATCGTTTAAGTCTTCTTCGCCACGAAGTGGGCTTTGTGTTTCAACTACACAATCTGATTCCCGATCTAACGCTTGCAGAAAACTGCCTCATTCCAACGGTTGCCGCGGGAATCGATCATAAGACCGCGCAGGCACGGCTGCGGCAGCTTACCGACCGCACCGGCCTGAGTCATCGCCTTAACCATCGCATTCAGAAACTCTCGGGCGGAGAGCGCCAGCGCACCGCGCTTTGCCGCGCATTGATGAACAAGCCAAAGATACTGCTTGCCGATGAGCCGACCGGCTCACTCGATGAGCAGAGCAGCACCACGATCTTTGAACTCCTGCTCGACCTGGTGGCCACGGAGGGCGTGACCCTGGTAATGGCCACACACGATCGCAATCTTGCACAGCGCTGCAACCGCCTGGTGGAAATGCGCGATGGAAGAATTCATGAATCCGAAAATGCGCGATGAGCTTGCGCCTCCGCGCCGGACTCCACAGGTTGTGGCCAGCGCTGCCTGGCACAGCTTGCTCTGGCTTGTGACGGCGAATGCCATTGGAGTGCTGATTGCGATTCTTCTGCTCTTTCCCGGACTTAATCAGGCATTGGGTGAGTGGACATACGGCCGATGGGTGACGGTACACATGAACCTTGAGTTGTACGGCTGGACCAGTCTTCCTCTGGCTGGATTTCTTTTCAAGGTTTATGGCGCGGGCAGCGGACCCACTGCGAACTGGTGCCGGCCGGTCCTCTGGGTTTGGTCGGCTGCGCTTGGCGTGGGCGCGCTTTCATGGCTCTCCGGCTACTCCAGCGGCAAGCTGTTTCTGGACTGGAGCGGATATGCGCGCATTCTGTTTCCTGCCGCTCTGGTGGCCCTTTGGCTGCTGCTGGTCTTCACCCTCGTTGCCAACTGGAGCTATGCGGAGAACACCGCGATAGCTACACGGGCGGCGAAGCTCATGGGTCTGCTGATCCTGCTGCTTGTACCCTTTCTTATCTACATCGCATCGAGTCCCGCGATCTATCCCGCGGTCAATCCCGACACGGGCGGACCCACAGGTGCGAGCCAACTGGAATCTTCATTGGCTGTTGTCACCATTCTGCTACTGCTTCCGTTCGGACTGACACAGCGCAAAGCCGGATACACCAGGACCATTGCCACGGGCTGGATTGTTTTGGTTGCGGAGTCGCTGCTCTGCGCTGCTTTGGGCCGCGCCGACATCAGCCATCACCTTCCCGCGCAATATCTGAGCCTCGGCAGCCTCCTGGTGTGGCTGCCTCTCACGCCTGCTTACTATGCGGCATTCAACTGGCACAGCAACACGCGCCGCTGGCGCATGGCTTTTCTGTGGTGGTGGGCGGCATTGGTTGTTACCGGTTGGGTCTTTTTTCTTCCAAGAGTTCTGGACCACTTCAAATTTACCGACGGCCTGGTTGGCCATTCCTTTATTGCCATGGCAGGGTTCACGTCGAGCCTGCTTATCTTTGTCATGGTGCAACTGCTGGGCGAGGGCGGATGGATCTTCAATCGCACCCGGTCGTTCTATCTCTGGAATGGAAGCGTCATCGCCTATGTTTTATTGATGACCATTGCGGGATGGCGTGAAGGCTTCGATCCGTCGTTCACCATCGTCCCCGGAATATTTCGCAACCTTCTGTATGTTCTACGTCTGCTGAGCGGAATCCTCATGCTGCTTGCGTCACTGGATTGGTTTGTGGATGCCTCGACACTGCTTCGCGAACCCGGCACAGATACCGGCACCGCAGACTTTGCAAAGGAGAAGACCGCATGAACCGTCCTATCCTCTTTGGTTATCAGCTGCTCATTGGGCTCTCTGACACCCTGACTGGAGCATTGCTGATCAGCGCGCCGGCATTGACCCTCGGGCTTATGCGCCTGCATGTGCCCGCCGACGCGCTTCCCTTTCTTTCGTTCATCGGCGCGTTCGTTCTTTCAGTAGGCCTGGCCTGTATTTATGGAGCGTGGCTCACTCACCGCAAAGCCAGCGCAACAAAGATTGAAATCGTATGGCTGCTCACCGCGATCACGCGCGGCAGCGTGGCCATCTTTGTTGTCGCACAGGTTCTCTCGGGAACGCTCGAAGCGGGCTGGCTGACTGTTGCTGTTACAGACGGCGCTTGTGTTCTGATTCAGGCCGTTGGTCTGCGCAAGGGCTGGTTGCGCCATGCGGCATAGTGATGCGCGCTTCTCCGGATGGCAAGGCGTCTGCCTTGTCGCAATCACGTATGTCTATTTCCTCATCTTTGCCCAGTTTGCATTTTTGCAGCGGCTGGCCAGCCTTGGCATAGCCGACACTGAACTGAAAGCCGTGATGGCCGCCATGGCTTGCGGTGGAATTTTATTCAGCCTATTGACTCCACGGTTGAAGCTGTGGCCTTCGCCGAATTTGCGGCTTGGCTTTGGTCTTGGCGCATCGGGCGCGGCGGCACTGCTCACTCTGCTGCCGCTTGGGACTGCTGCCGCCATGGCCGTAGCTATGCTGATCGGCGCGGGGCTGGGATTGCTTACCGTCGCCCTGGTCACGCATCTGCTCCAATTTACAGGCAATCGCAACCCGCTCTTCAGAGTCGGCCTAGGCACCGGCATTGGCTATCTGTTCTGCAATTTTCCGCCACTGTTCACTGCATCTCCCCAGACGCAGGCCACAGTGGCCGCTCTGCTTTGCCTTGCCGGCATTTTTGTCGTCCTGCAAAAGACACCTCAGCCTGTCGCGGAAACGGTGATGCAAGGACCGCGCCCCGCATCCTCCTTTCTTCGCACACTGGCGTGCTTTGCAGCGCTTGTGTGGCTGGACTCGGCAGCCTTCTACATTATTCAAAACACGCCCGCGTTGAAGGCTGGTACATGGCAGGGCTCAATCCATCTGTGGGCCAACGGCCTGTTGCATTTTGCAGCGGCGCTGATTAGCGCTTGGTTGCTGCTTCGACGCCGCGGTCTCTGGCTTGTTCTCACGGCCGCCTTTGTTGCGCTGGGCGGAGCCTGCCTGCTGCTGCTGGATCCGCAGCGCGCCTTACTGGCTTCAGTGTTCTATCCCATCGGCGTCTCGCTGTACTCTGTGGCGCTAGTTGCCTATCCCTCCCTGATTGCACCGGCTGCCTCAGCGGCAGAACGCGGCCGCCAGGCGGGATGGATCTACGCCATCGCCGGCTGGTGCGGCTCTGCGATGGGGATCGGCATGGGCCAGAATCTGGGCCATGTTCCTCCGGCATTTGTTCTGGGTGCGGGAGCGGTCGTTTTGCTGCCGGTGTTCTTCACCGTGTTACGGCAACGAATGCGCGAACTGGCACTTACCACTGTGGTACTTCTTGCGGCCTTCTCTCTCGATCGCATTCTGATTGCCGTCAAGGCAACTCCCCGGTCATCGCAGGTGGAGCGCGGACGGCAAATGTATATCTCCGAGGGATGCATCAACTGCCACTCCCAATATGTGCGTCCCAATTCGCCCGACGTTCTGATGTGGGGGCCAGTCGAGTCCGTGCAGGAACTTCGCCTGCAACGCCCGCCGCTGATCGGCAACCGCCGGCAAGGTCCGGACCTTGCCGAAGTTGGCGGACGGCGTTCGCCGCTGTGGCTCAAGGCTCACTTCTATAATCCGCCGGTGGTCAGTGGCGCGTCGATCATGCCCTCGTATGCGTTTCTCTTCGGCGATGAGCGGGGAAACGATCTTGTGGCTTACCTCAACACTTTGCACAGCGCAGGCGTAGCCGAGCATCAACTTGCGGAGCGCACCTGGCATCCGTCGCCTTCTTCCGTCGCAGAGGCCAATGCCGGCGAAGGCCAGCGGCTGGTTCAACGCTATTGCACTACCTGCCATAGCGCCACCGGGCACACGCGACTGACGTGGCAGGCCAGCTTCAAGCGGCTTCCTCCCGATCTTTCTGTTGGCCCCTTCTTGTATCTGCCGCCGTCCGGTCCGGATGCAGTGCGCATGGATCGGCTGGCGCAGATTGTTAAATTCGGCATTCCCGGAACCGACATGCCCGGACACGAATACCTGCCTGACAACCAGATTGCCTCCATCAGCCTGCGGCTGTCGCAACTCATCGCACAGCCGGTACGAACTCAAGAATGAAACATCAATCCAGGAGAGAGAGACCATGAAAATCCTCATTCATACGCTTGCCATTTCCCTGCCGTTGCTTTTCGCGCACAGCGCATTTGCCCAGCATCAGACCTTCACCGTAAATCCGGATGCAAGCACGGTTGCCTTTGCTCTGACCGGCACGGGCCACTCTGTCTCCGGCAAGTTCCATGTGCAGAGCGGCTCCATCGACTTCGACCGCAACGCTCAGAAGATCTCAGGATCGGTAGTTGTTGCGGCAGGAAGCGGCGACAGCGGCGAGCCGAGCCGGGACAAAAAGATGAACAGCGAAGTTCTGGACGTGGCGCACTTTACAGAGGTCTCTTTTGTGCCCAAGAGTTATCAAGGGACAATCTCAGCCGCGGGCGACTCCACCATTCAGGTTAGCGGCATCTTTACTCTTCACGGCACTCCGCATGACCTTACGGTTCCCATGCAGATCCATATCGATGGAGCAAACCTCACGGCCAAGACACATTTCACGGTTCCTTACGTGAAGTGGGGCTTGAAAGATCCCAGTATCTTCATCCTCAAGGTTGCCAAGGAAGTAGGGATCGATCTCACGCTTGCCGGCCATTTGTCTCCTACGAATTAAGCTTCAGTCCTGAAGTAAGAGAGAAACATATTGGCGTAAATACCGGCGTATTTGCCCGCGAGTGCGAGGGGATACGCCGGGGGGTTACGCCATGCCTGACGGAGTGAGTCAGGAGCACAGTTCTCTATTGCATGTCTTTTGCAGGGCAGGTTTCCAATTGACCTTCCTGCGTGGCGAAATACTTCTTCCGTATCCAGAAGGCGACATTAACCAATCCGATGAGCGCAGGAACTTCAATGAGCGGGCCGACAACGCCGACGAATGCCTCACCAGAATTCAGTCCGAAGACAGCAACAGATACTGCAATCGCCAACTCGAAGTTGTTGCCTGCCGCGGTGAACGAAAGAGTAGCGGATTGCGCGTAGTTGGCGCCGAGCCGTTTGCCCATCCAGAAGCTGACCAGAAACATGATGAGGAAATAAATAACCAGCGGGATTGCGATGCGAATCACATCGATCGGCAAGCGCACAATCAGATCGCCCTTGAGCGAGAACATGACCAGGATCGTAAAGAGCAAAGCAAACAATGTGAGCGGGCTGATCGTGGGAATGAAACGCGTGCGGTACCATTCTTCTCCTTTGATCCGAATGAGAACAAAGCGCGTAACGAACCCTGAGACAAATGGAATGCCCAGGTAGATTGCGACACTCTTTGCGATCTGCGCGATGCCGACCTGCACGATGCTTCCTTGAAGTCCTAACCATTTTGGAAGCACCGTAATGAAAGCCCACGCATACACGCTGTAGAAGAGCACTTGAAAAACACTGTTGAGGGCGACGAGTCCGGCAACATAGTCCGTGTCCCCTCCGGCCAATTCGTTCCAGACCAGGACCATCGCGATGCAGCGGGCGATGCCGATGAGGATGAGTCCGCGCATATAGGCAGGTTCACCGCGAAGGAATGCAACTGCCAACAAGAACATCAGAGCGGGTCCGATGACCCAGTTCTGAACCAACGACAGGCCAAGAACTTTAGTATTGCGAAACACCTCGCCCAGCTTCTCGTATCTCACCTTGGCAAGCGGCGGGAACATCATGACGATCAGCCCGATTGCGATTGGAATATTCGTCGTTCCGCTCTGGAAGCGATTTACGAATCCTGCGGAGCCTGGAATGAAGTGGCCTGCAGCAACTCCAATTGCCATTGCGAGGAATATCCAGAGCGTGAGGAAGCGGTCGAGAAAAGAGAGCTTCTTCCGTTGCAAGGGTGCGCAAATCTGGCCGTGCGTGTAGGGTGTACTAGACATTATGAACTGGCCTCACGAGCGATTAAATGATCGACAGCAATGGGTATGGGCGCCTTAATAGAGGGCCGAACTGCGCCTGTAACCCGCAGTATGAGGATGCGATTGTGCATCCATTTGCGGTTCTTCCCTGCCGCAACCATGCGATAGGAAGTCATGGCTTCATTGCCTGCCAATGTTGTCGAGTTCTTTCTGCATGGCTAATTGTTCCAACGCCGAAAGAGGCAACGAGAGGAAGAGGTTGATTCGCCGATCGAGGATGGAATACGCGTCGCGGAAGGCACGCTCTATTTCTTCAGGCGTGCCTTTTACAGCGGCCGGATCAGGAATTCCCCAATGAGCGGTCATGGGTTGTCCGGGCCAGAACGGACAGACTTCGTTCGCAGCATTGTCGCAAACCGTGAAGACAAAATTCATGGCCGGCGCATCTGCGGTTGCGAACTCATCCCAGGACTTGCTGCGCAATCCGGCTATCGAGATGCCGGCAAGTTCAAGCTGCTTCAACGCCTCTGGCCTTACTGTTCCAGAGGGATGGCTGCCGGCACTGTACGCAGTAAAAATGCCTCTGGACTTATGGTTCAGAATCGCCTCTGCCAGAATGGAGCGAGCAGAGTTGCCGGTGCATAGAAACAGAACGTTGTAGTGAGCTGGCATTGCGATCAGCCTTTCCCGATTTCGGAACCGGTCGAGCAGCAACCTGGCTTACAGCAACATCCTTCCGCGGAGATTGCCGGCTTGGCGCCACGGATAAAGGCGCTCATGATTCTGCCCACTGTCTGCGCGGCAATTGCGTCTACATTCACGCCCGAGCCGGTCAGAAATTGCCGCGCATCCTCAATGTCGTAGACACGGGTAGGCTCGATCTCCACATGCGAGAAGCCTGCAGCCACGAGGCGTTTCCGGTAGTCCTGTTCCTCCAGGGCGCCAGCAACGCAGCCGACCCAAAGCGACATGCTCTGCCTCACTGCTTCCGGCACTTCGCCGCGCACCACTACATCGGAAACGGCAAACCGGCCGCCAGGCTTGAGCACACGAAATGCTTCGCGCAGCACCTGGTCCTTGTCTGCCGAGAGATTGATCACGCAATTCGAGATCACCACATCGACAGAATTATCAGCCAGGGGAATGTTCTCGATCTCGCCCTTGAGAAACTCAACATTCTCAACGCCAGCCTGCCGTTGATTTTCGCGGGCGAGAGCCAGCATGTCGTCGGTCATGTCGAGGCCATAAGCCTTGCCGGTTGGACCAACGCGGCGCGCCGAGAGCAGCACGTCGATTCCGCCGCCCGAGCCAAGATCGAGTACAACCTCGCCGTGCTTTAACTCAATCAACGCAGTGGGATTGCCACAGCCCAGGGAAGCCAGCACGGCCTTCTCGGGCATCAGTCCCTTCTCAGCGGAACTATAGAGGTTGGTGGTGATCGGGTCGCAGCAGCGGAGTGCCGGATCACAGCATGAGGCAAGGCTTCCTGACGCCGCGACAGCACGCGCGGCGCTGCCGTACTTCTGTTTCACTTCTTCTTTGACTTGCGTGTTGCTGTCCATTCAGGTTCTCCTCGTATTCGTTAAAGCGAATATAATCTGTAATGGACATATCTGTCAATGCGTATATTATGTGGATATATGAATTCACGGGCCAAATCGTCCGATCTGGTACTCCTGTTCGCGGCCCTTGCCGACCGAACACGCCTGCGTCTGTTGAATCTGATTGCGGGCCGCGAGGTGTGCGTCTGCTACCTGGTGGAGATCCTGCGCCAGGGCCAGCCCAAGATTTCACGGCATCTGGCGTATCTGCGCAAAGCGGGAGTAGTGTCTGCGCGAAGAGAAGGAAAGTGGATGCACTACCGCATCGAACGCCCTGAAAATGCGGCGGCGGCTTTGATTGTGGACGATGTGCTGGAATCACTCAAGTCAGACCGTGAAATGCAGGCGGACCTGGACCGGCTCAGCCGAGCCTGCTGCCAGCCAGGGCGCTTTGTCTCACTGCAGGGAGCGCCAATGCCCATTCACGCGGGGACAACAGTGGCTTGAATCCCTCATGCCGCGAACGCGCCTTGGAGGTCTGCGGCAGCCTATAGCAAAAATGGCAAATTCACATTTCAATCAGAAGAGCTTCCCGAACAACCGGAAGCAACACGCATAATTAATGTGAGAGCTCTTCAACTGCAAAGCTAAATATCATAGATAGAACAGAATACAGTTGGTGCCGGGAGGGGGGGTCGAACCCCCATGACCTTGCGGTCGGCGGATTTTGAGTCCGCTGCGTCTGCCAGTAAGTAATTCTATATGAATAGGATAGCCGCTGGTCGCTATAAACTGTGCAAGAAAATGTGTAAATTTTGATCTTAACAAAAATCAGCCTCGGTCCCGACCGATCCCCTGGGGAATCTTTTTGCGTTGGATTTGTGGGGAAGACGCTAGATGGTGGCGGGTATCGGAATCGAACCGATATGAGATTGCTCTCGGAGGTTTTTGAGACCTCTGCGTCTGCCAGTTCCGCCAACCCGCCAATATCTCTATTAGACCATAAAATAAGGCCGATCCGAAGAGCAGCCGTTTCCATTGCAGTTTCCGGAATTGGCTCATCTTCAGTCAAATTGGCTTTTGACAGAAGCCGTCAATGAAATTACCACCACTTTGGCGCGCAATTCCACCACTGTTCCGCCTCTTCGAGATAAGAAGTAGCGTGTCGAGCGACCTCATCGGTGTCGATCCGCTCGTCGAATTTGAACCATTTCCCATCCTCAGTCCCGTTCCCTGAACCAAGTCTCGGTCGGTTGGGTGGGTAAACATCCCATGCTTGTACTTTTTTCGGGGAAATTTGCTTTCCCCAAGGCATGACCATACCTTCACAAGCACAGATTGCCACTTCTATGACGAAAGACCCTCCACCGCGATTGAATTGAAATGTAAGGAGGTCAATTCGATCCGTTCGTGGACGCCGAAAGTGAGGGAATGATCCCTTGAACCCGCGCTCTCGGAGTACCGGCACAAAAATACGCTTCAAGGAGGCTGCCATCACTGTTTTTTCCATAATTCGCTCGAACCCAATCAATTGTAACGAATGACCGGCAAGTGCTACCGCTAAAAGGCAGACGACCATTCGTCAGCACACGCTCAGGCCTTGCGTGACCTGCATGCTTACCGACTGCGGCTCAATTCTCTGTGTTGCAGCTGGCTCCTGCTGGATCGCGGTCGGGTGCGAGACGTCGCGGCTCAACTCGTACCCCAGCACCTTCGCGTCATTCATGTACATCTGTACGTCGAACTGAGCGCGTGACACCGACACATGGGCCATGCGGCTGTTCACGTGTCTGCTGTGGCTGCCAATTTCACCGCTCGGCCATGATAAAGATGGCACCGCAGCGGATCAGAAACTCCACACCAGGGTTTTGGCGCAGTTTCCGATTTGCCGGTAAACCAACCCCCAAAGCCGAATCCCGACCCACTTGACGGATATAGACTTAATGCGTCTAAGAGCAAGTCGGGCGGAGACACTTCTGAGTGAGACATCATCGTCAATACATTGCCACGTTTCTTCAAACGATGACGCTATTTTTGGTCATTGTGGTTCACTCCAATTCCCAAGAGAACCGACTAGCGCGAGCGCCCTGCTTCGACGACTCGTCGTATGACAACTTCACAGAGGCATTTCATCAGAGCATGGGAAAGTCGGGTGGCCCAGCGGCTGAACCTCTTCAGCTAACTCTTACTTGGTTCGACGGAACTACTTTGCCTCCCTGTGGTCGGGGCACTTCGGAGAGCGTTGACGTAACTACCTCTGGGATGGCCTACCCTGCATATCGCGGAGAGTCTAATGGAGTCGGGGAAGCCAAGGAGTTTCCAACCGAAACAATGGAACATCTCCAAGCCTTCCTCCGCAACCTGCCGAACGATGGGCACAGTTTGCCTGCGCGAGGCGACCGGGTCGTTGTCCGGGCGCTGGTGGGCGGGAATGTTGAAGTCCGCGTCTTTGATCGCGCAAAGCTTCCAGATATGTTGATTGAACTTATCGGGGTCACGGATTCCATGATTAGAGTTGGTGTGCCGGTTCTTCCGCCATCTCGAACTCTTGATGAGGAACAAATTGGCAAGGAATCCGAATCCGCCAACGCCATAACCATTGCGGACCTATTTCCGCATCTGAGTTTCGATTCCCAAGTATCTTTCGCCGAGAGCGCGAATGGGGCAATATTCGCCACTTCGCAGTTGGTGTACGGCGGCTATGAGATTCGTGCGTATCGCACGGGTCACGACGCGCCGGTATTCAAGACACTCGTTTCAGCAGTCGCTGGAAAGATGATTCGCCCTATCTACATGGCCTTTAATCCGATTGGCACCATTTTGTTGCTTGAGACGGATGCACCTGAGATACGCGTCTATGAAACCGACGCTTGGACGCAGACAGATGCTCGGCGGTTCGTGCCTCCAGAGGCAACCGAGTATTTCCCATCGCAAGATTGGAAATTGGGTGTAACGGTCAATTCATCTGGCGCTGCCGGACTGTGGGATTCATCGACTCACCGAATCATCGCGTCCCTGAGCATTGAAGGTACCCTCAACAGCGCAGCTTTCTCGCCAACGGGTAATTTGTTGGCTGTATTCAGTTCACGCGGTAATCACAGGCCTGGTCATTTGACGGTCAGGAATGCGCATAATGGACGACTACTAACGGAACTGCGGTCCGTAGGATGGCATGATTCGGTATGGGGAACGCCGATCTGGTGGCACGGAGACGAGCAGTTAGTCGTGCCGATAATAGGATATGTTCATCCAAACACCGTTGGCATTTGGAATGCGTCGATGGGGCGAATGGAAGGCACACTCGGCGGCTGCGGAGGCGCTGGAGTTATTGTTGAACAGAGCCAAATCTATCAGCATTGTGCAGACGGGCGCGTTCTTCAGTGGAACGCCGATGTGCTTAACAAGACTTCCTTTTAGGCCCCTGAATTCAGTACAACGGGTCTTGCGGTACCGGGCTGCTGATTGAAGATTCCGAGAGGATTGTCGCCGATCCGCAAACTACACGATTGCCCACGGCAGCGTCTCGTTTATCCAACGCTTAGCCCCTGGGAAATTTCCATGGCACCCGTTGCGGCTCAATTTTCTGTGTTGCCACTTGCTCTTGCTGGATCGCGGTCGAATGCGACACGTTACGGCTCGGTTCATACCCCAGCGCCTTCGCATCGTTCGTGTACATCTGCACGTCAAACTGAGCGCGCGACCCCGACACATAGGCCATGTAGCTGTTCACGAGTCCACTGCGTCTACCTTTCGGGGGCGTTCGGGGAATTCTCAAATATCGTAAGCCAATTTGAATGAACGATAGGCAACTCGCCGAGTTTCTGCCCTGGCGTTGCATTGGGTTCGTCGTAACGATCGATGCGAACCCTGTATGGACCCACTTTTGAAAGATTGTAGATTACGCCGACACCGATCCCGCCGCAGAGGGCCTTCCGAGGCTTCACCATATCCCATGTATTGCTTTGTATTGAACCAGCAATGACTTTCTTGAGATTTTCCGGATTCCAATCCTCTAGCCTCGCCTCGTTCATCTTGGCCGTCGTTCCGTCGGCAGCTTCGACAGTAACAAAGTCCTTCAAGGCGCTATTGTCTAGTCGGATGTCGTGGTCGGAAATGTTGCCCATGCAGATCAGTACGTTGCCTGGATTGGGCGGGTCTAAATGTGCCGACTGGAGGGTTACGACAAACGGAGGTTGCTTTGGAAGAGTACGTGAAGATGTTGTGTCTACGATTTCGAAGGAGACCAGATTGGATTCGATCTGCCGTTTACTCGTCGGGTCCCACAGAGCTAACTTTGCTCGATATTTGCCGGACTTGCCGATGTCGAATACATCGCCGATCAAGAGGATTTGTTCGGCGTTTTTGCCGGGAGGAATTTCCACTGTCGAAACAGCATCGCGGAAACGCGAGAGACCCCAATAACGCGAGAAGCCCCAATTTGAATCGAGTTGCCTGGTTGGGGGACAAGGCTTGCCTGCGGCATCGAAGACTTCAACCCCGGATAGGAATTCATCTGGTGCCATGTTCGGGGGGGCATCAACAGCCCATCTTACCGGATGGCTACTATTATTCTGAATAACAATATCGAGTGGGGCCGCCCATCCGACGGGTAAGCGGGCTCGGGTCGCACTTAGCAGAACAGATATTCCAGCTTGTGAGGTTGAGGGCTGTTTTGAGGATACGCCAACTGTGAAGTGGATCAAGTTAGACGTGACGTGGGAAGCTTTGTTACCGCATCCGTAGGAGTCAAGAGAAACTCGAAGTGTGTATTGACCAGGCTTGCTCAGATCGAAAAGTTCTTCAAGTACAGCAATTCTGGCCAGCGATTCACCGGCGGCAAGTGGCATGGACACACTCATTGTGACGTTCGTTGGGCGCTGCGAAATAGCTAGCATCCACCCCGCTGTTCGCGGGACCTGAGAACCCTGTGCGTCTCTCAATTCGAAGTCGTAGGACCAAAAGTCTCGGTCGCTGTCCGCAAGCCAGACTTCCCCGTGCGTGACGTTAGTGAGCTTCATTTCAAGCGGCACTTCGGATTGAGGCCGAACGATATCTTCTGGGATTCCAATCTCGAATTTCAGTCCAGGACATGTCGCATCAGCTTCGGTAGGTTGAGCGCTTACCCCTCGGACTGTCAGGAGGATCACGAACAAAACAACACGTACAGAGAGTCTCACGAAGGAAGCACCCTTTCCCTGGAATCCACCGTTGGTCTGAATCTCTGCTTGGACAACAGATCCCAGGCAATTGTAGGCCAGTTGGAGCATATTGCAAGATCAACGCCGTACAGATGCTTTGGCTCGCCTCCCTCTTCGCCTTTGCAAGCAGAATCCTCAGGGGTATAGCTTGAAATTCACTCCGGCCAAGTTGTCGGCAGCCCGGGAATTACACCATTACCCACGACAGCGTCTCGTTTATCCAATGCTCAGCCCTTGGGAAATTTCTATCCCGATAGATTGTGGCTCAATTTTCTGTGTTGCCGCTGGCTCCTGCTGGATTGCGGTTGGATGCGACACGTCACGGTTCAACTCGTATCCCAGCGCCTTCGCATCGTTCGTGTACATCTGCACGTCAAACTGAGCGCGCGATACCGACACATAGGCCATGCGGCTGTTGACGAGTTCGCTGGGAGCCTGTTCCGTGTCCACGTGGATCAGCACTCGGTCTGCGGTCTGGCCCTGGCTGCTGTGGCTCGTCACCGCATAACCGTAATCGAGATGTGGATGCTGCCGCGCGTTGAACTCGACCTCGCGCCCCGAGTCCGTGCGGAGTTTCAGATTGCCGTTGCCCTCGATCCGCTCGATGGTCGCCAGTTCGCGGTTAGCGAGTTTCTGTTCATGGTACGGGGCCGTGAGTTGCACGCGGTCACCCTGCGCGAATTTGCGCTCGCTGTCGCGGTAGACCGTCACCCCCTGCAAGCGGCGAGGATCATAGCTCAGCTCTTCGCCGCCGTGCCGCTTTACTGTGAGCGTGTTGCTTTCGCGGTCCACACGCGCGACACGCGCATATTCTCCCGGCTCGATGCCGAGAGGCTTGCTGCCTTTCGAGTAGCGCAGTACGTCGCCGCGCCCGTAGTTCTGCGCGTGCTGCCGGTCTGCCCCCGTCACGTCCTGCCGTGCGTAGAGCACATGCACGCGCTGCTCGTTATTGCTGACCTTGCCCTCTTTCTGCATCGTGCGATGGATGGCGTCGTTGATCTCGCGACGTGATGCATTGTCTGGCGAGACGACGAGCGTCTTTTCAGGTGAGCGCGTGTACTCGCGGGCAATTTCGCTGATGCGCTCCTGCCGGTCGCCGATCTCATGCACGCGGCCTTGTTGATTGAGATTGCCGATGGCCTCGCGCACTTCGCCGCGCGCAAGCTGCCCCACGGCTTCTTTGAGAGCCGGGTCTTTCTGTCGGATGATTTCATCGAGCCTGGCCGTATGCATCCCGGCCTCTTGTAACTGCGCATAAGGTCGGCCAGCTTCGACGGCCTCATGCTGGCGCACGTCGCCAACGAACAGCACACGGTCATTTTCCTTTAGCCGCTCGACGAACGTGTGCATCTGTTTCGTGCTCGCCATGCTCGACTCATCGACCACATAGAACCGCTTCTGTCCGTCGTCCGGCTGCCCGCCGCGCGCCAGATGCCTTTGCAGAGTTTGCGTCTCCATGCCAGCTTCGGCGAGCTTTTGCGCGGCCCTCGATGTCGGCGCGAGTCCTTCGACCTCGTAGCCCGCGCGCTGGGCGGCTTCACGAACGGCGGCTAAGGAAGTAGTTTTCCCGGCCCCGGCTACGCCTTCAAGAGCCGTCATTTGATCGCGGCTCGTCAACACCGTTTCAACCGCCTGCCGCTGACTCACGCTCAGATGCGCGTGCTGCTCCATCGTCTGCAGCCGCACGTTGCCATCGGCCAACACCTCGCGGGTGCCTTGCCCCAGCTTCATCCGCTCGATCAGCTCACGCTCGTAACCCTGCATTTCGCCGGTCGTGAACGCGCGGCCTGGGAGACCTGGCCTGCGCTCCACTTCGATCAGATCATGCGACTGCACACGCCGCTCGAACTCGGCGCGTACCTCCGGCAACCGCGCCTCGCCCATCGTGTGCTTCAGGGCATCGCGCATCAGTGTTCTTTCATCGGCTACGGCCTCGCGCTCCATGCCGCGCTCGCGCGCATAGTTCACGCCCTCGTGCGCGGCGACTCCCGACTGCTCCGGCTTCAGCTCCACACTGGGCCGCTGCGTCGCCTCTCTGACAACGTGCTGCGGCTGATGACCGTGTTGAGCAGCGAGTCTCTGATGCTGCTCGCGCACTTCGTCGTGCGAGAGCGGCTGCTTCGCATCCCGCGTCTGATGCGCCGCGATCTGCGCGGCACCAGCCCCACGCACGCCCGCCGTCCCCATGTGCTCCTCGATTTGTTGCCGTCGTGGACTCGATGCCTCCAGATATTCGCGCGTGTACCCCTTGATCTCCGGCTGCCCATGCTCGCCGCGTTCAATTTCGTAACCGAGCCTCTGCAAATGCGCCGCCATCTCTGAACGATAGACCGCCGTCGCGTACTGCTGCGTCTTGTATAGTTCCTGCGGCTGCAACGCCCGCGTCTGACCGTCCGCCGTTTCGGTCACGTTGAAGACGACCGCGTGTGTGTGCAACTGCGGCGCGGCGTACCCATCGACCGGACGGCTGGAGTCATGCTCAAACTTGGCGACAGCCCACGCGCCCGTCGTCTGCGCCGGGACATTGCCACCCATGCGGGCCTGCGCATACTTCTCCATCTCGTCGAGCGCCACGCGCACGCTCTCCCTGTGGGCCTCTCTCACGCGGTCGTCGCCGCCAACCAGCGCCGTCAGCGAGACAGACTTCGGCGCGCTGAACGTCGCATCCCATCCGGCCCGGTGCTCCATCGTGCGCACCGTGTCGCCCTGCGCGTTCACATACTCTCGGGCCGTCTGATGCCGCACAAGCTGCTCGCCCGTCTCCGGGTGCTGGCCTTCGCTTAAGCGTGCGAACTGCTGCTCCTGCACTTCGCCGCGCAACCCGTAACGCTCGGCCAGCTTGCCTTGCCACTCACCGCGCACACGGTCGCCCTCTGTGTAATAGTTCTCCCGCGCATTGGCGAACTCTTGCTTGTGATACGCCTGCGCCTGGCCGGAACTGATCGGCTTTGACAGAGTAATCATGGCTTCACTCGAAGAACGGATGTTGTTCGTTCACCGCTGCGGGCTGTTGCTCTTGCTCATGCTTCTTTTGGACAGCCTTCGGCGGCTTGGGTTGCGGCGCTGGCTGCCCGCTTGAGCCATTGCCTGGCCCGCCACCGTGCGCCGTCACCGGCTGCGGCGCTCTCGCCGGCGTTGCCGCTTGCGGTGTCACCTTCCGCTCGATGAACTTCTCCGCATTCGATTGAAGCTCGATGTACGGGAACCGCATCCGCAAAACCAGATTGCCGTGCTTCATGTACCCATGCAGCGGGTCGAGACCTCCGACCTCTGAAGCCATCACAAGCGGCTCGCGCGTAATCTCCCGCTGCTCGCTCTCCGAGTTGCGCGGGAACCGGCCTACCGTGCGCGACTCCCGGAACCGCTCGATCTCGACTTCGCCGATGGCCTTCGAGATCCACTCCGACGCATACGGTTCACTGGTTTTGAGGAAGATCTTCGTTGCCGGTTGGCTCAACATCGCCTCGGCCACGTGGCCGTACAGCGCCTCCACCTGTGCCTTGCCCTGGAAGCCAAGGACCATCGGGTTATTCGATTTCCGGTTCTCCGTCACCGCCGTCATCAACTGCGGCAACCGTTGCAGACTGGCCAGCTCGTCCAGCACGAACCACGTCTTGCGGCCTGCCATCTCGCCGTCGTTCATCAGCCGCAACACGAGCAGGTCCAGCCATAGGCTCATCAGCGGGCGCATCCTCTCGCGCATGGTCGGCTTCGATGTGAGGAACACCCAGCCCTTGCGCTCTGCGGCCCATTGAACCGTGCTCCAGCGCCGCTTCGCTTCTGCCTCCCTGGGCAGCAGCTTGAACGCATCCGCGACCATGTTGAGAGAGCCAAGGACACCGCTGCGCTGGTTTGCCGCGTGGCGGTCGATCATCGCTTGCAGCTCCGTCCCTTCGACGCGCTTGTCGATCTCTTCCGCGTTCGACATCCAGTACGTGAGTTGCTCCGGCGTCGGTTTCAGATTGAGCAAGTGAGCGAAGATTTTCCTCGGCGCTTCGACGAAGAACCGGTTCTCGCGGCCCTGGTCCGGGAACAAGCTGGCAGCTAAGGTAAGAGCCTCTGCCTCGTGCGGAACCTCGTCGCCCGGAGTCCAGAACGGGCACCGAGCGTCCAACGGATTCAGGATCACATCGCCCCGCGATTCCCTGTAAAACTGCGGCAGATATTCCATTGCCGGGTCGTACACGATGGCGGCCTCGCCGCGCTCCCATATCTGCGCGAGCATCTGCCGGATCGCCGCCGATTTGCCCGTGCCCGAGTCGCCCACGATCAGGAAGTGCATCGCCTCCCGCTCGCGCGGGATGCGCGCCCATCGGCTGGCATTCTTGCGGAACAGTTTGTCGGCCCACGTCCGCTCTTCGTTGATGAACGTGACCCCATCCGGCAGGTAGCTCATCAGCCCTTTCGAGTGGCCCAGCTTGGCATTGAACTCTGCCGTCGTGACCAGCTCCGGGCCGCGCAACCTGCGCCCATGCTTCCAGACCATCCGCCGCGCCCGGTCCTTCGGTACCGCCACGAACAGCCCCAGCATGAAGAACGCCAGCGTTAGATAGACCGGCTTTTTGTAGAAGTCCCACGACTCATGATCCGCGTACACCGCCTCGCTCATCACCCGGTGCAGCCCACGATCATTGAAGACGCCTGGCACCCACATCAGCCGGGAGATGCCGTCCTTCACGCCCTCCTCGGTCAGCCGGTATCCCGGCCTGCCATCCGGCCCCGGAACCGGCTCGATCTCGTCTCCGATCACGAGCCGCTGGCCTTTGCCGACCACCGCCTCCAGCAGCGTGTACTTGGACTGCGCCGTCGCCGACGCCTTGCCCCTCGCTCCGCTCTTCAGGTAGTCCGACAGATACAGCCGCTCCGCCGCCGTCCAACTCCCCTCATACTCCAGTGTCAGTATCCCGGCGAAGAACAGGCCGCTAAGGAAAAATGCTCCCCACGTCCACACGTGTGCCCGGCTCGGCCACGGTTTCGCGTACTGCTTCCGTCCCCATTCCGCCATGCTCAACCCTCCTCTGCCTGTGGTTCCCTAGACTCTTTCTCGCCCGTTTTGCTGAACGCCTTCCGCGCCACCTCCAGCCGCTCTCGCGCCCGGTCTCCCTTCACCGCGTCGGCCCGCTCGATCAGACTCCGCATCTCGGCCTCGGTTATCGGCCCCTGGCCTGGCCCGCCGTTACCTGTCCGGAACTGGAGATTCAGGAACAGCGTCCGCAGCGCCAGCACCTCGGCCAGCGTCACTCGGCCCGCAAGTGCCGCCTCGTCGTCGGGAAGCTCGACACCGGGCGCGGCCAGCAACACCGCCCGCACCCATTCCGAGAGCGTCATGTCTGCCGCGCGCGCCGTCGCCTCCAGCGCCGCGAACTCCTCCTCGCTCACCTTCGTGCCGATGGACTTGGTACGCAACGGGGCTTTCATAGCTCACCGCCGATTCGATTGGGCTGGGGATGGAGATCGGGATTCAGGCCGCACGATAGCCGCGTGCCGCAACGTGCCGGGCAACGGGCCGAACAGAGCCGTTTTCTTGCTAAGGGGAGGGGAGTCATCAAGTTACCCCATCAGCAACGCCAGGTTGCTATCAGAGTACCCCGTTTCCACAAATTTGTCCTCTTAGCCGCCCATTTTCAACACGTTCCCGCCGCAGGAACCTGCGGCAACCTTGCAGCACCCAATCTGGGGTGACGTGTCATCCTCAAACCGATGCCGTAGGCAGCGCGTTCTTGGGGATGCTGGCTCTGAAACCGAACTCAGCACCGCCACCTCACCGCGCAGTACACAGCCCACATGACCAAGCAGCTTCTTCAGGGGCAAGAACTAGAACAGCGGGCGCAAAAACTTGGGATTGATATCCAAGGCGGTCTGATCACTGCAAGTTCGTCTGGACGTATTCAACGCGCCTCCGATGATGAGCTACAGCAACGGGTGATCGAAGCAGAACGAGCCAACCGTGAGTCCCGCCTATGGCTGTTGGCACTAATTTCCGCCCTGGCTTCCGTTATCAGCGCGCTGGCCGCATGGGCGGCGATCCTACGAAAATAACCCAGGCGATGGCTTACAGGTAGAGCTTGGAGAACAGCCGGTCATCGTCGCCAGTATCGGTCTCAGCATTCGCAGGCAGGATGGAGGCCAGACGGTCCTCCACGTCCAGCTTGAACGCGGCGGCAATCTTCGCTACGTGGATGCCGAACGTCCCCCGCAACTCCCCGAGTGCTCTCCCGAAGGTCCAGCTATGAAAGCCCCAGCCGTTGGCGCGGTGAATGCCGTCGCTCCCGTCATTCCCCACCCGCTCAAGGAATTTCCGGCAACCCGCCCGCATCGCCCGCAGACTCGCGGCCAGTTCGGAGCCGTTGCCGTCCAGCTTGCCCAGTTCATCGCTGAGGCGATGCCGGATTTCGATTACCGAGTGAACGCAGTGCGACGGCACTTCCATCTCGCTCGGCTCGAACAGCACACGCCGATCCTCAAGGAAAGCGATCACCCGGCGGGCCGTTGCGACCTCCATCTCGGCAGGCTGCCAAGATGCCCCGCCCAATGGCGTAGAGATACCCGTCAGACGGTTCGCAATCTCCGAGAATTTCATCAGACGTTCCCTGTTAGTAGTGGAACTGTTCACCCCCATTCGATTACCCCGTCAATCGAATGGAGAAAGGTCTTGATGGCCTTGGCTCGATTAGGGCTGGTACTCCATCAGGGTATTGAGAACGCCTACTGCCCCGGTTGAGTCATTACCATACCCGCCGAACATCCAGAGGTTTCCGGCCGAATCGGTCCAGGTCTCCTCTCCTGACCAGGTGCCAGGTGTATTCGCCGCAGCAGGGTTTCCTTGGGTGCCAAAGACAGGCTCAGGCCCGATTACATTCGATCCATTCATCCACGTCCATTGACCGTTGCTGTACTTCCACAGGTCTGCCAACTCGCCTTCCCCGTTCGCCGAATCGAGCCCGCTGCCGCCAAACAGCCAGAAATTTCCTTCTGCATCTGCCCATGTCACGCCCCCGTACCTAGCTCCCGGTGCGTTAGCGGCTGCAGCAACGCCTTTTGTTCCGTAAGTCGCGTTCCCATAACCTACGTTTGATCCACCCTCCCACGTCCATTGGCCACTGCTATATTTCCATAGGTCGTTTAGCGGGACATCGCCCAGGGTATTAGCGGATGAGTCGAAACCAATGCCGCCGAACAGCCAAAGGTTACCACTGCTATCGATCCAGTTCATTGCGCGGTCTCGTCCTCCTGGCAGATTGCTGGCGGCTGCTGTGCCCAAAGTCCCATATACCCCTTGATGGCTGGCATTGTACGTGCCGCTCACCCATGTCCATTCCCTTCCGTCGAATGTCCAGAGATCGTTCAGTCGGACTCCATTCAACGAACCACCGCCAAAGAGCCAAACCTTGCCAGCTTTGTCTGTCCAAACCGCCGAATCCTGACGCGCCGCTGGAACATTAGCAGTGGATGCACTTCCTTGCTGTGCATAGCTGCCGGGCTGATTGGCTATGTTCGATCCACTTATCCAGGCCCACTGGCCCCCGCTGTACTTCCAAAGGTCGTTGAGAATGCCGTAGGTTCCTGCGGAGTCCATCCCCATACCGCCGAAAAGCCAGAAACTGCCGCTCCCATCAATCCAGCACGAAGCCTCAACCCGTGCTCCAGGTACATTGCTTGGAGATGCACTGCCCATGGTTCCGTACGACCCTGCCTGAAGCCCATCCTTCGAGCCGCTCTCCCAGGTCCATTGTCCACCGTTATATTTCCAGAGATCGTTGAGGGCCGGATATTCGACCGAGCTTTCTGTCGATCCTTTGCCTGAACCACCAAAGAGCCAAACGTTGCCAGAACTGTCGCTCCGCACGCAACCGCCGGATCGCCCCCCGGGAAAATTGCTTTTTGCAGCTGTTCCTTGCGTGCCATAATTCCCAAGTGGATTGGCGATGTTCGAACCTGCGACCCAAGTCCATTGGTTATGAACTGCGGAAACAGGTGTTGTAGCCGATGACCCACCACACCCCACGAGCGTGAGCGTAGCCAGTCCTGCGAAGAAGAAGGATAGCTTCATTCCGTTTCCCATGCGAATCCCCAGTTTCCGATTCCTATTTCGCCGTTTTGAGCTTTTTGTGGATGGACGAGCTTATTCTACGACTTCCAAGTTCCTCCCGCCTGTGATGTCAATAGCGATAGGCAAGGCTAGGCTCGATTAGGGGTATATATTCACAATCGACCTATTCCTCGCAATCATCCTGCCCAATAAATTGGGAAGCACTTGGCTCTCACGAGCCGGGAGCGGCCAAGACGACATCGCAAATACGAAAAACCAAACCTTGCGAACAGAACGGCCACATGCGGTGGAAGACAACGGCACCTCCATAAAATGCAATTGGTCCGAAGCAAAACCGGGCAGGACGGCTGGAGAGAAGTGAGCAGGCAAGAGAATTGGTTTGGGCCTGTAATCCAGACGCTGACATTCCCCGGATTGCAGCAGCGTAGCCGAAGCCCGGTCTCGGCTTATCATCTCAACTGTCCGGGGAGTGTCTTATATTCAGTCGTTCTTAACAAAAAGCTAACTTTGGTCGTCCGGCAAGTTCAGCCGTTGATGACAGTTGGGATATGGGTCTGCGAAAATTGGCAGTTGGCATAATGAGGACCGTACGGCGATGAGTTTTCATTCACCACACCTGAGTTCGTGTCATTACGCAGTATTGCTTGCTGCGTTCACGGTTTCTCCACTCTTTGCGCAAGATTCACCGGCTCCGAAGGAATCTTCGTCGGTTCAATCCGCGACCACTGATCTTTCTGTAGGCAAAGTCAGGGAAACGATTGCCGCCACACAAGCGCTGATCCAAGCTCATCCAGAAGACCCTGCAAACTATGTGAAGCTGGCCTATACCTTGTCCGACGCGGGGATGGGAGACACCGCCCGCGATGAAGCACTCAAAGTGACGCAGATTGCTCCGCAATCTTCACTCGCTTACAGTGCATTGGGTTGGGTGCTCCATCATAACTCGATCGGTGTGGATTATGGAAAGGGTTATGACTATACCGGTTCTATAGCCGCGTATCGTAAGGCCATAGAGCTTGATCCCAGCGATCTCGAGGTTAGGTATACTCTCGCGAATGACCTCGAATTCAACGAGGACGGCATACAATACGCCCCGAATTCCCACCTGGCCGATGCAATTGAAATCTACCGCTACATCAAGGCGCGCCAGAACCCTGTCGAACCAGACGTGGAGGACAACATTCTGATTGACCTGTTTTATTCCGGGCAGTTCAAACAGGTCATCACGGAGATTGATGCCGTCTCATCATCGCCCATTCGGGAAGGCATCGCCATCGCCGCCATTGCGGCGGACCAGGGCTCCGCTATTGCAATTGCACATGCAAATCAGATTACCGGCGATACCAAGCGAAGGAATGCGGCGCTCAATTTCGCAGCCGCGGGCCTCACAAATATGCGCCTCTATACTCAGGCTGCGGACCTGCTTGAGGCTGGAATTGAAGTGCAGGGAGATTCCGGTGTGACCCTGCACAAAATTCAGGTCCTACGCTCAATTAAGCCGTACCAGGGCGAGTCCTTACCTGATTCCGACCCAAGAAGCCCCATCCAGAAGCATCTGACGACAACCTTGACCGGCAATCTGACAGATGCTGTTCTCTCTGCATGTGTATCTCGGCACGCCTATTCTGACCCAAACGAATGGGCATCTATTTCAAGGAGAAGTAACGAAGAAGTCGGCACATTGCATCAATTGTCGATAAAGACAGGCCTTCCTCTCATAGTGATGCGGGACATTGTTCTTGGAACGATGAAATTGATTGTCGAGCCGAGCGATCAACCAGGTTATCGAATCGATTTGCAAATCATGTCTGTATCCAAGCGCTTCTTCGTTGTCAAAGAGGATGGCGGCTTTAGGATTGTTGCTGAGGGTAATGCTTCCGCACCGGTTGGAGCGGAGGCGCTGTATTTACTTCAACACGGTCAAGAGGCCGTAGCGCGGTCGCTTCTGGACTGGAAGCGTGACCAGTACCAGGTGGGAACTGGGAATAGTCCCATTGAAGACGCTCCTTTTGCGCGGCTTTGGACCAGCGGGCGAAGCAAAGGCCTTGATGCAATCAAGACAGCAGCAGCGTCGCTCTTGATGGACAGCGCAGATGGTGCGGCGCTTTTGCCATACTTGATCTCCAAACGTAATCAATCTCCTGAAGGTCCTGCTCGCGCCAATCTGGATGCTGTGCTGGCCCATATCTACCTGCATTTGGGTGACGGTCCTAACTCAACATTGATCACTCGCAAGCTGCTGCGTCAATATCCAGATTCAGCCGCAGTGGTCCGCCTTGCAGGCGGAGCCGACAGTCTTGTCCACGACTGGCCTTCATGGAAATCGATGCTTCAAAGTCGCCTAGCAAAAAAACCGAATGACCGCGAGCTGCTTGTGCAAATGGCAGTGGAGGCGGAAGCGGAGGGCGATTTCGTTCGTGCACGCGAAAGCCTGCGCACGTTGCTTGATAGCGGCCATGCGCTGGTTGTCGATTACAACGCATATGCCTGGCTGAGTCTTTTTGATGGAACTACGGATTCGAGGTCAGTAGAAGCTGCGGAGCGGGCGAACCTGCTCAGCGAAGGTACCAGTTTTGCCGAACTTCATACCTTGGCCTGTATCTACGCCACGCAGGGCAGAACAGCGGAAGCCCGACAGCTCCTTCTTCAAGCGATGTCGAGTGGGAATCTTGTTGAGCCCAACGATCCGATTTGGCTGGGCTTTGGTCTCATCTATGAGCAATATGGGGTGCGCGACGCTGCCATCGGTGCTTATAAGCGGATTCTGAAGCCCGAACGAAATGTTAGCCCTATCGAGGCGTTTGCGCTTGCTCAGACTCGTCTTAAAGCCCTCGACGCGCGGTAGTTTTTTCTCCATTGCCGCTAATCGCACTTGGTTGCCATATTGCGCCTCCAATTCTCGGGCGTCGGTGGTGTCGGCCTGTGAAGAGTCACAAACCTCTCGGTCAAGTTCTTGCATGGCCTAAACCGCCGAACGTAGAATTGCGATAGTCATCAAGAAAAGTTCCAAGTGAAGGCTATCGAAGGGGACGATGTGACCTCGCCTAAAAAGCTCCAATGCTGCCCATCCGCAATTCCTGCTCTTGCTTTGAGTTTTGTCGTCCTCTTCAGCGCTGGGTGCGGCGGGGGAAATTCCGTCAGCACGGTACCACCACCGCCGGTAACCGCTAAGGAGTGGACGTGGGTCGGAGGAAGCGATAAGGTCGTCAACGGGGTGCCAATCGTGTATGGCACTCAGGGCGTTGCGTCCCCTGGTAACACGCCGGGGGGCCTGGGTGGTGCCTCATGGATCGACAGTAGTGGCGATCTCTGGGTGTTTGGAGGCAGCGGCAATGGGCCGGATAACGACCTATGGGAATATAGTCTGGCTTCAAAAGAATGGGCGTGGGTGAGCGGCTGCGATACGATGCCCTGCGATCAATCGGGCAGATACGGGACAGAAGGCACAGCAGCTTCTACCAACGTTCCAGGCGGTCGCGGGGTATCCGTTTCCTGGGTTGACACAGGCGGGAATTTCTGGCTTTTCGGCGGTCAGGGTTACGACTCGATGGGGCAAAACTATTACCTGAATGATCTGTGGGAATACGCTCCTACGACGAAAAAATGGACCTGGGTGAGCGGAAGCAACTTGGTTCTCGGAAAAGCAAATTATGGCTCGCTCGGGGTAGCGGCGTCGACCAATGTTCCTGGTGCCCGCAGTAATGCGGTCTCGTGGAAAGACAGCAACGGCAACTTTTGGCTATTCGGAGGACAGGGGCTCGACGCCAACGGAGTCTTTGGCAGTTTCAATGACTTATGGGAGTTTAGCCCTTCAAGTAAGGAATGGACATGGATGAGCGGGGGTAGCGCAATCGATGGCAAGGGTTTCTACGGCACTTTGGGAGCGGCTGCCAGCGGAAATGTTCCCGGTGCGCGCTACAACGCTGTTTCATGGGCGGACAACAGCGGCAACCTCTGGCTTTTTGGGGGATTCGGCTACGATTCGACCGGAGCTGAATACGATTTGAACGACCTGTGGGAGTTTAGTCCTTCGAGCAAGGAATGGACGTGGGTCAGTGGAACCGGTACGGTCGGCCCGAATGTTGGACCGGACTCATGCATGTCGGGAGTCTACGGCACAGAAGGAACTGCCGCTGCCGCCAATGTGCCTGGCGGCCGCAACGCGGCCGCCTCCTGGATCGACGCCAGCGGTAACCTTTGGCTCTTCGGAGGACTGGGTTGCGACGCAAGCGGAACAGCGGGTTCTCTTAACGATCTTTGGAAATTTAGTACGACCAGCAAAACCTGGACATGGCAAAGCGGAAGCAACTCCGTCGGCGCTGCACAGGGCGGGACCGGCGGTCCATCTGGAACCTACGGCACTCAAGGGACAGCCGCAATAAGCAACTCCCCGGGGGGACGCTCTAGTGCGATTTCTTGGACTGATCCAAGCGGCAACCTTTGGCTTTTGGGTGGGTCAGGCCACGATTCGACAGGAGCTTATGGGAACCTAGATGATCTCTGGAGCTATACCCCATAGTAGAACGGGGCAATCACGGATGCTCCAAGTGAGCAGGCAGCACGTCCCATTTGGTTGTAATGGAATCCATTACAGTGTAATATTCAGGTATGGCTACTGCTGCTGCAAGGAAATCGAAGGTCTACACGATCAGCTTGCCACCTGAACTCGCGCAGAAGGCCGAGGCGCTGGCTCAGCGGGACAGCCGCACGATGAGCGAGCTATTCCGCGAAGCCTTCCGCTCATACTCCGCAGAGCAGGCGCGGCGGACGCTGGATGAGTTGGGCGAATATGCGGCAGGCCGCAACCCCAGCGGCTACACCGAGGCCGATGTGCCCCGGCTGATTAACGAAGTGCGTGCCGAGAAGCCGCGCCGCCGCAGGGTAAGGTCTAACGGGTGATCGTCGTCATCGACACAAACGTCTGGATTTCCGCGCTTCAGTTTGCGAAACGTCGTGGCACGCCAACTCTGGCACTCGAAAGAGCGATGCGCGAAGACGTGATTGCCACCTGCGATGAGATTGACGCCGAGATTGTGCGCGTCCTGACGGAGAAGTTCTCCTGGGAGCAACACCGGGCAACATCGGCACTGCAAGCGATTCTGGCGCGCGGAGTCCGTGTAAAAATTCGAGGCACGATGAAGGCATGCCGTGATCCCCACGACGATATGTTTCTGGAGTGCGCCGCCCTTGCGAAAGCGGATTTGCTGGTTGCAGGCGACAAAGATTTATTGACTCTTGGCGCGTACAGTGGAACGCGCATTGTGACGCCCTCGGAGTACCTGAATGCACGATAAGCATCCCGGCCACTGCTCAGAGATGAGCAGTGGCCGTAGATCGGCGGAACGATACTCATCGCAACGGTCGCGGGGATGCCGCTGACAGCGGCATCCCCGCGTTTTCGGTTGTCTCCTTTTCTTCCTCAAACGTGCTGCCGAGAATCAGGTCCACGGCTCTCTGCGCGTTGGCAGCCGCATGAACGATAAGGCGGTTGTCCTCTTCCAGCTTTTCAATCCAGTTTTGGATATAAGCAGTGGTATTGCGGTCGGTGTGTTCGTTGGCAATCTCCGCGTTGGCGCAAAGGAAAGCCGCGCCCATCTCAGCGACTAATTCCTCTTTGCTGTAAAGCTCATCGCCAAAGCGAGCGCCAAAAGTACGGTTGAGGCGGCTTTCGTGGCCGGTGCTGTGGACCAGTTCGTGAAATAGGGTGCTGTAGTAGTGCGGAGCATCCGCAAAGCGGGAACGAGCAGGCATGTGGACGGAATCGGTAGAGGGCCGATAATAAGCGCGGTATTCGGTGGGGCTGTTGAGGTAGAGCGCGGGGCGGCTCTTCCATCCGGTGACGATGCTCTCGCAGAGTTCGTCTTCGTCAACCTCGGGCGCAATGGCAGGCTGCGAGATTTCAGGCAGCGTGAGACCGTCGCACTGCTCCACGTTGAAAACCGTGTAATGGCAGAGAACGAAAGGAGCGCGCTCCCCGGTAGAGTCTTCGTCATTCTTCGCATGTTCGGGGAGTTGCTTGTAAAAGACAATCGGCGTTCCGTGCTCGCCTTTGCGAACCGTACCTTTCAGCGCCTGCGCCTGCTTGAAGGTGACCCAGAACGGGGAGCTGTATTCGCTCGACCAAAGCAAGAGAATATTGATGCCACGGTAGGGTTTGCCGGTGTAGAAGTTGCGCGGGAAGGGGCCGCCCGCGTAGCGCGGCGACTTCCATGGCTTCTCCCACGGAATCACGCCAGCCTTGAGGCTGGAAATAATGCGGTCGGTGACGGTCTGGTAGATGCTCGTCCTGCTGTTGGTGGTTACATTGCGATAGTTGCGGTATGCCATGACGTTTTGCTCTCCTGCGCTGCCCGCGTGGGGCGAGATTGTGAAGGAGGGCTTTTCGCCTTTGGCTCTCAACCAAATTTCTTTTGTTGAGTGCCCCCGCTTCATGTCTTGCGCGGCGGGCAGAGGCGAGGCGGGTTCGGTCAAGGCCGGGCAGTCTCAAGCCCGTTCATCGCAGCGCAGCGGAGAGCCTTGACGGGTTCCGACCGGTTCTGCCATAAAGCCGCATGAAGCGGGGGCACTTGATAAAAGAAGAAATTTAGGTCTACTTCCGCATTGCTTTGATATTTAGGGACGGGGGTTGCTGGACAGAATACAGGCTCCCCTCGGATGATCGCGGAAGACGGCGGCGACGGCTGGAGTGAGAGAAGGGACTCTTCCCCAAAAAAGCATGGAAACGACTTGAAACGCCCGTTTCGGCATTTGACAAGTGTTAGGCTACAGGCTACAGTTGTTCAGGTGAGAATACGCAACTTCGTCCATAAGGGTTTGAAGAGGCTCTACACGGACGACGCCACTAAAGGCGTTCCGCCCGACACCGTGGACAAACTCCGCAAAATATTCGCCTTTCTGGACGACATGGAAGACCCGGAAGAGTTGCGGATGCTTCCCTCATGGAAGGCGCATACTCTGACCGGCGACCGCAAGGGTGCATGGAGCCTGAGCGTGACCGCCAATCGCCGGTTGACCTTTCGTATCGACACAACCGAACGCGAGATTTGTGACGTGAATTTAGAGGACTACCACTAGGCCGAAGGAGAAAACGCTATGCCTATGAAGAATCCGCCCCATCCTGGGGATTTCATTCGGACGGAGATTATCGAGGCCGCAGGGCTGACGGTCACGGCGGCGGCACAAGCATTGCGCGTATCGCGGCCTACGCTATCCAGTCTGCTCAATGGCAAGGCTGACCTCTCCGGGGATATGGCGCTCCGCATCGAGAAGGCCTTTGGCGTGAGGATGGATACGTTGATGCGGATGCAGTCGTCTTACGACATTGCCCAAACACGCAAGCGCGAGAATCAAATCCGAGTGCCACGCATTTCCGTGTTGGCCGCCGCGCATTAGCGTGAGGTACAACATGCCGGGAACTCAGCGGCGCGACTGGCATGTGGCCGCGATCACCGGATGCTGACGTGATCTATTTTCACGCGGGAAGAACGGTAAACCTCACCCCGCCGTTGTTTCAGTTCGCGCTCGGAGCTTAAACTTTCTTGCTCTTCGCGTTCTTTGAGGTCTTCGAGTGTCCGGTGATTGGTGGGAGTTTCCCTGACTTCAATCGGACTTGGGCCTTAGCTATCGAGGCTAGATCGGCTTCTTGTTCGCGCCGTTCCTGCGCTCTTCGTTTCGCTCGCAGGTCATCGGCCTCGTCCGTTTCCACATCCCGCCACGTCTCCAGAACATAGTCGAGTATGTCGCCGCGAAACTCTCGCAGTTGTGCTGCGTCCTCGCGTAAAGACTGTATCTGGTGTGCAAATTGCTTGAATTTGGTAAGACTCAATAACGCGTCATTTGCTCGCTGCATACCGTCCGTGAATTGGAAGACCAACTGCTGGACCGTTAGAGCCGAAGCTGTGGCGATAAACTCCGGGTTGCGTTTCTTCATCGAATCCCCTCTGGATGGTGAACACTGGCGGCTCCCTTTGCGCAGACCTGGGAAATGGAGAGCCGCCGGTGCCTATGGGCGATTCTCCCCACAGAATTCGCCCATCCCTATGCAAGGTCACTGGCCGCCCTGCTGCTTTACGAGCGAGCGAATCGACCCTTTGAGCTGCTCTTTGACCGGCTCCATTTCTCCGTTGGCATCGCGTGCATGATGCTTGATACCAAAGAACAGCCGAGATGCCACATCAATATCGATCTCGATTTCGGTGTCATCATCGAATTCAATCACCAGATATATCTCCCGAGATTTCGGATACGGCTCAGCCAGGAGCAATCGGCTGATTCGCTTTCCCATTGCCTCGTCAATGACCAACACAGCACGGTCTGCCTCGGAGTCTTTCATTCATTCACCAGCAGCCGTTGCGGATATTCCCTTACGATTTCCGGCTCCCCATCTACTTCGCGCTCATAGCGAACGCCGCAACTCAGGCGAGCTGCCAGATTAAGAAAAATCTGCGTGTCGTCATCAAAGAACAGACTCACACCAAAGTCGTTGGAGTCAGGATCGGAACTGCCCTCCACTATAAGTTCGCGGATGCGCTTACCGACAGCCTCATTGACCTTGATCGAAGCAAATTTTGGCCGAGCAGTTTGTTGGCTCATTTAGACCGCCTACGGGGTTTGCGCGCTTTGGGTGTTTCGATCTGATCCCATTGAAAGGGGCTGTAGCCATCGGGCAGCCGCATGTAGCTGCTTTCGGCAACAGGTTCCAGGTCTCCAAGGTCTCCCCCATCTGGAGCAGAAACAGTGACCTTTGCCACTGAAACGGAATCGAAGGTGACGGCCCATTCTGTGCGGTCGGTGAAGGCCACCATGACAAACAATGTGCGAATATCTGAGCGAGAAAATCGGATATGATCCACCGTTTTTCCCTTGGCTCCGTACTCGATAACAACATCACCTTGCCGTTCTAAATCAATCGCCTTTTTACGTGTTTTGCTCATTTTCTCTGCCAGCCTTCGAGTAAACGTTTGGGGTGTTCCTTGGCGGTTTCCAATTCTCCATCGATGGTGATTTCGTAGTTGACGCCGAAGCGGAACAGCACCGAAAGATCAATCGCAACCAGCGTGTCATCGTCACAGAAAATGAGTATGCCGAAATCGTTGGAGTCTGGGGCGGGTGGTCCCTGAACAACCAGGCGTCGGATACGTTTGCCGGTGGCTTCCTCGATGACAACTTCGGGCTGTTTCCACTTGCGCTTTTTGCTCACGACTTTCCTTTCCGACGCTGGCCTAGATTCTTGTTCACCATGTCGTCAACGAGGCCGTAGAAATCTTTGATCTTGTAGGTCCCAAAGCCTAACGCCATAACCACCCGGATTTCGTGTTCCATCCGGTAGTCGCGGGGGAGTTGATTCGACTCCATTGCTTTGATCCATCGCAGGGAGACCCCGGCTCGCTCCGCCAACTCTGCTTGCGTCCAGCCCTTCTCGGTACGCAGGCGAGCAACCACCAGAGCATTGCAGCGTCGGCGTTCTTCAATCCTGCGCCGTAATTCCGGGCTGATGATCCGCTCCCGTTTCATTCGGTTTTCCCCTCTCAAAACGGTCTTTGTTAGAGACAAAAGGGAGCTGCATGGGTACGCGAAGCCGCGCACCGGCTCTATAGTTAGAGCTTGGCATTACTACTCCAGCGTGAAAGATAGCAACAATAGGTGTCATTGTCAACTATTACTAACGAAATCAATCTCGATGACTGGATTTCCCAGGCAGAAGCGGCCCGGCTGCGCGGTGTATCGAGGCAGGCTATAGCCAAGCTGATTCAGCGAAAGCGGCTGTCAGCTCGTGAAATCGCCGGGCGGATTGTGGTGCGTCGATCTGAGGTAGAGGCTTTTGTGCCGCAACCAATCGGGCGACCGTTCAAAAGGGCATCCGACGACTCAGGTGAGGGCAGCAGGAAACGCTCGTAGACGGCTCGGCATCAAGGGTGTGGGATGACTTGAGAGGAAAAGCGCTGCTTACTTTCGTATGCAAGCGTTTGGCGATGCCTGGCCCGGTTCCGGGCCTGAGTGGGGCCGGTTCCGGCCCAAAAACCACGCCAGGATGGTTCCATCCTGGCTCACTGGATAGCAGTGTTGATGATGATCAGACAGCAAGCAGTGCTGGTCTACGCTTCCTCAGCCAAACGGACGGCCTCTACCCGTCCGGGGCCTTTCCTGGGAACCGTTTTTTTCTTCGGACGTGGCCTCATGATGTTGATAGCGGAAGCATCAAGCTGCGTCTTCAAATGTGCCGCATAGTATTTCTCAATCATCTCGACGCTTGTTCGGCAGTTCTTGGCAATCTGATAGATGTCGGCACCTTCAAGCAGGCGCAGGCAAATGTATGTGTGGCGCAGGCTATACGCCGTTCGCGGCCTTCCGTCACGGTCGGTGCGTAGCTTTTCTTCCTCAAGGATTGCGTTGAACAGATCGCGCGGCCATTTCGGAAAGAGAAGATCGGTGGGTCCGGGCATATGCCACTCACCGTTGGCCATTGATGCGGTACGGCTGCCCGATCTTCCCGGCCCTCCATCCGGACGCAGACGCGCTTTCAACCGCTCGAACGGATGCACGGCACCTGCTGTGCTCTTGCAATAGCCAACGCCTCGCTTTCCGCGCACTTCGATCTCAAGAATGGTTTGGGCGCTCCCCTCGTCTTCGATCACCGTGACATCGCGGAACTGAAGACGCATCGCCTCGTCGGGGCGGAGTCCGGTGTTGGCGGCGAACAGAACATAATCGTGAAGCTGTTCCGCTTCCCAACGAAAACGGGGCTGCTTGGGGTCCTGGGCGCGTTTCCGCGTTGCCTCATAAAGCTGCCTGTACTCCTCCGGAGAGAACCATGCTCGATGGGAAATCTTTGCGGACCCGCGATAGGGCGCTGACAAATCCGGGAGATGATCGATCCATCCGTGCCGCAGAGCCGTTTTGAAAATCTGGCGCAACGTCACGATTTCCTGGTGCATCGTATTACGCGCCGGAGGCTTGCCGCGCATCGCCTTAGCTTCCTCAAGGCGATGGATGCGATATTCATTGACCTTGCCTGCCGTGATCTCGGGAAGGACCATGCCGCCGAAGAACGGCACGAGATGGCCATTGGTACGCGCGTGCTGTCCGCGCGCATAGGTCGGGCTGCGCTGCCCCTGCGTCATGATGTCGAACTCGCGGAGGTACAACTTCGCAGCTTCGCGGAACAGTCTGCCGCTCTTCAACTCACCATCGCGGAGTTTGCCGCGCAACTGCAAATACCAGTCTTCCGCGATTTCCTTCGCTTTCGACAGGCTGTCTTCTTTGGTCGTGGTGCGCCGATTCTTCCCAGCTAGATAGGTTGCGCACTGCCAGCTAGAACTGTTCGGACGCTTGTAGACGTGAACCTTGCCACCGAGGATGGTGTAATGCTCTGACATGCGTCTGCACCTCCTGCTTCTATAGAAGCACAAAAGTGTGCAAGAGTTGCGTAAGCCTCGCGCCGTGCTTAGCATCAAAGCAACTAATCTATTTTCAATGATTTATCGGGGATTTGATTTTTTCGAAGCCGATTTTGAGTCCGCTGCGTCTGCCAGTTCCACCATCCCGGCACATGGTGCAGATAGGAGTATTTTACATGGAATCTGGCGGAAAAGCTGCCGTTCTACACTGTGCCAGAGAAACTGACGGCTCTTCGTAGAGCCTCTGCGGTTTTCTGCTATAAAACCTTCATTGCGAGCGCTGCAAATTCATTTCCCGGCGTCTGGTGCGCGGAATTTCTCTCTTGGGTTGTTGAGTGCCTCATCCGTTGAACAGGATGGGGTACTCAACACAATCTGGTACGGCAGAAGCACTTAAAACAGCACCTCGATTTGCTGTGGCGCGGCGGTATTTTGAAAATGCAGAAGGAGCGTGCGCCCTGAATGTTGATATTGTCCGGAATCGAGAGGCTTGCCGCCGACTGTAACTTGCCGTGCTGCTTTGGCTGCGAGGATACGAACGACGGCCTGCGTCTGATCGATGCCCTCTGCCTGGAAAGCAAGGCTGTGAGAGGTTGCATGTTCATCGGTGATTTTGGCTGAGGCTGCAAGAATGCGCGGCATGGACGACTTGAAGAAATTCACGTCGAGCAGGAGCGCTCGCGTACCGGGTTCGACTGCAACCTGGCTGCTTTCTTTCAGATCCGGATCGAATAGATTGATCAGGTCGCCGGTCACGGAGACAGGATGCACAGCGCTCTGCGGAGTATTGCCAGGTTCCTCGTCGAGCCCTGCCGCAATGACGTAAGGGCCGCGCCGCAGAATCAGGGTGTTGGTTCCCTTGAGCGGCAAGTGAATGGCCTTGGCAGCATTGTGCAGCAAGTCCAGCACAACCTCAGCGCCCGAAGCCGAGTGCGTGAGAACGGCAGGGCTTTGCGGCTCGTAAAGCACGAATCCTTTTCCGACAGCGTGGAGACCGGTTGCATCCGGTTTAAGTCCGAGCGTCTGGAAGAGGTGATCGCGGGGCGTGTCGAATGCATTACCGCCTGAGTTCCACCAGTCCTTGGCGTGGTTGTAGGGATCCTTGTCGTCGTCGAGGACGATGAGCGCACCGCCGGCACGGACCCACGCAGCGAGCGCGGTATGGAACTGAGGCGAGGGCGGTTTCTGGCCGTCATAAGTGAGGAGAAGGACTTTGTAGGGATTGAGAAACCCCTGCGTGGATTTTCCGTATGCGCTTTCAATCTGCACCGGCTCAACGGGCATGCCGCGCATCAGCAGAGGAAGAGCAAGGCCATAGAACTGTCCCAGATCAGCATCGGAAGGCTGCGGTGCTGCACGCTGGAACATCAGCGTGTCGGAGACGAGTATGCCGATGTGCTGGGTTCCAGCCAACTCCCAATGCGTGGCCGAGGAAGGTTGCTGCATCTGGCCGAGGGCATGAAAGACAGTTTGTAACTCCGTCTCATAACCTTTGGGAATAAGTGTCTTCTCCGGATTGGGATTGGACGCGGTCGGGTCCGCGGAGGCATGAAGCGATTTGGGGCCGAAGATGCGCTCGGGCCAAGGAAGGAGCTCGTAACGATAGACTCCAGGTTGTAACAAAGAAGCTGTAAGCGTGCTCTCCCAGTTACTGCGGTAATCGACCCAGGAGTGGTTGGGATTGTCTTCGATGGGATCGTTGAGATACCAGATGCGCTTGCCGGAAGAGCGGGCAATATTCTGCAGCGCTCCATATTCAAGGAACGCCGTCTCGAAGGTGCGCTCCTTCCTGACTCCCTTGTAGACATTGACGGCGCGCGAGGTTCCAGTCCAGACCTGCGCGATGTATCCGTCGGCGCCGACGGCAAGCAGCGACGACTCCGGACTTACAATCTGCCATTGCGCATAGTTAATAAGTGAGTGCGTGGCCACATAACATGGAATAACGCGACGATGAAGCGCGCCGTATTCCTTGACCGAATCAAAGACCTGCGCAAGCGCGCGCCGGTAAAGATAATACTTCAGTTTGGAGGCGCGATATTGCGCGTCGGGTGAACTGTCGGGCGCCTGCCAAGGTTCATGATAGAAGGCTTGCCACTCAAGTTTGAAACTGTCGCTCCATCCAGCACGTGCCCAGAACTCAGGCTCTTCAAGATAGATCGCCTCGGCTCCGGCATCGAGTGCCGCTTCCACTCCTTTGGCCAGATAGCGGCCGTAGGAAAGGGTGGGAGCGATGTAGGGAACCTCGCGGCCGGTGTGGAGAATGAGTGTGCCGTTCTTCTCCTGCTGCGTCTCATTCCAGTGCTCCTTGCCGTCGAAATCTCCGCGCAGATAAGGAGCGTAACGTCCCCAGGCGACACCGGTCATGACGGTGACGTGGTAGCCATGATCGCGCCATGAACGAATGCGAGCGGCAGTTGTGTCGTCAATGCCATACACCATCACCGTATCGGCATTGATGTTGGTGCGCGGCGTCCATGGACGGCTGGTTTGAAAAAGCAGCCGGTAGTCTGGAGCCTGCGCCGCATGAGGCTGAGAAGTTTGCGCCCAAGCAACATGCGGCGTTAAAGACAATCCAAAGACAAACAAGGAACAGAGCGCTAAGCGCTGAAGTTTCATACTCTTCACTTTCATCAGTCAGGCTGCGACATCGAGGGCGGAGCCGCGTCTGGTGCACTACCCCACTTTTTGTTGGGCAGCGGTCCCATTTCGAGAACCAGCTTGCCGCCGTTGGCAATATCTGAATGACTGAACCATGGCTTGTTCCAGGTTTTGCCATTCAAGGTTGCGGACTGGATATAGAGGTTCTTCTCAGAGTTATTATGCGCAATAACTTCAAAGGTCTTGCCATTACCCATGTGCAGGGTTACCCGGCTGAAGAGCGGACTGCCCAGGATGTAATCCGGGCTTGCGGGATTGACGGTGTAAAAACCCATAGCGCTCAGCACATACCAAGAGGAGGTCGATCCTTGATCGTCCATTCCCGGAAATGCATAACCGGACTTATCGCTGCCGTACATCAGCTTGAGTATCTTCCGCGCCAGCGCCTGCGTCTTCCATGGCTGGCCTGCCCAATCGTAGTAATAGGCCGCCTGCTGGTCGGGTTGATTGCCCTGTACGTATTGACCGATCAGACCGGTGCAATCGCGGCAGATACCTTTGGGGGTATAAGGGGTGTTGAAGAAGGCATCGAGCTTTGCGGCGAACTTATCGCGTCCGCCGAGCAGGTTGACCAAACCCTGTACGTCGTGCGGTTCCAGCCACAGCGTCGACCAGCCGGAGGCTTCTTTCATCATGAAGTTGTAATAGGGTTCCTGGGGATCGAAGGGAGAGATCCATTTTCCGTCCGCTGTTTTTCCGCGCATGAATCCGGTCGAGGGATCAAACACATTCCGATAGTTATGCGCCCTCTTGAGGAACATCCGATAGTCGTCTTCCTTGCCTAGCTTCTTGGCATAGAGCGCCATAGAGGAGTCATCCCAGCTATATTCAAGCGTGGTTGCTGCACCTGCCTTGCCATCAGCGTACGGAGGGCTTGGGTTGCGATCTGGCACGATATCCGAGATCCAGCCGTTCTTTATATATTCGGCGAGATAGGGGCGCGGACCGTTGGGGTCCATGGCATTCTTGCGCAGATATTCATAAGTTGCATCCCAGTCGAAGTTAAGGCCGCGCACCCAGTCACCCAGATACATCTGCACGGCATGGTCGCCATGAAACGAGGTACCCATGTAACCGGACTCGCGCGCCATGTCCAGTTCCGAACGCAGGATATCTACCTTAACTTCCGGCTCCAGCAGCGTGAGCAACACGACCTGGTCGCGGCCCGTGTCCCAGTAAGGCACGGGGCCATAGCGGTTGTACTGTGCTGTGCGGACAACGCCGTCCAGGCCGGTGAACTGCTCGCCTTTTTGCGTGGTCAGGCGGGGGCTTGCGAAGGAGTGAAACAGGCAGGAATAGAAGAGCATCTTTTCCTTTTCCGTTCCGCCCTGAACTTCAACCTGGTTGAGTTTCGTAACCCATGCGGCTTGTGCAGCGCTGCGTACGCGGTCAAAGCTCCAACCGGGCTGCTCTGCCTTCAGCCGCGCCTCAGCCATGGCATAGTTCTCACCGTATGCAACCTTCACCAGGACCTGTTCGCCTTCCGTGGTCACGAACCGCACATAGGCGCCGGCATAGTGGCCGGAGATAGTGCGCGTGTCCGTCTCCACATCTTTGTCACCGAAGATAAGGCGCGATTGACCGGCCACGGGAGGAATCTGCTTGAACGTGCCGAACGCCGCGAAAGGTCTGGAGAATTCCGCGACAAAGTACGTCTCGAACGTATGGCCTCCGGCACGGCCGTGCCGCGAAACACCGCGCACCGTGTGATCGCCCACCACCTCAATGTCGCCGCCTGCGCGGTTCAGATCGAGGAGTACATTCGCACTGTGTGTGGCGGGAAAGGTAAAACGGAAGAGCCCGGTCCATGTGGTTGCAGTAAGTTCTACACGAGTTTTATAGTCGTCGAGATAGACGGAGTAATAGCCCGGCGAAGATTTCTCTCGCGCCTTGTCATAGTAGGAAGCGCTGCGCTCCGGGGGAACGGTCCAGTCGCCTACGACAGGCATTACGGTCGGTCCGCCCATGGTTCCAGTTGAAAATCCAATCATGGTGCGGTTCGGATAGTAGTAAGGCGACCCGACTCCGGCAGGATAATTCAGATCCATATTGTTATTGATAGGCGCAAGGTCAGTGGAGCTATGCGGCAGCACCGCTCCTGGCGAAGTTATGCCGGAGTAAAGCCGTTCGCCCGGAGGCGGCGCGTTGCCGATAAGTTCCGGGTTGTCGAGCGGCGCGGTTCCGACCAGTCCGTTTGCGTAGTCGATGGGCCTTTTGCCCGCGGCCGGCGCACTCTGTGCCAGCAAAGTAGAAAGCGAGAAACAGCCAGGCAGCAAACAGGCGGCCGCTACTCCAGCAACGAGTCGTAAACGCATAGGCAACAAGCTCCTTCATCGCGCCGCGGCTGCACACGCAGCCTGGAGCGCCAGAATTGTAATGAGTAGGCGACAAAATCGCGCCGTTTTTGGCTGCGTAGAATTCTAGCACTCATGCGAAACATCGCGTCCGCCGCAAAGAAACGGGCAGCAGGAATGGCGCGTCACCACGCCGCTCCCACTGCCCGCCGATGCTGCACATGAGGCTGCTAGGACTTGAGGATTCCGACTTTACGGAGGTGCTGCTCGATCTCCTTGTACTCTTCCGGAGTCGATTCGTGATAGGGCCACGCGGGCAATCCACTGCAGAGGCTCATGACCGACAAAGCACACTTGAGGCGGCGGATATAAACCGGCTCGGTCTCGTTCGAACTCCAGATGGGATCGCCCGCGGCAACCAACCGCTTCTGCGCTTCCTTCATCTCGTCCAGCTTTCCTTCGAGGAACGCCTGGTAGACGCGCACCGGCAGCGTGGGGAAGATGTTGGCGCCGCCGGGGACGCCGCCGTGTGCGCCGGATATAAGTGCATCGGCAATTAAGTGCTCAGGACCGACAAAGATAGAATAGTCTGGATATTTTTTGCTAACCAGGGCAATAACTTTCTTAAGATAGTCCATATCTCCGGAACTGTCTTTGATACCCCAGATATTGGGTATCTCAGCGGACTTCAACACGGTCTCCGGTTCAAAAACCATCTTGGTCAGTCCGGGCTGGTTATAGAGATAGACGGGAAGCGCGGAGTCGCGCGCCCAACTCTCAATCAGCTTGAGCAAGTCGCTCTGGCTGTACTGGAAATAATATGGCGGCGCAGCCACGACGGCCGTAGCGCCGGCCTTGGCCGCGATCTCCGCAACGTGAAGGGACTCGGCATAGGCCGAATCGCTGATACCGACCAAAACCGGAACCCGCTTGCCGACCTGCGTGCAGACGCGCTCAATCAATTCGCGCCGCAGGCGATAACTCAGCGCAGGTCCTTCTCCTGTGGTGCCGAGGATAAACAGAGCATTCACCCCGCCGCTGAGAATATGTTCGACCAGCCTTTCAAGGCCGGGCAGATCCAAGGCATCAAACGAGGCCAAAGGAGTGGCCAAGGGAGGGATAATGCCGCGAAGTTGACGCGAAGTTATTGCAGTGGTCATAAGTGCTCCTTGAAATCGAGGTACTTTGCTCGACCCCGGTGTTGAATTTAGTACAGAGCGCCCTGGTTAGACGGCGACCTGTAGATACCAAGTGGTTGAAGAACTTGTTCGGCTCCCAGCCGCATAAGTCCCAACTCAGTTACGGACTGGAAGAACTGAAAACCTTCTTTGTGATAGCGCAGCACTTCTTCCGCGCTGCCGGCGGGGCGGCCAAGAAACTTGTGATGCTTCTGGGCCGCGGCGCAAATCTTGCCGATCGCTTCCTGCAGCAGCGGTTCATTTTGCCGTCCGCGCAATCCCAGCGAAAAGGACAAATCGCTGGTTCCAATAAACATCACATCAATGCCTGGCGTGGCGGCGATTTCATCGATATGCGCAAGTGCGCGCGCTTCCTCGATGACGCAGATAGTCAGGACGTTCGCATCTGCGGAGTCGTAATAACTTCCCGGCTCCGGCCATGTTGTTGCGGCAAGGCCCGCGCCGGAACCGCGCAGTCCGGCGGGAGGATAGCGGCAAGCCTGTGCCGCGGTGCGCGCCAGTTCAGGATCGCCAACAAACGGAAAAATAACTCCGCTGACTCCCTGATCGAGTACGCGCTTCGCAGTCCAGACAGCAGTTAGCGGCACACGGGCAAAGACCTGAACATCCAGTCCGCGCGTGGCGAGAACCATGCCGCGCAAGGTCTCAAGTGTAACCGGCGAGTGCTCCATTTCAACCCATAAAAAATGAAAGCCCTGCTGGGCTCCCATGGCGGCAACGTCCAGATTAGCGGCAGTTACGGTAAGTCCGATGACAAAGTCTCCGGCATCGAGGCGCGCGCGCACACGATTCCAGCTTCCGTCTCCACCGCCTGAGATAACTTGTGACATTGAGAGTTTCTCCATGTTACTTCTGTTCCGTTTTAACAACGGGCATCAACCAGACTTCTGCAACCTGGCAACCTCTTCCATTGCCGCCTAAACCAGGTTCACGCGTCCAGGATAGCTTGAGTGTTCCCTCGGCCGTTGCTTCCTGCGGAATTATAAACTCCTGTGGAGCAGGAGGCCAGGAACGCGCGATGTAAGGATGGACCTCAATGCGATCGTTGGCCTGCAAACGGATCTTGAGTCGTGGCGTGCTGCCCGCATACACGACGCGCACCTTGTAAGTGGTCTGCGGATCGAGCCCTTCATAGCGCATCTCTATCGGCGCATCGTACAGCGATCCAGCCCAATGCTTCCAGGCGAGAGGCGCCTGTGCGCCCCTATGGTCGGGATAAGCAAACTCAATCAGCGGCGAATGACGGAAGTCAGGATCTTTCCTGGCTCCCGGACCGGGAATGAAATGGGGGCGGTTGGCAATATTACCGAGTTCATCGTAAAAGCCGCCGGGACCGGGGTCGGTGCGCGCGAGAAGTGCGCGGATAGCATGAACCTGTTTTCCGGGACCGGCTAGAGTACGGATGGCGGCAATCTGGGCGCGCAGCCACGGCGCATCGGTGACCGGCGTGTCGAGCGTATCCAGATTCGCGCCACGCTCGACAGCTTCTCCCTGATAGTCTTCCACGGCGAGCTGCATGTGAATACTTTGAAACAGCGCATAGCCCAGCTCGGTTACACGCGAACGCAAATCCTGAGCCGCGGGCTGAATGGCGGATTGATTCAGGACAGCTTCGGCGGCATCGAGCAGGACTTTAGGATCGAGTCCGTTGGATGGATTGCTGGAAGGCAGATCGCCAATGTCGGACGGCAGCGGACTCCAGCCAACCTGCCAGACGCGGCGCAGCAAATCGCGCGCACGAACTAACTGCCCGGTTTCATCCAGGAGCCGCGCGCGCACATAGGCATCGTAGTAAGCGCGGTAGAGAGCCTGCTGCCAACGCCAGTTCTGAATGACCGCCGGGGTGGCATAACCCTCCATATCCTGAAAACCCGCGAGAGTTACTTCGACGTGAGCATTCGTGGCCAGAGAGACGCGCCAGTTGCGCTCGAGGTTCATAAGTCCCTCGGCAAAGCCATCCTCATAACGCGCGCCGATAAAATAACGGCTGAATTCGCGCAGCACCGAGACGGGCGCCTGATCGGGATTCCAGCCCATCGCACTCCACACGAATTTATTTACGTCGTCGTTACAGCCTTCCGAGTAACTGACGAAGCCCTGAGTTTGCGGCAGGACCACGCGCACAATATCGGTCTCGCTCTCAGGCCGGGGATTGATAATTTCGCGTCCCTCGGTAAGTGCATAAGCTATATCCCAGTCGGGAACAGGATATTGGCAACTTATGCTGTGAGTTATATCCGGATAGAGGCGGATGGGATAGTGTTTGGGGACGGTGCGGCGGAACTCTTCAGGAGATAGCCGCGATTGCGGACCGAAGACCACTCCATCCAGCCAGGTTTCCGTATGAGGCTGCTTGAGAATGTCAAGAAACTCCGTCATCCAGGCTTCATTGAAGCCCTGTGGCGACACCCACATCTGCGCCTTGGGATGGAAACGGACGATGTTCTTTTTCTGCTTTTCGAGCAGCGCCATCAAGTCTTTGGGATCGGTATCTCCCGGGTCGCCGCCGGGCACAAAGATGGCGTCTACACGTGGCAGGGTTTGCAGTACATCTCCCCATTCCTTAACGGCCGCTTCGACGGTATGGGGGTCGCTGTAGTCCTTGTCCATGGCCGGATACCAGACCGAGACATCCAGCCCGTAACTGTCGGCAATGCGCGACATCTCGACCATCATGCGTGCCTGGGGGAGAGGAAAGTGCGGGCTGTCAGGAAGATCGTCCGTGCGCGGCGGCATCAGTTCGATGACATTGGTGCCGAAGACAGCAAGATCGCGGATGTACTGGTCCCACATGTCGACCGACCAGCCGTCATAGGCGTTGGTCTTGGGGCGATATCCAAGCTGGTGGCCACGGATGGGATAGCGGGGGCTGCTGGAACCTTTGAGCAGATTCGCGTCTACCTTGGCAGCCTGCCGCGAGAAAACAATGGAGCGGAGTAACTTGCCGATGCCGAAAAGAAGTCCGCGCTCGTCGGCGCCGAAGACGGCAATCCAGCGGCCGTTAGCGTCGCTTCCGGCTTGCAAAGCAAAGCCATCGGCGGGCAGGGCGCGGTTTGCTGCGGCCAATCCAGCGACGGGCAGGCTAAGCTTGCCCGAGGAAGCGCGCGTGCCCGCGTAGATATTCACCACGCCGCTTTGGGCCTTGCTGCCGATGGACCAGTCAAGCTCGCAGCGTTTGCGCGACTCTTCGGCGAGCACACGCGCCGCGGTGGCTTCGCGCGCGGCTGCCGAACTAGACAACACAATCGAGACGCGGCCCAGATCGATCCAGTCTTCCGCCGTAAAAGCATGCAGCCAGCCGGGCTGCATGCCGGAAGCAGCCAGCACGGCTGTCGTTCCTTTTTTCAGAAAGCTTCTGCGCTTCATGCAAATCTCCCTGGCAACTCACATTCCAACGGTTGCGCGCAAGTCTGGCTTCACGCGTTCCCTGAAGCGTGCCCAAAAATAGTTCGGACTATCACTGTCTCAGGCGTGCGGCGCCGCGCAACAAGCGGCTCACGCTCTTCCACGGCAAGCAGCAACAGCGGGCCTGGACGACCCTTCCGCATCGGAGTGGCCCCCCACCCGATCGAATGCCGATACCACCATTGCTTATGGTAATTAGTTTCAAGACAGCACACTAGCCTTACTTGAAATGTGAATACAGGATTTTTACAGGAAGAGGGAGCCGCACCGCTACGGGCAACAAAAAGCCGACGAGCCCGGAATGGTGCATCCGGGGTGGCCAGATTCCAGCAACGATACACCGCAGCGTCAGGCGCTTCGGCTGGCGCGTTCCTCGGCCAGATAGGCCAGCCACTCATCGATCCCGGTGCCGGTCTTGGCGGAGGTTTCAAAAATGCGGATGCCGGGGCGGATCTCGTTGATGTTGTGGAGAGCAAGCTCGCGGTTGAAGCCGCAGGGGCCGGCCAGGTCCATCTTGGTGATGACGGCGGCGTCGGCGGAGTTGAACAGCGTGGGATATTTCAGGGGCTTGTCCTCGCCCTCGGTCACGCTCAACAGCGCCACGCGGATTCCCTCGCCCAGATCGTAGCTCGAGGGGCAAACCAGGTTGCCAACATTCTCGATGAACAAGTAGTCCAGCCCGTCCAGAGCAACGCCTTCCCAACCATCGAGGTGCTTGCCGATCATCTCCGCGTCGAGGTGGCAAATGCCGTGGGTATTGATCTGGCGGACCGGCGCCCCGCTGGCGGCAAGACGGCGCGCATCGTTGTCGGTTTCAAGATCGCCAACCAGCGCCGCAACGCGAGCGCCCCGTGCCTTCATCTCTCTGAGTGTGACCTCAAGGAACTCGGTTTTCCCGGTTCCGGGGCTGGATACCAGGTTGAGCACCAGCACACCGGCTGCAGAGTAGTTGGCCCGCAGCCCTGCAGCCAGCTCATCGTTTTTCTTGAGAATCCCTTTTCGCAGCTCCACAATCCTGGTCGTCATACCGCCTCCTCCACCTCGTCGATCTCGATTGCTTCGATCTCCAACTCACGGCCTTGCCGCAAGTCACTGCATGGCTCTCCACAGCACGGACATCGAAAGCTCTGCAGGCCCTCCAACTCCACATCCGCCGCGCAAGCGGCACAATGGACGACCACGGGCAGAATATTCACTACCAGCCTGGAGCCTTCGAGCGGCGTGCCTTCCGTGGCGATCCCGTAGCAGAATTGCAAGCTGTCCTCAATGACGGAGGCAAGCGCGCCAACACGCAGCCGCACTTCCACGACGCGCGCGCCGGGATAAGCGGCCACCGACTCAGTTACCGTGTCGACAATGCTGGCGACGATGGAAAGTTCATGCATAAAAGGTCGATTTTACGCCCTGGGCAGCGGCTGCATCCCATTGCAGGTTAGGTTCGGGGCTTCGAGGTTTGCATAACCCCTGCACAATCAACAAGGAGACTTTCTCCGTGCAGGCCAGCCTCAATCCCGGCAACATCAATATGTAAGATGTCAGAATAAGGATTTTCCCCATGCATATTGCCTCAGCCGCTTCGCGCCTCACTCTCAGCCAGCTTGCGCCGGGGGTTCTCCAGTCTGAAATTCGCGCCATGAGCGTGGAGTGCGACCGCATCGGCGGCATTAACCTGGCGCAGGGCATCTGCGACACCCCGGTTCCCGCTCCGGTTCTGGAAGCCGCCGTCCAGGCCATCCACGACGGCTACAACATCTATACGCGCCTGGACGGAATTGCGCGGCTGCGCAACGCCATTGCCGCAAAGCAGAAAAAGGACTACGCGCTGGACTACGACCCGGAAAGCGAAATTCTGGTCTCCTCGGGCGCCACCGGCGGACTGCACGCCGCCGCCATGGCTCTGCTGAACCCCGGCGACGAGGTCATTCTCTTTGAGCCTTTCTACGGCTACCATGCCGCCACGCTGCAATCGCTGCGCGTGAAAACGGTGCTGACACCGCTGGCCGAACCGGATTGGACTCTGGATACGGACGCGCTGCGCGCCGCCATCACGCCGAAGACGCGCGCGATCCTGTTGAACACGCCCGCGAACCCCAGCGGCAAAGTTTTTACACTGGCCGAGTTGCAGGTGATTGCCGAACTGGCCATTGAGCACGACCTGTTTGTGCTCTGCGATGAAATTTACGAATATTTTGTTTACGACGGCGCGCGGCATATTTCGCCAGCCACGCTGCCGGGAATGCGGGAGCGCACGATTGTCTTCTCCGGCTTCAGCAAAACGTTCAGCATCACGGGCTGGCGCCTGGGTTATGTGACCGGGGACGCCCGCTGGCTGGGTGCCATGGCTTACTTCCACGACCTGACGTACGTGTGCGCGCCGTCGGCCTTTCAACACGCAGCAGCAGCAGGACTGGAGCAACTGCCGCCCAGCTTCTACATGCAGTTGGCGGCCGACCATCAATCCAAGCGCCAGCGCATCCTGAGCGCACTGAGAGACGCAGGCTTTGAGCCCGGCGTCCCCGCGGGAGCCTACTATGTTTTGGCAGGCGCCAACCATCTTCCCGGCAAGACTTCGGCGGAAAAGGCGCGCCACCTGCTGACGAAGACCGGCGTAGCTTCCGTAGCGGGGTCCGCCTTTTTCCGCAAAGGCCGCGGCGAAAATCTGTTGCGATTCTGCTTTGCCAAACGAGACCAGGAGCTGGATGAGGCTTGCGCGCGGCTGCGGAAGCTGTAACCCTTCCCGGCGCCGGTCCAGTAGACTGGTAGGGCAATGAAACCTGTGCGCAGATGGAGATGGTCCACGTTGGCGGTTGCCCTGGCAGCCGGCCTTGTCTTCAGCGGTTGCGGGATGCCGGGCGCGCCGTCGCCGCCCTCGCTCAACCTGCCTGACACGGTGAACAATCTCTCCGCCACCCGCACCGGCGGCCAGGTCGCGCTTACCTGGACCATGCCCAAAAAGAATACCGACAAGCTGCTGATCGAAGGCAACATTGCCGTTTACCTGTGCCGCCAGGAGGCTCATAGCCCCTGCGCGCCGGCCGGCGAGGTGGAACTGGGTCCAGGAGCCGAGGGTTCCTTCACCGATACGCTGCCGCCCGCACAGGCCGCTGGCAAACCGCGCGCGCTCAGCTACTTTGTAGAGCTTAAGAACCGCAGAGGCCGCTCGGCGGGTCTTTCGAACGCCGCAGTGGTTCTGGCAGGCACAGCTCCCGCGCCCGTAAGCGGCCTGGCCGCTAAGGTAAGCAAGGCAGGCGTAACCCTGCGCTGGACAGCCGCACAGGAGCCGGAGCCCAGCGCCATCCGCCTGCACCGCAAGCTGCTGACACCGCCGGCCGCGAAGCCCGCAGAAGGTCCGCTGGCCCCGCAGCCCGAGCCGCTGGAACAAAACCTGCTGGTTGCGGCGGAAGGCCGCGCGCCAGATCGCGCCTTGGACAAGGAGATTCACTTCGGACAGGTTTACGAGTACCGCGCACAGCGCGTGGCCCGCATCTCAGTGGGCAGCCAGACGCTGGAACTGGCCGGACCGCTCTCCGCGCCGGTCCGCGTGGAGGCGATGGACGTGTTTCCGCCCGCTGTGCCCGCGGGGCTGGCCGCTGTAGCCACTGCGGCGGACGCTGCCAGCAAGGCATCGATCGACCTGAGCTGGCAGCCCGGCACCGACGCCACCCTGGCCGGTTATGCCATCTACCGGCGCGAGGCGGAGGGCGTCTGGAAACGCATCTCGCCCGCGCAGCCAGTGGCCGGCCCAGCGTTTCACGATGCCGAGGTGGAAGCGGGACACACCTACATTTACGCGGTGACCGCCATTGACCAGAGCGGCCATGAGAGTGACCGTTCCGCCGAGGCGCAGGAAGCTGTTCCCAACCCGTAGAAGCCTTACCGGCGCGAGGAGATTTCCCCATGAGATATTGCCGCTTTCTGCGCGATGGCCATATTGAGTACGGCGTTGTGGAAGAGCGCGGCGGCGAACTCTGGATTACCGGTCCAGCACCTGCGCCGGAAGAGGACCTGCGCTTCAGGCTGGCGCAAGGGCAGGATGCCGGCAAGGCGCGCAGCTTTGAGCCGTTGCCGCTGAGCGCAGCCGAATTGCTGCCTCCGGTGACGCCCTCGAAGATTGTTTGCGTGGGCCGCAACTATCGCGAACATGCCAAAGAACTGGGCAACGAGATTCCCACCGAGCCGCTGCTGTTTTTCAAGCCGCCGTCTTCTCTGCTGAATCCGGGTGGCGCGGTGCGGCTGCCAGCAGCCTCGGCCCGTGTGGACTTTGAAGGCGAACTGGCGCTGGTGATTGGCCGCCGCGCGCACATGCTGAAGACGGATGACGATTGGCGCGAGGTGGTCCGCGGAGTGACCCTGGCCAACGATATTTCAGCCCGCGATCTGCAAAAAAGGGACGTGCAGTGGGCGCGCGCCAAGGGCTTTGACACGTTTTGCCCGGTAGGCCCGCTGGTGAGCGACAAACTGGACCCGGTGGCCGGATTGACGATTGAAACCCGCGTAAATGGCGAATTGCGACAGCAGGGATCGACTACGGATTTCATCTTTTCGATTCCCGCACTGCTCAGTTTTATTACAGCGGCGTTTACGCTGGAGCCAGGCGACCTGATTCTGACCGGAACGCCCTCCGGGGTAGGTCCGCTCAAGGCGGGGGATCGAGTGGAAGTGAGCATTCCCGGCCTGGGCGTGTTGAAAAATCTTGTTAAAAGCGAAACGGAATGAATGCAATGCGCGCCAGATGCAACCGGCGTTCATCTTGCGCATCCAAGATACAGGTAGACTGAAGACGAAGGCTTCCCCAGCCAGCTTGCCTTTCCCCAGGAGGAAATATGCCGCAGAATTTGCTTGAGCAGTTGCGTACGTACACCGTGGTGGTTGCCGACACTGGCGACATTGAGGCAATGGAGAAGTTTCGCCCGCAGGACGCCACCACCAACCCCTCGCTGATTACCGCAGCCGCGCAGATGCCGCAATACCAGCCGATTGTGGATGGCGTGCTGCTGGACGCGCGCAAGGAACTCGGCGGCAGCGCAACCGACGAGGCCGTAGCCAACCTGGCCTTTCAGCGGCTGGCGATTGCCTTCGGTAAGAAGATTCTGGCGATTGTTCCGGGTCGCGTGTCGACGGAAGTGGATGCAAGACTGTCCTACGACACCGCAGCCACCATTGCGCAGGCGCGCAGCATCATTGCGCAATACGACAAGGAAGGCATTGGCCGCGACCGCATTCTGGTAAAGATTGCTTCAACGTGGGAAGGCATCTGTGCCGCCGAAGTGCTGGAGAAGGAAGGCATTCATTGCAACCTGACCTTACTGTTCGGACTACACCAGGCTATTGCAGCGGCTGAGGCCGGCGTCACGCTCATTTCGCCGTTTGTGGGCCGCATTCTGGACTGGTACAAGAAGGACACCGGCAAGGATTACCAAGGCGCCGACGACCCCGGCGTTCAGTCGGTGACGAAGGTCTACAACTACTACAAAAAGTTCGGTTTCAAGACGCAGGTGATGGGCGCGAGTTTCCGCAACATCGGCGAGATCAAGGAACTGGCGGGCAGCGATCTGCTGACTATTTCGCCGCAATTGCTGGCCGAACTGGAAGCCACCGAGGGAGAACTGCCGCGCAAGCTCGACCCGGAAACCGCGCAGGCAATGCATATTGAACGAATCGTCATGGACAAGGACGTATTCGAGTGGATGCACGACGCCGACCGCATGGCGACGGACAAGCTGAAGGAAGGCATTGAAGGGTTTTCCGCCGCGCTGGTAAAGCTGGAGACGCTGCTGGCCAAGCGGTTGGCCGAACTGGAAACGCACGCAACGGCAAGCGTGTAGGCAGAACGCTGCGAGGGATACGGAGGGCAGCCAGTGCGGCTGCCCTTTTGTCGTTGCACGCCAATCTAGATTTGCAATCGAGGCGCGACTCTGCCAACAATGTTGCCTCTCCCCTCTTGGCAAATACAAAAAATCCGATACGCTCAGTGATACAGCAAGACCAATTAGGCAGTGGCTGGCGTCCCCGGCTGCACTTGCATCAGCAACCAGCCAATGCCCCAGAGCAAATTGGCTGTGCTTGTGCGCAGCCGCAGGAGGTGTGAATGCAGGCCCCGAATCGTCAAGAGCCGTCTCATCCACTCGAATCCTTCTTCCAACAGGCGGTGCGCAATAGTTATGAGGGCAAGCTGGGACTGCACGATCCGGATGTGACCGGGTACGTGGCGCGGCTGCTGTGCGAGTTCTCTGATGCCGAGAAGCTTTACAAGGTGCGCGACGAGGTTGGCCGCCCGATCGAAGAGCTGACCGAAATGATGCAGGCCGCGGACCCGGTGCACGGCACGGCGGCGTCGTTCGATGCGGAGCGCACCGTGCGCAAGCACATCGGCGACTATGCACTCTTCGTCGCGGGCATGTATCCCGAGGCGCTGGGTTCCAATCGCAGGCTGCGGCGCCACCAGCCGAGCTTGGGCGAACTGATTCACGCCGGCAAGGAAAGCTACTTCATCGTCAGCCAGTTCAACCTGTTCGAGTATGAGCAGGAAGCGCCGCTGTTTGCACGGCTCAGCGACCGCTTCGAGCGCTGCATTCTGGGACTCACGCTGGTGCGCGAAGAACTGGGGCCGCGCAAGCCGCTGATGCTTCCGCCTATGGTGAACTAATTTCAGGTACGCGCACGAAGGATCAGTTTTCCATCCTTGCTGATGCAAGGATGGAAAACGGTTGAGCTTTGCTATTGTCTGTTGAGATCGAGCAGCTTACTCCGACCAGACGGCCAGCACGTTGCCTGCTCCATCGGAAAAATGGAAGCGGCGTCCGCCGGGAAACTCGAAGGTGGGCACTACGACGCTGCCGCCTGCGGCAACGATTGCGGCTTCAGTAGCTTTGAGGTCGGCGGAGTAGAGCACAACCAGCGGCGCAAATTTGACTGGCTCTTCATGCGATTCGCACTTGGCGAAGCCGCCGTCGATACCGGCGCCGTTGAAGCTGACGTACTCCGGACCCCAGTCCTGAAAGCTCCAATGGAAGACTGCCGCGTAGAACTTTTTGGTTCGTTCGATGTCGGTCGAAACGAATTCGATGTAGGTGATTTTGTGGTGAAGATCGGGATTGCTCATGACTGCTCTCCTTGGCGTTGTACTGCGTGGAGTGGAGGAAAAGGCTGCATGGAATCCGATCGGCGCAGGCACACCTTTCCCGGCGTGCTCTTGAGTGCGCCTCCATCCACATTCCCTCAAGAGCGGAAGAGTGCAGGTAGAGCCCGCTGATTGATTGCCGCGCGCGGACTCGCGAGGTACGCGGATAGGTTAGCAGAATGTGTGCGCTTTCCGCAGTAAATTCCCGCAGTCAATTACCGCCCAAGCCAGAGAGAAATGCCGCCGGTAATGGAGCGGCCGGGCATGGCGACTCCATTGATCTGTTGATAGCCGGTGTTGCTTAGGTTGCCGAGGCGCAGATAGGGGCGAATTTTACCTGAGTCATGGGTGAGCGCGGCGTTCCACACGGGATAAGCGGTAGCGTTCCACGGAGCAATGCCGGCCTGCTGATAGGGCTTTGCGATTTCAACGGCATTGGTGAGAGTAAGCGCGCGGCCCAGCAATGCGGTCCATGTGGCATGAATATTCTGGACCGGATAGTTGAGCGCGTACTCTGATTGCAGACCGTTGAGGGGAGCCTGCGCACCGGCCAGACCGGTCCATGCAATTTGAATGTGCTGTGACTTTGCCGGCGCCCAGGTTGCGGAAGACTCGATGCCGGTAAAGTGCAGGCCACTCAGATTGACGGCGCGCCACTGCGCTGAGGACGACGAGCGCACGTAGTCGAAGGTGTTGTGCTGGCGGGTGTAAAAGCCGGTAACCGAAACAGACAGCGTGCCGGAGGGAATCCAATCCACGCCGCCGTCGCCGGACCAGGCCGATTCCGGCTTGAGGTTGGGATTGCCTATGGTCGCCGGGTCGGAATAATAGAGATCGGTATAGGTGGGAATCCTGAATCCGTAGCCGCCGCTGGCTCGCAGCTTCAGCTTGTTCGCGACGCGCAAACTGCCCGCGAGATGGGGCGAGAAAACAGACTGTGCGCCGCCGGAAAAAATCTCCTCGCGCGCGCCTGCCGCGAGATTCCAGCGAGACTTCGCCGGGCGAAGGTCCAGGTCCACGTAACCCGCGCCGCGATTGCGAGCGTGCAGGCCGAGATTGCTGCTGCGGATGCTGTCTCCATCCGACTCCAGACCGATCAACAGAAGGGACGTGGTTGCAATGGGAACGGTGTGCCGCAGCGACGCCTGCCAGGAGCCGTCCGTGTGGTTGTTTTCATAGACAGAAGGATGGTTGCGAAGGAGAACAAACTCGTCGGTATGGCGGCGGTAACCGAAGGCTGCCTGGGTGCGGCTGCCTAACTCTTGGCGTCCGGAAGCAAACACGCCTTTGGTGCGCTCCCACGAGTTATAGGACCCGTAGAACTGGTTTGCGCCGAAAGAACGATCGCTGGCAGCAATCATCACATCCGAAACGCCCAGCCGTGAACCGGCCCAGCTCTCCAGGGAGGCATCTTCGTTGCGGTAATCGCGGTCATCTATAAAGCCAGTGGAAAAATTGCGGCGCGCGGTGAGCCGGCCACTCCACTGCCTGCGCACTAGATTGCCCAGCAGCGATTCTTCATTGGAGCCAAAGCTGCCTGCGCCGGCGCGGACGACGAGAGAATTCCGCGCCGGCGCGGCGGTAAGAAAATCGACCACGCCGCTGAGCGCGTCTTCCCCGTGGAGCGTGGAGCCTGCGCCGTGCAAGACTTCGATGGAGTCCATGGCGTCGAAGGGAATGGGGAGGTCGAGATTGTGATGCGCGGTCTGACTGTCGTCGATGCGGAATCCGTTGAGAAGCACCAGGGTCTGCTCGAAGGTTCCGCCGCGCAGAACGATGTCGGCCTGTCCGCCGCCGGCGCCGCGCTGCTCGATAAAAACAGACGCGTCCTGGCGCAGCAGATCCTGCTCCGACTCGAGCGTCAGCGTCTTTGTCTCCACCGGCAGCACCAGCACGGAAGAGGACGACTCCGCCAGCGGCACGGGAACGGCCGAACCCAGCACCACCATGGTCTGCGAGGGATGGGGAAGTGGCGCAGGCTGCGGCACGGTTGTGTTCTGGCTAAAAGCTGCGACCGCGCAAGCCGCGAAGAGCAGGATTGCTGTAAAGCGGATCGATTTCAAAGCAGGCATAGGTTGGCTCTCCCTTTGATCGTGACCGCTTATGCGCCGGTCTTCAAGGACGATTTGATATTGTCTTGAATAGTTGAGGCTCTAAACCATTAGAATCAAACCATGCGCATCGATGCATTTCTCCACGAAAGCCCCATGTTTGCGGTGAACCGGGCGGCGCGCCGGTTTGAATCGCTCACCACGCAGGTTCTTGCCGCCGACAGCCTTGGCTTTCTGGAAGGGCTGGTGCTGGCGGCCATGTTCTTTGAAGCGCCGCGGCTGGTCAAGCCGTCGCAGTTGGCGGAGACCTTCGGAACCACGCGGGGCAATGTGAGCCACTGTGTTTCGTCGCTCGAAGCCAAGGGACTGCTGCAGAGAAAAATCGACCCCGAAGACGCACGGGCTTACCTTTTGACCTTGAAGCCGCAAGGGAAGAAGTGCGCAGTACGCGTGATTGGCGTTTTCGATAAATTGCAGAAGGAGTTTGAGCAGGAGATCGGGAAGGCGGCCCTGAGCGAAACGCTCAAGGCCATTCGCAAGCTGGAAGCTCTGGCAGGCAGATAGTTAGGCAGGCTATCCCAAGTCTCAAAAGCGAGAGCTGGGCGCCCATATTTCAGTTGTTGTGAAAACAATTTACAGAATGTAGCGCGACATATCCTGGTCTTTCACAATGGACGCGACCATCTGTTTCACATACGCGTCGTCGATCAGGAAGACTTTCTCAGAACCGGCAGTGGTCACTCGTTCCTGATAGGGCAGCGGCGTAGACGACTCGCTCTTGATGGCCTCAGACAAAGCCGCGGCAGCCTCTTCATTGGGAGCGCGGCGGGCAACGTCAGGAGCCAGGAAGCTTACATCTTCAAGCACCCGCTCCATGATGGTGTGCAGGCGGCGCGCACCGATATTTTCAGTCTGTTCATTCACCTTGAAGGCGAACTCCGCCATCTCGCGCAGGGCCTCGGGAGAGAACTCCAGCCGGACTCCCTCGGTCTCGAGGAGCGCGGAGTATTGCTTGGTGAGCGAGGCTTTGGGTTCGGTGAGAATGCGCAGAAAATCGTCGACGGTGAGCGACTGCAGCTCGACACGGATGGGAAAGCGGCCCTGCAACTCAGGGATCAGATCGCTGGGCTTGGAAACATGGAAAGCGCCGGCGGCAATGAAGAGGATGTGATCGGTGCGCACCATGCCGTAGCGCGTGTTCACCGTGGTTCCTTCCACGATGGGCAGAATGTCGCGCTGCACGCCTTCGCGGGAAACGTCGGGCCCGTGACCGCCCTCGCGGCCGGCAATCTTGTCGATTTCGTCCAGGAAGATGATGCCGTTGGATTCAACGCGCTCGACAGCCGTGCGGTTCACCTGGTCCATATCGATGAGGCGGCCTTCTTCTTCCTGCACCAGGTAGTCGAAGGCGTCGGCGACTTTCATTTTGCGTTTTTTGGAGGTACCGCCGAAGATGTTGGGCAGCATGTCCTTGAGGTTCATCTCCATGTCCTCAAGGTTCTGGTTGCTGATGATGCCGAACTGAGGCGTCCCGCGGTCGCGTACGTCCAGCTCCACCTGCCGGTCGTCCAGCTTGCCCTCGCGGAACTGCTGCCGCAGCTTCTCCCGCGAGCGCTGGTAGCTCTCCGTGCCGGGCAGCGTCAGCTGGCCCTCCTGCGCGGCCGGCGCGGGCGGCGGAGGAGGCAGCAGAATATCCAGCAGCCGTTCTTCCGCATTGATCTCGGCCTTGTCCTCGACTTCTTCCAGCCGCTCCTCGCGCACCATGTCGATCGCGATCTCC
>JARLGF010000113.1 GCA_031296165.1 Occallatibacter sp. | reverse complement strand
TTTTCAGGAGCCTGAAGGCTCCTGCTCCCTCCGTTTTTTTGCGTTCCGGGACGGAAAGTCCCTGCACCCTCCGGGTTATTTCTCTTTTCGGGTGGAGTGCCGGGGGCTGCTTATGCTGCGCTGGCTCAAAAAAGCACTATGAATCGATTGTGCGCCTGGATGGAGTAATTATCTGCAAATCAGCGGTGGGGCAGACATGCGGCGCGTTTTTGGTTCGTGGTCTCCCCGGTGCCCCCACCCCGCGCGTTCTTTTATTCCCCGCCCCTGCCAATTTGCAGATAATTACCCCACCCGGGCGCACAATCGTTCCATGGTGTCTTTCAGAACAGCCCCGGCCTCACCCCCTGGAGAAACGCCATCAAAGGAGTTTTCAACCCGATGCAAAGCGTCCAAATCTTAATATGCGGTACGAAAACCTCAAAAAAAACAAAAAAACGCCCATAACTCCTTTGTTATCTAATTTTTGACATATAACCCCTTTAGAATCTAATTTTTGCGGCGGTACCACCTTCGTATCTCGTTGAAATTGGGGAACTTGACTAAATACATCGGGGGGGGAGGGGGTGGGGTGCACAAAGAGTACACACCAGGCATTTCCGCACCAAAAAAATGGGCGGCAAAGGTCTAGCCTTTGCCGCCGCCCGTCCCTGGGTTGTCTTGAAGGTGCTACAGTTCTGCGTTTACTGCAAAAGCTTGGTTACTTCCTGCTCCACGCTGTTGGCCTGGGCAAGCGCGGCAATGCCGGTCTGACTCAGAATCTCGTACTTCGACATGTCCGATGTCGCCGACGCATAGTCCGTGGCCTGCACTGCATTCTGCGCGGAGACCACATTCTCCTGCTGCGTGCTCATCACCTGGCTGATCGAGTCCAGCGTATTGATCTGCGCGCCGATGTAGCCGTCCTGTCCGGCAATATCGGCAATCGCCGCGTTGATTGCGGTCAGCGTCGACTCCGATTCGGCCTGGCTGGTGTTCAGACTGGTCCCGGCAAGACTGCTTGAACCGCCCGCGCTATAGCTGATCGTGGCCACTCCACCCGTGGTGCTTGTGTCCTGCGTAAGTTTGCTTGTTGCCGTTGATGGTGCGCCGGTAGTAAGGGTCTGGCCCGAGGAGGAATCGTAAAGCAGATCCGTTGCGTTGGCCGTCGTATCCTGACTGATCCCTACTGAATAGGTGCTGCTCGTTGGAGACGTTCCCGCATTCACCGAGCCGGAGATGATAATGCCGGTCTCGCCTTCATCGGCCACTCCACCCGCGGCCGCAATGGCCGCAGACCCTGCCGACTTTGCCGTGCCAAAACTCGCCGTCAGGCCAAGGCCCGAGTTGTTGATGGCGTCAATCATTCCCTGCGCCGTATTGTTCGCGCCGGTCACGCTGATCGTTGTGGTCGCTGTGTTATTCGTGCCCGACACCAAATACGTCACTTCCATCGTCGTGGTGCCGGTTGCCGCCAGCGTGTCGGTCGATTGCGCATTCTTGCTCGCCGTCGACAGATTCACAAACACGTTGGTTTCGCCGTTCGTATAGCTCATCGTGCCGCCTGAATCACCTAGCGTGCTCGACGACAACGTGGAAAATGTCAGTTCGTCCACCGAGGAGCCCTGCGACGAGGAGTCGCCCGTGTAGATCGCCACCGTTTTGCCGCTGAATACCTGGTTCTGGTTATACGTGGTCGTCGATCCGATGTTGTTGATTTCTGAAAGAATCGACTGGTATTCCTGGTTCGCCGCGGACAGTTGCGAAGAGTTGAGAGTGCCGTTCGAGGCCTCGGTGGCCAGCGTCACGGCGCGGTTGAGAAGGTTCGTCACTTGCGAGAGTGCGCCATCGGCCACCTGCAAAAGACCTACCCCCTCTGTCGCATTCGTCGCCGACTGCGTCAATGCCGTCGAGTTGGCCTGCAACCCGTTCACTAGGGAAAGACCGGCGGCGTCGTCCGCGCCGGAGTTGATCCTTGAACCGGACGACAACTGCTGCAGAACCGTCTGCAGGCTGCTATTCGTGTTGTTCAGGTTATGCTCTGCGTAGATCGCTGAAAGGTTGTTCAATACACCGAGGGCCATGGGACTCAACTCCTTCTTGGATGCCTAGCTCATCGCCCCTGCCCGCGGTGCTTCTTTCCGTCCGCCAGGCCCTCCGTAACTTCCGGATAGGCGTTTCTGCATCCACCCATTTCATCGGTACCGGCCAAAATAACTTTAGTCATATTTTTAAGAGCCTTTTCTCTCATCGCTGTCGCACCCTGATTCAGATTGTCTAGTTTCCGTTCATCTGCTGTCCCAATGCGCTTCAGTTACTGTCCCAACTCGCTTCACCTGTTTGTCTCGCTTCGATACAGACGCCTGCCCGCTACAGCGCTTGATAAGCGCTCTGAAGGGCCTATCCGCTTCCCCGCCGCTACCGCTCCTTCTGCCCACCGCGCACAAAAAATCGGCGGCAAGAGGATCGCCCCTTGCCGCCACCGGTCTTGACTGCAACCGCATTTGCTCTCTGTCTGTAAACCTGTGTTTGAACCCTGCTTACTGCTCGTCTCCCGTGCCTGCACCCAGCACCGCAGAAGCAGGAGGCTGTTGCGGAACCGTCCCCTGCGGAGCAGCATCTTGCGGAGCTCCCTCTTGCGGAGCAGCGTCTGGAGGAGCAGGCAGCGGAGGAGGCACCGGCCGGCGGAACTGCCCACCCGGTCCCCAGCCACGGCGCTCTGGTTCGCGATCTTTACGGTCTGCCTGCAACTGCTTCCACTGCTCCGCCGTCAGCTTGCCGCGAATCGCCAGCAGGAAGCGCGCATTCGCCTTTTCCAGCTCCGCCCGCGACTGGGCCACCTTGTCGATCTGGGACAGAATCCTTGCCTCATTCGGATGGTCGTCGCGCATCAGCGGTTCCATCTCCAGTTCCGCCTTCTCCAGGCTGCCCCGCAGGTCAACCAGTTTCTCGCGGTGCACCTGCAGAATGCCGTCCATCGCCTTCCGTTGATCGTCGCTCAGCTTCAGCCGTTCCACGATCTTGGGATTGTTCCACCAGCGTCCATGATCGCCCCCAGCCCCAAACGCCCGCTCCATGGGTGGACGATGTTCCCCAAACCCCGGGCCCGGTTCGGCGCCCATTTCCTGGCCCCCGCCCGGCCCCTGGGCCAGAACCGTTCCCGCCATCATTACTGCCGTAATCGCCAATCCCAACCGCACCGCAATCTGAGCCTTCATTCCCACTCCCTCCCCCTTGGCTTACCAAGGGACTGTCTCCTGGTTACCAATCTCTCAGTTACCCACGTTGCTGACTTTGGCCTCGTCCTCAACCATTAGTTGAGCCAGTGGCTCCAAAGCGCTCGGAACTTCGCGGGATACATCACTGTCTACCGTGGCCAGCAAATCCTCGTCCTCTGCCTGAGCTTGAGTCCGCCCGGTAGCAACCTTCCGCCCATGCTCGGCAGAGTGCGCCGCCACCGCTACCCGTGCCACCTCCTGCCGTTGATGACGCTCGTGCATCACTCCGGTCAAACTCCCTGCCACCAATGCGCAGCCCAGCGCACAACCCGCCGACAGCCGCCAGCTGCGGTGCCGCACAACATTCGCCGCTGTCCGGGGCCGGTTGTATGCAGCCTCGCTCCAAGCATGAACGCTCGCCCGGAAGTTCTTCAGCGCCTGCTCCAACATCAAATCCGGCGCATCCTCGAATCCCTCTCTCAAACTCATCGCTCCCCCCCCAGTTCCGCGCGCACTTTCCCCAAAGCCCGCGAAAGGTGCGCCTTCACCGTGCCTTCGCTCAATCCGGTGGCCTGCGCAATCTCTTTCAAATCCTGCTCCTCCACGTACCGTAGAAGGAAAACCGTTCGCTGCCGCTCGCTCAGCCCTGCCACCGACTTCCACACCAGCTTCACCTGCTCTTGCGCCAGCAACTGCTGCTCCGCGGAGCGCTCGCCGCTCGGTAACCACTCGCTGGCCTCGTCCGCGTCCACGGAACTGGTCTGCGTGTGCCGCCAAAACTGTATCCGACGGTTGCGCCAGTGGTCCTTCTGCAGGTTGATCGCAATTCGCATCAGCCAGGTCAGCGCGCTCGATTCCCCGCGAAAGCTTCTCCAGTTCCGGTGTGCTTTCAGGAAACACTCCTGCGTCAGCGTCTCCGCCAGGTCCACGTCGCGCATGGATGCCAGTAGAAACCTGAAGATCTGCAGCCGGTGTTTCTCGACGACAGACGAAAACTCCTGCGCGGCAATCTCCTCTGCCGTGGCCATAGTCATCGGCTCCAGTGCACTGCCGGCTGCCATCACTTGGGTAGACGCCCGCGTGCGCTGCAAGTTTACAGTCACAGTGCATTTCTCCTCTATTAATACGCAGGTCAAGACCAGCCGCTCCGGCCGGTGCAATAGCTCTCCACCCTGTCTTACCGCAACTGAGCCAACAGCGCGAACCTTCTGAATGCAGCTATATAATGATCTGTCCCGGCGAAAGACCGTAGCAGGCACACCGAAAATAACCTCGCGAATGCCCACATCTGGTATTTCTTCGCTGATCGATCTACGCGCAAGACTGTTTTTATGTAAGCGGGTTTTGCATCGCTTCACAACTTTTCCGGGCAGCCACAGACAGTGAAAAACGATTGCTCCCTCTGCCGGTTGCTCCAACATTTGAATGGAGAGACATATGATTACCCGGCGAACTTTTCTTGATGGTCTTGCGCTCGGTGTGGCAGGCACAGCAATGGCCTCGACGGCAAAAAGCTATGCGCAGATTCTCGGCGCCAACGATCGGCTCAATTTTGCCATCAACGGCCTCAACGGCCGCGGACACGCGCATCTGTCCGCGTTGCTGGCCAACAGCAAGATCGCCCGCGTCGCCTACATCTGCGATCCGGACGACCACATTCGCGCCAAGTTTGCCATGCAAGCTGAAGCGGCTCTGGGCTATGCGCCTAAGGCTGAACGCGACTTCCGCCACGCGCTCGCTTCCAAGGACGTGGACGCCATCTCGATTGCCACCTGCGATCACTGGCACACGCCCATGGCAGTGCTGGGCCTGAAGGCAGGCAAGCATGTCTATGTCGAAAAGCCCTCCAGCCACAATGCGCGCGAAGGCGAACTTCTCGTCGCCGCCCAGAAGAAATACGGCAAGCAGGTCCAGGTCGGCGATCAGCAGCGCTCCTCGCCGCACACCATCAAGATGGTCCAGCAGATTCACGACGGCCTCATCGGCGAGGCCTACGAGGCCAAAGCCTGGTATGCCAATACCCGCGTCTCCATGGGCACCGGCAAGCCTGTCCCGGTGCCCGAATGGCTCGACTGGGACCTCTGGCAGGGTCCGGCGCCCAGAAGCGAGTACAAGGACAACATCCATCCTTATAACTGGCACTGGCTGCGCCGCTTCGGCACCGGCGAAACCCTCAACAACGGCACCCACGAAGTAGACGTCTGCCGCTGGGCTCTCGGCGTTGACTATCCTGAAGCCGTTACCGCCATCGGCGGACGCTACTGCTACAAGGACGACTGGCAGTTCTACGACACCCTGGTCACCGATTTCAAATACCCAAACAAGACCCTCTCATGGGAAGGCCGCTGCTGCAACGGGATGAAGCTCTACAACCGTGATCGTGGATCGGCCATATTTGGTACCAAGGGATCTGTAGTGATGGACCGGGATGGGTATGAAGTCTACGACCTGAAGGGCAAAAAAATCGACTCATTCGCCACCGGTCGCGAAACTTCTTCAAGCGATCTGATCGGCCGCGATTCCATGACCGACGCACACTTCGCCAACTTCATCAACGCCGCGCGCGGCCTGGATACGCTGCACTCGCCCATCGCCATCGCCAACATCTCGGTCACCATGCTGCTGATCTCCAACATCGCCTGGTTCAAGGACCGGGAAATGAAGCTGAATACAACAACCGGCCACATTCTCAACGACCCTGAAGCCATGAAGCTATGGGGACGCGAGTATGAAAAAGGATGGGAAGTTACCATCTAAGTAACTTCCATGTTAGACAGGGCAAAGCGAAGCCACTGCGGAACCATCGTTCAAGATGCTTTCCGCAGTGGCTTCCTGCCATGCAACCTGAAAGCGAATCACTGATAACTGATAACTGACAACTATAGCATTTTCGGAATTGGAGTAGACCGAAGCCATGCGCTTAAGTGTCTTTTTCCTCAAGAAAAAGACACTTGTAATGGCTCTCAAAAAGTCTAGGTGTATTCCGAAAATGCTCTAGCCACCGATCACTGGAGCGATTCCGATGTCTGCACAAACTGGAACCTTGTCGGCCGCAAACGCGGGAACCATCACGCTGGGCGGCGATTTGACCGTCAATCGCTTGGGCTACGGCGCCATGCGCATCACAGGCAAGGGCATCTGGGGCCCTCCGGCGGACCGCGATGCCTCACTGGCCACTCTGCGCCGCGCCGTCGAGCTGGGCGTCAACTTCATTGACACCGCAGACTCCTATGGTCCGTTTATCTCTGAAGAGTTGATTGCCGAGGCGCTGGTGCCCTATCCGCAGGGCCTGGTCATCACCACCAAGGGCGGCTGGGAGCGCCACGGTCCCGGCGTGTGGCAGCACAATGCCGCGCCCGCGCATCTTCAGGAAGCCGTCGAGGGAAGCCTCAAGCGCCTCCGCCTGGAGCGCATTGATATCTATCAGCTTCATGTCCCGGACCCCGCTACCTCCTTCGATGCCTCCATCGAAACCCTGGCAAGGCTCAAGCAGCAGGGTAAAATCCGCCACGTCGCGCTCTCCAACGTCACCCGTGAGCACATCGAGCGCGCGCGCAAAATTGTACCCATTGTTTCCGTGCAAAACCGTTACAGCTTCAGCGACCGGGAGTGGGATTACGTGCTCGACTACTGCGCGGCCAACGGCATTGCTTTCATCCCCTGGGGCCCCATGGCGCAGGGCCGCAAGGCCAATGAGGTCGTCGAAAAAATTGCTACAACGCGCAGCGTCTCCACGGCGGTTGTCTCGCTGGCTTGGCTGTTGCGCCGTTCGCCCTTTACCTTGCTCATTCCGGGAACGTCCTCGGTCAAGCACCTGGAAAACAACATTAGCGCCGCAGCATTCAAGCTCACCGATGCCGAGTTTGCCGAACTGGCCGCCGTCGTTCCCAAACCCTACTGGCTGCGCTAACCGCCGCAGAGTGCACGCCGCGGCGATGAGACAAACCTTCATCGCCGCCAGCTGCGGGTTACTGCGGCGGAGGAGGTGCTTGAGGCTGTGGCGGCACTTGCGACGGGGGCATAGGCTGGTTCGGTGTCATTGACGGATCGCCCGGATTCACTGATGGCCCCGCCTGATTCAAATTGATCGGGTCATTCAGTCCGTGTTCCGGATCGTATTGGTGCTTGACCATCCACTCCTTGAGCTTGGCTGAAGGCTCCGAGCCCATTAAGGCGTTGTGCTTGTAGTAGGCCACCCCATCCTTCATCATGACTTGAAGCTCACAGAGATCGGCCTTATCGGGATGGCCCATCTCCGGCAATAGCAGTTCCAGCGTTTGGCCTCGCTTCTTCCAGCGCGCCATGTACGTCTCAAACCCCATCGAAAACATCAATTGGACATGGCAGCGATAGCTGAAATCGAACGCCTCGGGCATGCCGTTTTCATAGAGATTAGCCCGGCCTTCGCCATCTACAGAAGACAGGGACCCAGAAGAGTACCGGTATCCATAGTAGTAGTGCGAACGACCCGAATCATTGAAGATATGTACTCGCAGCGGATAATCAGACGCATTCAATTTGCTGGCAAACGCAGTGATTGAAAGCAGCATGCAAACCGCCAGTCCGCTCAACATACAAAAGAAGGCACGACGCATAGCGACCCTCCCCGGATTGATTTGAAAATTCGCATGCATTCTAGCCCCATCCACGCTTTCACAGCTGTGATAACTCGAATTATTTATATACACACTGAGTTACCCAGCCCTCGGCCCAATCCACTGCTACACTGAATCCGGCAAACGCATTCCAACAGCGCTTGCCCGGACAAGGCGAATACCATGCTGCTAGCCGCTCTGCGCGAACAAGTCCTCCACGCCAACCGCGAAATCGCCCGCCGCGGCCTTGCGCCCCACACCTTCGGCAACGTCAGCGGCATTTGCCGCACCGGCCCGGAACCGCTGGTGGTCATCAAGCCCAGCGGCGTCGATTACGCTTCGCTCACCGCTGCGGACCTGGTCGTCACCAACCTAGACGGCAAAATCGTCGAAGGCTCCCTGCGCCCTTCCAGCGACCTCGACACCCACACCCTGCTCTACCGCGAGTTTCCCCAGATCGGCGGCGTGGTCCACACCCACTCCGAGTTCGCCACCGCCTGGGCGCAGGCCGGCCGCCCCATTCCCTGCCTCGGCACCACCCACGCCGACTACTTCCACGGCCCGGTTCCGGTCACCGACCCACTCACCGCCGCTGAAGTGGCCGAAGCCTACGTCCGCAATACCGGCGCGGTCATCGTCCGGCGCTTCCGCTCGGAAAACCTCGATCCGCTCGCCGTCCCCGGTGTCCTGGTGTCCGGCCATGCCCCCTTTGCCTGGGGCAAGTCGGCTGTCGAAGCCGTGGAAATCGCCGACGTCCTCGAATACATCGCCCGCCTCGCCTATCGCAGCGTACTGCTGGGTGCCTCCGAATCCGGAATACCAAACTACGTTTCCGAGCACCACTACCAGCGAAAGCATGGCCCCAAAGCAACATACGGCCAGATCTGACAAGAAATTACCTGTTTCCATAGATTGATACTGTTCTATGGATATCACTTCCCGTTTCCTGCATTTTATATTGATATTTCTCAAATCCTGGTTGACTTATTACGCCGACTGGCGTCACTATCTCGTGTGCTCTCAGTCGATTGCCTATTTAGCACTTTGGTGCCCGGCGGTTCTCCCGCATGGCAACTGACGTGCAACACCTCAGAATGATGTAGAAAGCTTCCCATGGAATCCAGCCTCTTCAACCGTTTGCAGGCGACTCTGCTGGCAGTGGCAACCGCCAGCCTGATCGTCCTTGCTGTGTTGAATCTGCGCCAGGAGCGACTGTTCCAGCAGCCCGACGACGGAGTCTGGTGGCGCGAGGTTGCCGGCGGGCTGGAAGCTGAAAGAGTGCTTCCGGACATGCCCGGCCAACGCGCCGGCATTCAGACGCATGACCTGCTGACCCAGATAAGCGCCGGGCACGCCGATACCCCCATCGTGCATCTGTCCGACCTGGAGCGCACGCTCTACCGCACCGGAAGCTACGGTCAGGCCGATTACACCATCACCCGCGACGGCATTCCGCTGGATACGCCGGTCAAGGTCATTCCCGTTCCCCTCGACCGCAGCCTGGGACAGGCGCAGCGCGTCATTGGGCTGGTCTATCTGGCCATCGGCATCTATGTACTCTTCCGCCGCTGGACCGCCCCGCGCGCCACTCACTTTTACCTTTTCTGTCTGGTCTCGTTCGCCCTGTTCACCCTGAAATACACGGGCGAACTGGACGCGCTGGACTGGACCGTTCTCTGGTCGAACGTGCTGGCCGAATGTCTGCAGCCGGCGCTTTTCCTGCATTTCGCCCTCAGTTTTCCTGAGGAGCGGTTCAAGAGCGTTCGTCGCGTCTGGCTGTTGCCGCTGGTGTACGCCCCCGGCGCCTGCATGCTGGGGCTCTGGCTCTGGACCATCGGAACCCGTGAGCCCACCGGACTGCTTCTGCACCGGCTCAACCAGACAGCCACAGCCTACGACGCCTCCTTCTACGTGCTGGCCGCCCTGCTCTTCCTGCGCAGCTACAGCCGGGCTAACACCCCTCTGCTGCGCCAGCAGTTGAAGTGGGTCACCCGCGGCACGCTGCTCGCAGTTCTGCCCTTCACCTTCTTTTACGCCGTTCCCTACCTTCTGGACCTGCACCCGCCCACGCTGCTCACCAATATCGCCGGTCTGTCGCTGGTCTTTCTCCCGCTGACTTTCAGTTGGGCCATCGTCCGCTACCGGCTCATGGACACCGATCTGATCTTCAAGCGCGGCGTGGCTTACACGCTGGCTACCGGCCTGCTGCTCGGCGGCTACTTCGGCATCATCGCACTCATCGCCGCCCTGGTTCACAATGCCATGCCGTTAGCGGTCCGCGAGTGGGGCCTGATCATCGCCATCCTGGTCACAGCGGCCGTCTTTGACCCCCTCAAGCGCAGGATTCAGGGCTGGGTCGACAAGGCCTTTGACCGCCATCGCTACGACTACCGCAAGGCGCTGGTCGAGTTCGGCCGCGGCCTGAGCTCGGAAACCGATCTCCAGGCGCTGCTCGGATCCATCGTCGAGCAGTTGCCGCGCACGCTGCTGGTGGCCCGCGTTGCCGTGTTCATGAACGGCCCATCCGGCCGCCTGCGCCTGGCCGCCTCCCACGGGCTGCCCGCCGAGATCGCCGCCGCTTCCAACCGTTCCGGGCTGGACTCGCTCGCCCTAGGCTTCCTCGACTTCGACCAGTCCGTTGGCCACTCCCACATCTTCCTGGAAAACGCCCAGGCAGCCGTGCATCTTCCCCCGGACCAACAGCGCACCGCGGCCCTGCTCGACCTCAACTACTATCTCCCCTGTCGAGTCCAGGACGGATCGGCCGCGCGCACCATCGCCGTCATCGGCCTGGGACGCACCCTGGGCGGCGACTTCCTGTCGAGCGAAGACGTCGAACTGCTTGAATCCCTCGCCAGCTACATTGGCATCGCCCTCCAGAACGCCAGCCTCTATCAACGCCTTGAAATCAAGATCGCCGAATTCGAACGGCTCAAGGAATTCAACGAAAACATCGTCGAATCCATCAACGTCGGCATCCTGGCCCTCGATCTGGACGACCGCATCGAAAGCTGGAACGCGCAGATGGAGGCGATGTACGCCCTCAGCCGCGCCGAGGCCATCGGCCAGACACTTCGTACTGTTTTCCCCTCAGAGTTTGTTGACGCTCTGGAAGGCTTCCGCAACGAGCAGGGCGTCCATCACCTCTACAAGTTCCGCCTCACTACCCGCGCCGGCGAGCAGCGCACCGCCAACATCGCCATCGCGCCCCTGCTGTCACGAGACTTTGTTTCCGTGGGCCGCATCATCCTGGTCGACGACATCACCGAGCGCGTCTCGCTGGAAGCCCAACTCGCCCAGACCGACAAGCTCAGCTCCATCGGATTGCTGGCCGCCGGCGTGGCCCATGAAATCAACACTCCTCTGGCCGTCATCTCCTCCTATGCGCAGATGCTCTCCAAGCAACTGCGCGGCGATGAGCGCCTCGGTCCGGTACTGGACAAGATCATCCAGCAGAGCTTCCGCGCCGCCGAAATCGCCAACGGGTTGCTCAACTTCTCCCGCACATCCACGACCGAATTTCGCGAAACCAACCTCAACCAGGTCATCCGCGACACGCTCTCCCTGCTCGAACACCAATTCAAGACTGCACAGATCGTCGTCGATCTAGACCTGGCTGAAGAACTGCCCGCCATCCACGGCAACTCCGGCAAGTTGCAACAGGTCTTTCTCAACCTATTGCTCAACGCCAAGGAAGCCATGCCCGGCGGCGGCACTCTGCGCGTGGCGACACAGGTCAATGGCCATGTCGAGGCTTTGATCGCCGACTCCGGATCCGGCATTGCCCCCGAGCATCTCAAGCGCATTTACGATCCGTTCTTCACCACCAAAACCATGCCTAAGCCTGGGGATAGGCGCGGTACAGGACTGGGCCTCTCCGTTTCTTACGGCATCATCCAGGAACACGCCGGCAAAATTCATGTCGAGAGTGCCGTCGGCGCCGGCACAACCTTTCATCTCGAGTTTCCCTTACTAAGGAAGTCGGTACATGTCTGAGGTCGAACTACCTTTGAATCTGCCCGTCTCTTTGTCTGCCGCAAACGGCAACGTCTCCGGCGCCAGCATCCTGGTGATCGACGACGAAGCCGGCATCCGCGAATCGCTTGAAGTGCTCCTCACTCTCGAAGGCTATTCGGTCAAAATGGCCGTGGACGGCGAAGAAGGATTACGCACTCTCGAAACCGACAACTTCGACCTGGTGCTCCTCGACCTGGCTTTGCCGGGACAGAGCGGCCTGGAACTGCTGCCCCAGATCAAGGAGCGCCAACCGGATCTGCCGGTCATCATGATCACCGCCTACGGCACCGTCGACAACGTCGTCGAGGCCGTCCGCGCCGGTGCGGAAAACTTTGTCCAGAAGCCCTGGGACAACGAGAAACTGCTCGCCGACATCCGCTCCGCTGTCGCCCGCCATCGTGCGGAAGAAGAGAACCTGCAGCTCAAGCGCACTCTCAAACAGCGCTACAACTTCGCCAACATCGTGGGCAAAAGCGAAATTATGCTCAAGGTCTTCGACCTCGTCGCCCAGGTCGCGCCCAGCCGCTCCACAGTTCTCATTCAGGGCGAAAGCGGTACCGGCAAGGAACTCATCGCCAAGGCCATCCACGCCAACTCGCCCCGCAAAGACAAGCCTTTCGTCCCCATCAACACCGGCGCCATGCCTTCCGAGCTGCTTGAGTCCACGCTCTTCGGCCATGTCAAAGGCGCCTTCACCTCCGCCATAGCCTCCAAAAAGGGTCTCTTTGAAGTCGCCAACGGCGGCACGCTCTTCATGGATGAAATCGCCACCATGGGCATGGACACCCAGGCCAAGATCCTGCGTGTGCTCCAGGACCGCCGTTTCATGCACCTCGGCGGCATTCAGGAGATTCAGGTGGACGTGCGCATCATCGCAGCCACCAACGTCGATCTGCGCACCGAGGTCCGCGAAGGACGTTTCCGCGAAGATCTCTTCTACCGCCTCAACGTCATCTCCGTTGACCTGCCCCCCCTGCGCGCCCGCCGCGAAGACATTCCCCTCCTCGCCCAGCATTTCCTCGACTTCTACTCCGCTGAAAACAATCTGCCGCCGCGCAAGCTGTCCGCCGACGCTCTGCGCGCCCTGGTCGATTACGAGTGGCCTGGCAATGTGCGCGAACTGGAGAACTCGATCGAGCGCGGTGTGGTCCTCTCCAGCGGCCCCGTCATCTCTTCCGACCTGTTGCCCGGCCAGATCACCGGCCGCACCTTCCAGGACGCCCTGCTCCAGCACAATCCCAACGCCTCGCTCTTTGACATCCTTGAAGACATCGAACGCCGCATCATCATTGAAAAACTCGAGCGCTGCAACGGCAACCAGACCGAAGCCGCCGAGCAGTTCCACATCCCCCTCTCCACCCTCAACCAGAAAATCAAGCGCCTCGCCATCGAGATCCGCAAAAAGGGCCGCGAGTAGGGACCAGTTCTCCAAGGCGCAAATCGCGTGAAATAGCACCAACAAAAAGACGCCCCTTTGCGGGAGCGTCTTTTTGTTCATGTTCCGCATTTGAAAAGCTCTACGCGCTTACTTCACCACCGTAACCGACAACGGCCGCGAAAGCTCAAACACCACAATCGATTCCGACGGAATAATCAGTTGCTTGTTGCCCGTGAAAGCAGCCCCCGCCGTTCCTGCGCCGCCGCCGATAAGGCTGCCGATCAACGCGCCTTTGCCGCCGCCGGCCAGCGCGCCAATCAGCGCTCCGCCGCCGGCCCCGCCGCCAATCAATGCTGCCGAGCGCTTTCCCTTGCCCTTCTTGCTCACCACATATTCGGTCGCCGTCACCGGGTGCCCGCCAACCTCGTTCAACTCAATTGCCAGGACGCCCGCACCTTTGAACCGTCCCTGCCCTTTGGCGGAGACAACCGAACCAGAAACCTGTGTCCCTTTCGGAAAAACAGTGTCGCCGGCAGGAGTCGTCAGCGATACAGAGAGCACACCGCTGAACGGGTCGCCCACATTCGCGGTCTTCGAGTTGATCGTTTCCGTAATGCGCGCATGGATGTCAGTGCCAGGCTGAACCGTGCGCGTCACTCTCACCGGTGCGGGCGGCGGCGCCGGAACACTTGCCACTCCCCCATTAGAATTCGCGCCTGCGCTGGCCGCCGAGCCGGAAGAACCCGCTCCGGTCGGGGCGGGTGCAGTGCCCGCCGCGTTGGCGGGGTTCTGCGTATTGGCATTGGGGGCTGATGGCGTGCTCTTGCAGCCAGCCGCCGCCGCCATCATCATCAGGACCAGTACCGCCGGGGTGGCGGAGACTTGGCGAAACAAACGAGTTCCGTGCATACTCTATTTCCTCGATCTTTTCCGAGAGACACTGCGGCGTCTTTCGGAGAATTTTGGCCGGTCGCAAGTGGAAGGCTTCCTGCTCTACCTCGCTTTGATGCAAGGAACCCGCTCCAAGTCTCGCCGATAAAAAATTCATCGAGATTTTTCGGCTCAGGCCGTGCGCCCAGGTCTCGATTTTTGAGGCCTGGGAAAGCATGAACCTGGCTCAGCACACACTCAAGCTGATCACTGACAACTGATAACTACGAAGCACTGAACACCAGCTTCGCGCCCTTCAACAACTCTGCGTGCTGAATCGAGTTCTCCTTGTGTTCCACGCCGTTCAGCGTCACATGGTTCAGAAACGCCCCCGGCTTTGAGCTGTGTGCTTCAATCCGAATCTCGCGCCCATCGGGATAGTGGATCACGGCCTCCTCGAACAGCGGCGCGCCCAGCATCCACTCCGGCTTGCCCGGACACATGGAATAAATGCCCAGCGAGCTCAGCACATACCACGCGCCCATCGAGCCGGTATCTTCGTCGCCGCAGAAGTCATCCACGGTGTACAACTCATTCATCACGCGGTGCGCCCAGTGCTGCGTCCGGTCGCGCCGCCCGGCCACCGTAAACATGTAGAGCGCGTGATGCGAAGGCTGGTTGGAGTGCGCGTACTGCCCAAAATCCACCGCCGCCATCTCCGACATCTCGTGAATTTCGCCCCCATACATGCCCACATGGAAGGTCGGAGGCTGGCTCACCAGCTCTTCCAGGTTGGCGAGGAAGGCCTCGCGGCCGCCCATCGCTTCCATCAGCGCCTTGGGATCGTGCAGCACAAAGAAGCGGTATTGCCACGGACCGCCCTCCACATAAGGACCGCCCCATTCGTACTGATCGAAAGGCTCCACCCACTCCCCATTGGCCAGCCTGCCACGCAGAAAATGGGTCTTGGGGTCGAAGCTCTTCCGCCAGTTTTGCGACCGCTTTTCAAACATTGCCGCATCCGCCTCGAACCCGGCCGCACGCGCCACCTGCGCAATGCAGAAATCTCCGTACGCTGAGTCCAGCGTCTCCGCCAGCCCGCCCACCACCACGTCGCAGGGAATGTAGCCCAGCTTCTCGTATTCCGCCACCGCGGGCCGTCCGTAGCCCAGTCCTGGCGCAACCGGCGTTGTGGCGTGTTTCTTCAGTCCCGCGTACGCAGCCTGCACGTCGAAGCCCTTGATCCCCTTGGCCACCGCGTCGCCAAAGACAAAATCCAGCGGGCTGCCCGTCATGCAATTGCGATAGCCCGGGCAGGGGAACTGCGGCAGCCAGCCGCCTTCCTTGTAAGCATTCACCCACGCCTCAAGAATCTGGCTCAACCGCTCTGGATACAGCAGCGCCATCATCGGATACCAGGCGCGATACACGTCCCAGTAGCCGTGGTCCGCGTACATCACGCCCGGCTCCACCTTGCCGCTGTACACGCTCATGTGGACGATGTCGCCGCTGGCGTCCTTTTCATGCCAGATGCGCGGAAACAACAGCCCGCGATAAAGTCCGGAGTAGAAAATCCGCTGCTGTGTCTCAGTGCCGCCCTGGATGCGCACCCGGCCCAGCGTCTCTTCCCAAACGGCTGCCGCCGCGCTCTTCACCTGGTCAAAGGACTTATCGCCCACTTCGCCCTTGAGGTTGCGCGCCGCCTGTTCAAAGCTGATAAACGAGGTGCCCACGCGCAACGTTACCGGCTTGCCAGCCTCGGCTGCAAAGCGCACCACCGCAACCCGCCGCCCCTTCAACTCCTTCACGTCGAACTGCGTGATGGCCGCATCGCAGCGAACCACGTAATACGCCGCGAATCCTTTCTGAACTCCGCCTCGATTAGCCCTGGTCAGCGCGGTAATCGTCCCACTGGCCGCGTCCAGGTGCGCCTCGGCATCCTCGCCCGGCAGGTCGATGAACATCCCCGCCGCGCCCGCATCCTCAAACGTGAAGCGCATCGCCGCGCATCGCTCCGTCGGCGTCAGTTCCAGCACGCAGCGGTAGCGCATCAGCTTCACTTTCAGCGCGTGGGGCGCAATCTTCAGCTCTCCCGCTCGGTAAGACGAGGCCCGCTGTGCCGGCGCCGGAGAAGGCTCTCCATTGAACGGCAAAAAGGTCGCCTGGCCGTAATCGCCAAGCCATGGGCTCAGTTGATGGGTGCAGCGAATGCCTTGCAGGCGCTCGTCGTGAGGCTGGAAATACCAGGGGTTCGCATCGCTCGACTGCAGCGCCCAGTGCGCCATGGCAAACGGAGCTGCCACGATCGGCAGCGTATTCCCACGCGAAAACAGCGAGGTGGAATCGGTCCCCTGCAAGGGATTCACCAGGTCCACCAGCCGGGTCTTGCCAGCCGTCTGCTTCGGTTTCGCGCCGGCCTTCCCGCCTTTGCCGGGCTGCGCTTCCACGCCCTCCGCCGCTTTTGCCACCGGGTTCAGGGTTGAAGCCAGAGCCACCGCTCCTCCCAGTTTCAGAAAACTCCGCCTGCTCGCCCCCATGCCGTCTGCCATGTCCATCCCTCCGCAAATTCCTTTTGCTGTTCGAACCCTTGCAGGCGCAGATCGATCCTTGCGCGCGCACACAGTCCCCGGACATCGTATCGATGTCCCCCACAATCCTACAACCGCCTGCCCCCTTTGCACCTGACGCGGCAACCGCCACTGATCTTTCCTGCGCCCTCATGCGCTATCCTGTCCATGATGCGGGAATGCGGCGCGGCCTCTTCATCCTGCAAACAGGTAATTTCATGGCGTTTGACACCATCGACAGAACCGCCAAGCAACTGGTGCTCACCGTGCAGGATTACTCCCTGTTCGCGCATCGCGCCGTCATGAATCTCTTCCGCCCGCCCCGCTACTGGCCGGAATTTCTCATCCAGGCCGACATCATCGGCGTCGGTTCCATGTCCATCGTCCTGCTCTCCGGCTTCTTCACCGGAGGCGTGCTGGCCTTGCAGTCGGCCTCCACGGTCTCCGCCTTTGGCGCCACCGCCATCACCGGCCGTTTCGTCTCGCTCACCATGATCCGCGAACTCGGCCCGGTGCTCACCGGCGTCATGGTCTCTGGCCGTAACGCTTCCTCCATGGCTAGCGAACTCGGCTCCATGGTGGTCACCGAGCAGATTGACGCCATGCGCGCCCTGGGCGTCGATCCCATGCGCAAGCTCGTCACACCGCGCCTCTTTGCCTGCGTCACCATGCTCTTCTTCCTCACCATCGTCGCCGACGCCTTCGGCATCCTCGGCGGCGCCTTCGTCACCATCTTCATGAACCACCAGGACGGGCCGCAGTATTTCTCCATGGCCTGGGAGTCGCTCCGCTATCCCGACATCATCCAGGGACTGGTCAAGCCGCTCTTCTCCGGCTTTATCATCTCCTCCATCGGCTGCTTTTACGGCATGAGAACCTCGGGAGGAACCGAGGGCGTCGGCCGCGCCACCATTCAGGCCGTCGTCACCGCTTCGGTGCTCATCATCGTCGCCGATTTCATTCTCACCCGTATCCTGCTCGGCATCTTCTGATGAACGCGCCCGCCACGCCCGGCAACAACCCCGCCGCCGATCTCCCCCCGGTCGTCGCCTTTCGCAATGTCTCCATCGCCTTCGACGGACCGCCGGTGCTTCAAGACGTCAGCTTCTCCGTCGCGCCGGGAGAGACGCGCATCCTGCTCGGGCCTGCCGGCGTGGGCAAAAGCGTTCTGCTCAAGCTCACCAACGGCCTGCTGCGCCCTGACCAGGGCAGCATCCTGCTCTTCGGTGAAGAAATCTCCCACATGCCCGAGGAGCAGCTTTTCCCCCTCCGCACCCGCACCGGCATGGTCTTCCAGGAAGGCGCACTCTTCGACTCTCTGTCTGTCCGCGACAATGTGGCTTTCCAGTTGATCTCCGAGCGCATTCCCGATGACGAGATCGACACCCGCGTCCATGAAGCTCTGCGTTTTGTCCAACTGGAAGACACCTTCGCCCTCTATCCCAGCAGCCTCTCCGGCGGCATGCGCCGCCGCGTCGCCATCGCCCGCGCCCTCATCCGCCAGCCAGAACTGCTGCTCTACGACTCGCCCACCGGCGGCCTTGACCCCGTCACCTCCGCAACCATCATCGAACTGGTCATGAAAGAGCGCGACGTCTACCGCACCCCATCGCTCATGGTCACCCACCGGCTCCAGGATGCCTTTACCCTCTGCACCCATCGCTTCGACGAGGAACAAAACCGCATGGTCCCCCTCCCCAAAGGCCAGACCGATCCCAACACCACCTTCCTCATGCTTGAAGAAGGCCACCTCATCTTCGACGGCTCCCTCCACGACCTCATCCACAGCCAGAACCCCTTCGTCCGCGAGTTTCTTCAGTAAGTTGCAACATCCCTGGCCTCTTGCGGCATACTCTGTATCCATGCCAAATATCTCTGCTGGCTCCCGTTCCCTCCTGCGCTCATCGCTCCAGGTCTGTTCTGCCGCGGCCTTTGCTCTTGCAGCCCTTGCTGCCGCCGCACAGCCGCCGTCCTCAACCCCCATCGTTCTCCACGCCGCCCGCCTGCTCCAGGTCTCCACCGGCGTTCTTCTCCAGCCCGGCGAGATCCTGGTCGAGGGTGAGCACATTCGCGCCGTGGGCACCTCCGTGGACCACCCCCAGGGCGCGAAAGTCATCGACCTAGGCGACACAACGCTTCTCCCCGGCCTCATCGACGTCCATGTCCATCTCTTCCTGCATCCCGGCGCGGAAGACTTGCAAACCGTCGAGGAGTCCATCCCCTGGCGCACCATCCTCGCCGAGCAGGCCGCCAAGGCCGACCTCATGGCCGGATTCACTGCCGAACGCGACATGGGCACTGAAGGCGCAGGTTCGGCCGACACCGCTGTTCGTGACGCCATCGCCCAGGGACTCATCCCTGGGCCGAGAATGCGCATCAGCGGCAACGCCGTCAGCATTCTCGGCGGCCACGAAGACGCCATCCATTACAACCCCGCCCAGCACGTGCTCTCCAACGCCGACTACGCCAACTCCGCTGATCAATTGATTGAGGTCATCCGCGCCCAGCACAAGGAAGGCTCCGACTTCGTCAAGATCTACGAGACCGGATCCGACCGCATGATTGGCGGCGAATTGCACACCCCGTACCAGTACACTGAGCCGCAACTGGCCGCCGCCATTCAAGAGGCCAGCCGCCTCGGCGCATCTATTGCTGTCCACGCCACGGGTGAGCCGGGCACGCTCTACGCCGCCCAGGCCGGCGTCGCCTCCATCGACCACGCCAACCAGCTCAGCGATGAAACCATGCGCCTGATGCGCCTAAAAAACATCCCCGCGGTCCCCACCTTCGCCATCTTCGCCTACTTCGCGCAACACGCCGCCTCGCCCGCCGCTGCCGTGCGCGAGTCCGCCCTGCTCAACTACAAAATCGCTGAATTCAAGCGTCAGGTCACCGCCGGCATTCCCTTCGCGGTGGGTACCGATGTCGGTCCCTTCCCGCACGGCACGCAAGCCGTGGAAATGGAACTAATGGTCCGCTACGGAATGACGCCTCTGGCCGTTCTCCAGGCCGACATGATCGAGGGAGCAAAGCTCCTCGGCTGGGATGGCCAGATCGGTGAGTTGAAGCCCGGTTATTTCGCTGACGTCGTCGCCGTTCCCGGCAATCCGCTCGCAGACATCACCGCCGTCGAACGTGTCAGCTTCGTCATGAAAGGCGGCGCCGTCGTACGGCAGTAAGCGCCCCGCATCCGGCGCGGTTCAATTTCACCCAACGCCTGAACCGGTAAACAGAAACTCCCATGACGTATCCAGATAGAGCCATCTCTGCGTGCTGAACCAGCTCGTCGGCAACCCCGGAACATGCAGCAGCGTATGCCCCGCCGTGCACATCAGTTCCGTTCCATTCCACGCCAGGAAGGTTCTGGATGCCAGCCCCACCCGCGCCGGATTGGTTACATGCCTCAGGCAAACCGGGCAGCGCTGGCGCTGATCCAGAAGCGCCCATCGAAGTCCAAACAGGCAGATCGAAAAGGAAGCGGCCAACTGCGCATACTCCGATGCCAGCGAATAGAGCGTCGTGTGCCAATAGGCCACATCGAGCGATAAAAAATAGACAATCGGCAAGAGCAGCGCGATTTTTGCGCCCATGTAGCCCCAGCGACACAGTCTCCTTGACCAAGACGGCCGGTGCGAACTCACGCTGTATTCGCCCATCGACACCGTCGTAATCGCAGGCAAGGCCAGAAACGCCAGCAGCACAGTGAACTGATAGATGCCCCATGGCCCGCGCGTCCGCTCCTCAAACGAGAAACCGCAAAGATTATCCCCAGGCTCGTCCGGGCTATATGCGTCGATATGCACATACGAAGCCCACATCTCCGATCTTCCCTGATTGGTGAGATGCGCCACTACATGTCCTCGGCCTCCAGCGGCAATCTCGGAATCCCGTTCCAGCAGCCACACATCGGCCTTACCCGGCAATCTCCATCCGCCTTCTGCCGCGACACCCGCAATTCTCACATCGCGCCCACCCACGCGGAGCACGCTACCCACAACGCGTGGATCTCCGCCGAACTCCCGCTTCCAAACCGCATCGCTCAAAATCGCCTGCGGCAGCCCAGCGTCCGCCTCGCCCTCCTGGCTTGCAAAGCGCACCGGCAGGCCGAGCAGAGAAAACAGGTTCTTGCTTGCCTCAGCCACCTCCCATCCGCCTGTGCCATGGCTCCCCGCTGATACGGCTTGCTCGCCGATGCGGTAGAACGCCAGGCCATCGAAGTACCGTTGCCGCGTTGTTTCCCAGTCCCGAAAACGCTCCACAGGAATCGTTGCCGCCACCCAGTCGTTGCTGTAGGCCTCATCCTGGATCATGATCAGGCCGGACCGCACCTGGTACCGCTCCGGATGGCTCTCCACGCGCACACCCGGCAGCAGTAGCGTAAGTCCATAGCTTGCAGCCAGCACTCCGCCAAGAAACAGAAGGCACTGCAAGGCCGATCCGTGCAGCAGCGCTATCCTCGGTTCGTTTTTCGGCGCATGGAGCCTCAGGCATAGCGCATCCTGGAACGCTCCCAAACAGAACGCGGTCACCTCCCGCTCCGCCTGCCATGAAACCGCGCCCGCAGGTGCGCAGGCGCGCCGCACATGCCACAGCTCCGCCTGCCACTCCCGGCGCCATTCGGCGCGCTGTCCAGACGGCACCAGCAGCGATATGCAGCTCAGAAATCCGCGCTGGAAGGCGCGGACGACCATATCGACGCGAGCCGTCATACCTGTTTCGCCTCCACAGTCGGAATCAGTCGCTCCAGCAGCGGATAGCGCCTGCGGGACGCTTCCAGCGTCGCCCGCCCCGCCACCGTCAGCTTGTAGTATTTCCGGGCTGGCCGCTGCTCCGCGTCGGCAATCGATTGCCGCTCCCATTGTGAGCAGATCAGCTCATCGCGCTCCAGCCGCCGCAGCGCCGGATAAACCGTCCCGCTGGGCAGCCCCGTCATCTCCATCACGCTGAATCCGTAGACTAATCCGGCATCAAGCGCATGAAGTATGAGCGCCGTCGTGTGCGAAAGTTTCGTCTCTGAGGCCATGGCGCATTTTAGCTATGTAGCAATCTACTTGACAAGACCGTATGCTGATTGCTACATAGGGAGTGGGCTTTTGAGAGGTCATCTTCATGCTTGAGTTGCAAAATCTGTGCAGAAGCTTCCGCGGCATTCCCGCCATTCAGGATGTCAGCTTCCGCGTGGCCCCCGGAGAAATCGTCGGTTTCCTCGGTCCCAACGGTGCGGGCAAATCCACCACCGTGAAAATCATCACCGGCATGTTGCGCCCCAACGATGGCCGCGTGCTGTTTGAAGGCCACGACATTCGCAACGACATGGTCGCCTTCCGCGCTCTCTTGGGCTACGTCCCGGAAGAAGCCTATCTGTACAGCTACCTGTCGGGACTGGAATACCTGCAACTGGTCGGCAGGCTCCGCGGACTCGGTGAGTCGCTGATTGAAGCCAAGGCGACCAGCCTGCTAAAGCTTCTCCATCTTGAGTCCTGGCAGTATTCGCCCATCTCTTCTTACTCGAAAGGTATGCGCCAGCGCGTACTCATCGCCGCGGCACTGCTGCACGATCCCAAACTGCTCATCTTCGATGAACCTCTTTCCGGCCTCGACGTGGTTTCTGCACGCCTCTTCAAAGATCTCCTCGAACTACTCGCGGCGCAGGGCAAAGCCGTCCTCTACATCTCCCACGGGCTTGAGGTTGTCGAGCAGGTCTGCAGCCGTGTCATCGTCATCGCCAAGGGCAAAGTTCTGGCCGACGCATCGCCCTCCGAACTAACGCAGCTCATGAGCCTGCCCAATCTTGAAAGCGTCTTTGCGCAACTGGTGCAGCAGCAGGACACCCGGAGCATCGCGCAGCAGATGGTCGAGGTCATGCAGATCGCCCATGCCTGATTTTCAGCGGCTCTTCCTCATGTCCGATCCCAGTGCGCTCTCCTTGAACGACCAGGCCGCGCTTGGCCCCGTGCGCGCTCCCGAGCGCAGCCAGTTTTCGCATCTGGTCCGGCATTTTCTTGAGCGCTTCTTCAACCACGAAACCGCCTCGCCCGACGGCGATGCCAAGGCGCGCCTGGTACTGATCGCATGTACAACGGGCCTTCCTGGATTCATGGTTGCCCTCTACTTGTGGCCTGTCTACCACTCCTTCTTCCCTATCATGCAAAAGCATCACGAGGTTTGGGTCCCCGAGCCGCCGCCGTATTGGCTTCAAGTCAATCATCATTTCTTCTTTGTGCTCTATTCCTTCGTCGTCATGGGCATCGCCACGGTCTTCGAGTGGGACCTGTTCTTTCCCGACCTGCTCGATCTCTATGTCTTGCGGACCTTGCCGATTGCGGAGACCAGGGTCTTTCTGGCGCGCGTTGCCTCCATCGCTGTCCTCATCCTCGCCGTTTTATTCGACGCAAATATTCTCGCCGTCTTGGTTCTTCCCGCTGCCACGGACCCGCCGAATCTGTCCCGCTTCCTCGCCGGCCATTTGCTCGCCGTAGCCGGCAGCGGACTCTTTGCGGCTGCCTTCATCCTGGCTCTGCAAGGCTTGCTTCTCTCCGTCTTCGGCGAACGGCTCTTTCGTAGGCTCTCTCTGCTCGCGCAAGGCCTTTCCATCACCGTGTTGCTGATGCTGCTGTTGCTGTTTCCCGTCCTATCCAGCGCGGTCCCGGTCTTCCTCAAGTCCGGCAGTTCTTTTGCACTCTGTTTTCCGCCGTTTTGGTTTCTCGGCATCTACCAGCGCCTCATTGAAGGCCCAGCCGCACTGCCCATTTACGACAGGCTGGCCCAAATCGGATGCGCGGCCATGCTGCTGGTTGCGGGACTGGCCATCCTCACTTACCCGCTTGCTTACCTGCGCAGGACGCGCCAGTTGGTGGAAGGCCCGGGCCGTCGCGCCACGCGCAACTGGCTGAACCGCTCCTGCGACCGCCTTCTCCACGCCACTGTGGTTCGGCCTCCGGTGCGCCGCGCCGTCTTCCACTTCATCGGACAGACTCTGCTGCGCGTTCCGCGTTATCGCATCTATCTTGTTCTCTACGGAGGCGTCGGGCTGTCCATCGTTGTCGCCGCCATCCTGCGCTTCACGGTCGCGCATCAAATCGTCCGCATTTCCATCTCTGTTGACGGCATGAGCGCCGCACTCGGCATCGTTGCTTTCTGGACCGTCGCCGGCTTACGTATGGCTTTTGTCTCATCTGGAAACCGGCAGGGAAGCTGGGTCTTTCGTATCGTGCAGGGCAGGCCGCCGCACTTTCTTTCCGCCATGGAGCAATTGCTGGCCGCCAAAATCTGGGTCTTCCTGTGTGCAATCGCCGTTACCCTCGGCCTCTGCCTCGCATCGCGCGCCTTCGCTCCGCCGGAACTGCTCACCTGGTCCGCAACCACAGCCCAGATCCTCGTCGCGAGCGGCATGTGCCTGCTGCTCACTGACGCCTTTTTTCTCAACGTCACCATGGTGGCGTTCACCGGCGAGCCGGCACGGGGGCAATCGAACATCGCCTTCACGGTGCTGAAATACTACACATTTTTTCCACTCGTGGCCTGGCTTCCGCCTGTCCTTGAACCGTGGATTGAAAGCAGTATCCAACACTTCGCCATCGCCGCGGCCACGATTGCTGCTGCACATTGGGTGCTGCGAACTCATCATCGCCAAATCGTCAGGGAATACACCGGTATGCCTGGACTCGAAGAAGACGAAGAGGAGTTCCCCATGAAACTCGGCCTTCGCTATTGAGACGGGGAGGCGCAGCGCGAAAACCTGCCCTCATCCGGCTGCCGATGCCGGGAGAGTTGTAGTTTAAGTTTGCTTCGGAATCATGCCTTGAGCGCCGGCATCGATCAGGCTCACTGCGCCGCTGCGGCCGCCTTCACTTTTGCCTTTGCCCGCTTGGCCAGCACCTTCTCGTAGATCTGCGTGTAGCGCGCGGGCTTTTGCGCCTTCAGAGAGTCCTTGATCGCCTTGCGGTAGCCGGCCAGATAAATGGAATAGAGAATGACCAGGGTGCACCCTGTCCCCCACAGCAAACCGAGGCCAAGTCCCAGCAGTGCAGCCCGTCCAAATTCTTCCATCGCACTCTTCCCTTCTCCAGCGCCAGGTTCCTCTCGGAAGCGCTGTTTCAGGCTACAATCGTAGTCGCTCCAGCACCCCGCGAGTACCATAATTGCGCCCCAGCCCAGTTACACCGCTGATACTCTCCCACCCGCTCTACACCGTGACCGTAAAGCTGTCTTCGGTCCGCGTCACTGCCTTGTACAGCGTATCGCGCTCCACAGGAATTCGCCCGGCCTCGGTAATCAGCCGGCACAGTTCCTTGCGGTTCATGCCCTGAGGCGTTGTCGCCCCGGCGTCATGGTATATCTTTTCCTCCACGACTGTCCCATCCAGATCGTCGGCCCCAAAACGCAGCGCGATCTGCGCAATCTTCGGCGTCAGCATCTGCCAGTACGCCTTGATGTGCGGAAAGTTGTCCAGCAGCAAACGGCTCACCGCAACCTGCCGGATGTCGGTCAACCCCGTCGTCACAGGCAGATGGTCCAGCGCCGTGTTTTCCGGGTGAAAGGCCAGCCCGATAAACGCCTGAAAGCCGCCCGTCTCGTCCTGCACCGCTCTCAGCTTCAGCAGATGGTCCACGCGATCCGCGTCGTTCTCAATGTGCCCATACAGCATGGTAGAGTTGGACTTGAAGCCCATCTTGTGGGCCAGGCGCGCGGTGTTCAGCCACTCCTCGCCGTCGATCTTGTGGTCGCAGATGATCGACCGCACCCTCGCGGCAAAAATCTCCGCGCCGCCTCCCGGCATCGAGTCCACGCCCGCCGCGCGCATCTTCCTAAGCGTCTCTTCGATCGTCAACTTCGCCCGCCGCGCAAGATACGCCACCTCCACCATCGTGAAGGCCTTGATGTGCACCTTGGGAAAACGCTCTTTCAGGCCGCGGACCAGATCAAGAAAATATTCGAGCGGCAGGTCCGGGTGCAGCCCCCCGACAATGTGAAACTCGGTCACCGCTTCCGAGTAGCCTGAGGCTGCCGTCTCCCATGCCTCTTCCAGAGCCATGGTATAGCCCGCCGCGTCGCCCTTCTTGCGCCCAAAGGCGCACAGACGGCAATTGGCCACGCACACATTGGTGGGGTTGATGTGGCGATTGACGTTGAAGTACGTCACGTCCCCGTGCAGCCGTTCGCGCACATGGTTGGCCAGCCAGCCCACCGCCAGCACGTCCGACGTGCCGTAGAGCACCAGTCCGTCGTTGAAGTCCAGCCGCTCGCCTGCCAGAACCTTGGCGGCAATCGGCTCCAGCCGTGGGTCATGACTCTGAAAGGCATGGCTCTTGAAAGCAATGTGTGCGCGGGGAATTGCGGTTTCAGCCTGCATATCACGATGATACAGAAAATGTGGGCCTGCTCGCACTCCTCAGGCCCCCGTAAGCCAAATCACTACCGCCCGGCTTCCAATCCCTCGGATTGCCGCTCCACCAGCACCCCGTCGTACAGTGAGGCCGCCACCAGATGCCCACCAAACGCACGAATGAGGGAGATATTCCATCCGGCCCTCCACCACTTCCAGCTCAACGAAACCGGGTCGATGCCATACACATAGTCGCTTACCCGCGAACTCACCAGCACCCTGTTCATCTGCGCGTCATAGTAAAGATCGTTCACGTCGCGGAAAGGTAGCCGCTCGATCCACAACCACTTTTTCTCCTGGTCCGGGGAAAAGTAAACCCCTTCCCTGGTTCCCAGCCACAGCGTTCCATCGCCGGAAAACGCCACTCGATAGATGCGTGAAATGGCTGCAGGAACATTGACGGGCATCCAGGTCTGACCGGTATCGGTTGAAATGGCCAACCCGGTGCGGCGGGCCGCTGCCATCACCGCCCCATGCACGGCCACGGACAAGTATTCGTCCGAGTCCGCTGCCGGACCCCCTTGCCAGGTGGCGCCCTGGTCCCGGCTGGTCAGCAGGCCTATGCTGGTCGAGGCCAGCCAGACGTCGCCTGACAGATCCAGCGCATTCACGCGGCTATCCAACTCGTTGGCCTTGTCCTTCACCTGTTTTTCAACGCTCACGCGTTTTCCATGGTGGACCTCGGTGGACGTTTTCACAATCGTGTTGACAATCGTATTTCTTGGCTTCCAGGTAGCTGCAGTACCTGCCGTGCCCGCCTCCAGTGCGAAAATCCCGTGACTGGTCCCGGCCACAATAGTTCCATCCTGCGCCTGCGCCAGTGCAAAAACATCGCGCCCTGCAAGTCCGCCGCCTGGCCCCTCGCCAATCTGCTCCCACCCGGCGCCGGCAGATGTGGAATAAAACACCCCGCCGTAGGTCTTGTCGTTCACCACGCCCGCATACAGCCGCGTGGGATTGCCGCGGTCCACCAGCAGCGCCTCCACCTTGCGCTGTGAAAATCCACTATTCGATGCTGCAAAGCTGGTCCCTGCATCCTTGCTCGCAAGCACTCCACTGCGATCCGTCGCCAGCAGAACGCGATTCGTATCCTGAGGATCGACAAATACGTCGTTCACAATCACATCCGGACCCGTCATGCGCTGAAACGTCTTGCCGCCGTCCACCGTTTTGTAAAGCCCCTCGGTGGTTCCGGCATACACGATGCCGTGATTCACCGGGTCCTGCTTCAGCATGCGCGTCCTCCGCGCTGTAGATGGAATGCCCTGGATCTTATGGAACAGTTCGGCGCCGTTCTCGCTCTTGTAAATTCCGCTGCAGGCGCTCAGAAAAACCGAGCTCGGTGCGGACGGATCGACAATGATCGAAAATACATCCGAGTCGTCGATCATGCCCTGCTTGATGTTGTGCCAGTTCTTGCCCCCGTCCACCGTCTTCCACGGCAGATGCCAGGTACCCGCGAATACTACATCGGGGTCCACCGGATCAATCGCCAGCGACTCCACCTCGTGAATCTCCTTGCTGCCCCGAGGACTGATCTGCGCCCAGGTTGCGCCCGCATCCGAACTGCGGAAAACTCCCTCCAGGGTTCCTGCATAAAACATCCTGGCGTTGGAAGGAGCCTGCGCAAACGCGCGAATCGACTGACCGCGCAGCCCCTCAACCACGCTCCAGGTGCGGCCCCCGTCGTGGCTCACCCACAAACCGCCGTCGGGTCGATCCACCTTCCATCCAGCCACATAGATCGTAGCGGAATTCGAGGAGTCCACTACGATATGGTCGAGAATCAAGCCATCCGAGGTGCCCAGTTTCGCCAGTCGATGCCAGGTAGCGCCGCCATTCGTCGATTCGTAAATCCAGCTATTGGTCGTGCCCAGGTAAAGATGTCTGGGCGCGCCGGGCTCTGCGGCAAAGGAGCGTGCATCGCCGCCATCCGGTCCAACCGCACTCCAGGCCGCCTGCGCCGGCAGCGTCTGCCCGCAATACGTAAATATACAAGCTGAAAAAAACAGCGACAGAACTCCGCGCCGGCAAAAGAAATCGGAAACAATCCGCACGTAACTGTTCAAACCGTTCACCCCAAGGCTCAACGACAAATTATACAAAGTTAAGTACATCAAACTAAAGAGGCTGACCGGTTTCCCAGTCAGCCTCAAAAAGATTGCAGGAGGAATCTCTTAGTCTTTGTTTTGGTCAAGCCTTCCATATCGGCGGAAGGCTTGACCCGTTGATTCGCTGCCACAACAGGCCTGATTGCCTACTGCGCGGGGGTGGCGGCCGCAACGTGCTTCTTGTGCGCCGGCTTACCGGCCAGGGGCTTGCGCGCCTGAGGCTTCACCACCGACTCATCCACCGCTGTGGTTCCAGCCACATCCGTCGTGAAGCTTGCGCCCGCAGGCACCAGGTAGTCTTCCACCGTTTGCCCATCCGTGGTTCCGGTTGCAACGCTGACGCGAGATGCGTCAATGCCCTTCTCCGTTACCAGGTACTCCTTGGTGTTGACCGCGCGCTGCCCGGCCAAATCCTCAACCTTGGCATGCTTGTGGCCCTTCTTCGGAGCCTTTTCCGCCGCTGTCGATTCGCCCACCACAACAGCCTTTGCATCCGACTGCTGTTGCAGGCTAAGCGCTACCTGGTCCAGGCAAGCCTTGGCTTCGTTGTCCACGCGCGCCGGACGTTTCGCGTCCTTGTCGAACGTAATCGAGCAGAGCGCCTGGGTGTGAGGAGCCGGAGCAACATAAGGCTCCGTGATGGTCACGGTGGTGCTCGCCGTGGCGGTCTGGCCCTTGTCGTCCGATACGTTGCAGGTAATTGCTGTTGCGCCCGTCGGCGCGCCGGTCGAAGAGAAGGACGCGCTGCTGCCGCTGCCGCTTATCGTTCCCGCCGCGGCCGAATAGCTGTACGTCAGCGGACGGTTCTGCGGGCTCATGCCGGAAGCCGTGATGGTGCTGCTCTCGCCTGGCTTGATGGTGCTGGGGCTGGCCGAGCAACTGACGGTCGGAGGCTCATACGCCTTCACCGTAAAGCTGGACGAACACGTCGCTGATTCCCAGGGCCTCAGGCCTTCCTTGCCGGCCTTCCCTTCCTTCACTGTGCCCTGAACCGTATAGGTCCCTGCGGCCAATGAACCAGTCGCCACGGTCGCTGTCGTTCCGCTCCCCGTCACGCCGGTGCCCGACCACGAATAAACTGCATTCAGCTTCGGATTCAGGGAACCCGCTGTCGCCGTCACTGTAACCGGATCACCCGGGAAGACCGACTCCGGGCTCACCGAGCACGCCAGCGTCACGGGCGCCGGAGGAGCAAACGAACCCGCATGGAACACGATGCCGGCGCTCAGACGCGCCATGTTGAAATTGCCGCGGCCACTTGGATAGAAATCCTCATGCGTGTACTGGTAATCCGCCTGGAAAAGCCGAATCGCAAAATGATGGTTCAACAGGGGCGTCTCGTAATCCATTCCGCCGCCGCCGGTCACCACCACACCCCACACGTCCTTGTAACCAAGGCCGTACCTGCCTACCCGCTCTCCGCCAACCAGTCCATGGATGAACGGAGTTATGTTACCGGTTGGGAACCGGTAGATCACGCCACCCGATCCGCCGCTGAAATCGTTCTGCGGCTCTAATGTTGATACGTTCCCGTGCTCCGGAAGCAGGATGTGCTCATCTCCCTCAAACGTCACTCCCAGGTGCTTGTTGAAATACCGGGAGACGCTGGCAATCGATCCAAGGTCGACAGCATTGAAGGTTAAGTTATTGACTGTTCCCTTGGGGGCAAGATAGCTGTAGCCAAGGAAAATGTCCCACTTGGACGGGGAATCACTCGCTGCTTTTTTCCCCGTGGTTGTGCCCGTGACTTGGGCAGCCAGGGAAACTGGTATCAATGCTACTAACGCCAAGGTTAGAACTCGGCTCACTGTTTTCAAAAAATGTGCTTGCATGCGTATATCCTCCGCAATTGAACTGAATGACCAGATGGAAAAGGCTGATTGAGTACACAACCCCTACATGAACTTACTCAACTCCGTCTTTAAAGTACGGAGGCGGGGAAGCGCCCCTATGTTTACAAACGTACCATGGGACAATTCGAGCAGAACACAATAATTCAATGAGTTGTCTACTTCATTACGTTCATAGTCAAACAAGAAGTAATGCGCGGTTACCTTGGTAACTTACCGCTAGGTTATCCAGCTTCGCATCCGGCTGTCACCCTGCATTCAGGGTCTTCAGCAAGCTGCGCGACTCACACTGTATCTTCTCCTGTAGAAGCGTAATCGCGTATAAAAGTTGCTCGGGCCGAGGTGGACATCCAGGAACATAGACATCCACTGGGATGATTTGGTTAACGCCCTGCACAAGCGCATAGTTATTGAAAACTCCGCCTGAGGTCGCGCACGCCCCCATCGAAATCACCCACTTAGGCTCCGGCATCTGATCGTACAGACGGCGAATGACAGGGGCCATCTTCTGCGATACCCGTCCCGCAATCACCATCAGGTCCGATTGCCGCGGCGAGGGCCGGAATACCTCCGCCCCAAACCGCGCTACATCGAACCGGGACGCGCCCATCGACATCATCTCGATCGCGCAGCAGGCCAGCCCAAACGTCATCGGCCACACCGAATTCTTGCGAATCCAGTTCACGGCAAAATCCAGCGAGGTCAGGAACACGCCCTCCGGCTCTTCGTAGCCGTAGCTCACTTCCTTCAGCTTGCCGCGATTCCGCGCGCTGCTCTCCAACGCACCGAATAAATAATGGTCCCGTTCTGCCGCAACTACCATGTTCTCTAATATACCGCGATTCCTGTCAAGCGGGCATGGTCAGAATTGCTCGCCTTCGGTTTTAAGTTAGGAGTTTTCAACCACCCGCCTCTGTTCCCTGTTCCATGTTCCATGTCAATCACACGCACCCCGCGCCGCATGAAGCTCCCTGGGCGCCTTCCATCTCTCCGGCAGCCACAACGTGATGGAAAAACGCATCCAGTGCAACTCCCCCAGGGGCGTGGATGCGCCCCGCGTTGCAGGCTCATTGCTGTGGTTCGTCCGCGCCGATTGCACCGCCCAGTTCTCGGCGTATGGAGCCGCATCGGCAATTCCCGGCGTCAGCCGTGCATCCAGAATGCGCAACTCCCCCGCTGCCGATTGCTTCTCTAACTCCATCAGCCTTCGCGTAGCAGCCACGGTCGCGCTCTGCCTCTGCGCCGTGTTCCGGACCGCCGTACTGCCCAGCGAAAAGTACAGCTTCTGGCTCTCCCGCAGCGCTCCTGGATTAGTCAGAAAATGAAAGCTCCGCGGATTCCATCCGATCGCGTCCTGGGCGCGCAATCCATAAGTCGTTCCCACTTCGCGCTCGTTGATGGAGTTATAGGGCGGCGTAGCCACCAGCAGCGCATCCGGGTAACCCACAGGCTGCTCCCGGTCCACCACTAGGTCCCAGCCGCTGTAACCAGCCTTCCCCGGCGCAATCGGCAGCACTCTGAATGTCCACCCCTCGCCAAAGTCCGCCTTCCACTCCTGCCCGGCGCTCACCTCGCCCAGCAGCACCACCTTCTCGCAGCTTTGCGGCCTCGGCGCGGCGGCCAGGCTCAAGGCCGCCATCGCGGACAAGCAGTACGCAAGACAACAGATCCCGCGCCGCACGCCTCGTTCGAGTTTCATCTCATCTCCACGTTCTTCTGACGATTCATTGTAGAGGTTCATCGAATTTTCCCAGGTTGCCGTCTCGATGAAGACTCCACGACAAGCAAGACAATAATCCCTTTAGCGCAGTTACAATGAAATTGCCAGAGTGTTTTATCCGTTTTCCGGCACTTTGACCTGTTTTCTGGAAAATCCTCATGGGTTCCTTATATGGTGCGCTCTAAAATTTCACGAAGACCATGATGAGTAAAGTTGAGCCAGGATAACCCTCCTGCGGGCTGGCACAACCGTGTCTGACGGTTCTCAAGCGATATTCCTGCTCCGGCAGCGGCTTCGTTCCGCGCAGATTTACGCCGCCGGTGTGACTTTCTTCACTTCATCCGGATCGGCGGCCGGCCTCCCGCCACATCGCATGGCCTCGGCCCTCTGCATCTTCGTGGGAGTGAAATCAAATGTGTCGTCGCACTCTTAAAATGCTGCTTCTCTTTGCCGTTCTTGCCTTTCCCACCCTGGCTCGCGCCGTGGCTCCCGACCTGGGTCCGGCCGCAACAGCCCCCGTCACCCAGGCCCAGATCGCCGCCCTCCAGCAGGCCGTGCAGAACGCCCAGGCAGCCAGCGCCAGCGCCCAGTCCGCAGGCGACAACGCCTGGATGCTGGTCTCCGCCGCCCTGGTCCTGCTCATGACCGGCCCCGGGCTGGCCCTCTTCTACGGTGGACTGGTCCGCAAGAAGAACATCCTCGGCACCATGATGCAAAGCTTCGCCATGATGGGCCTCATCACCGTCCTCTGGGCCGTCGTCGGCTACTCGCTCGCCTTCGGACACGGCAACACCTTCATCGGCGGCTTTGAGCACGTCTTCCTGCGCGGCGTCGGCCTCGCTCCCAACACCGATTACGCGGCCACCATCCCCGAGCAGACCTTCATGATTTACCAGCTCATGTTCGCCATCATCACCCCGGCCCTCATCACCGGCGCCTTTGCCGAACGCATGAAGTTTAGCGGCATGGCCGTCTTCCTCACCCTCTGGTCCCTGTGCGTCTACAGTCCCATGGCTCACATGGTCTGGGGCGTCGGCGGCCTGCTCAACGCCACCGGCCACATGATCCCCAGCCTCGACTTCGCCGGCGGCACCGTCGTCCACATCACCTCCGGCGTCTCCGCCCTGGTCACCTGCATCTACCTAGGCAAGCGCCGCGGCTATCCCCAAACCAATTTCCCGCCCCACTCCATGGTGCTCAGCTTCATCGGCGCCTGCCTGCTCTGGGTCGGCTGGTTCGGCTTCAATGCAGGCAGTGCGCTGGGAGCCAGTTCCCTGGCCACCTCCGCTTTCGTCAACACCCACTTCGCCGCCGCTGCCGCCGCCATCGCCTGGACCAACGCCGAGTGGTTTCACAACGGCAGGCCTACAGCCCTCGGCGCCATCTCCGGCGCTGTCGC
>JARLGF010000112.1 GCA_031296165.1 Occallatibacter sp. | reverse complement strand
TGCTCAGGTCTATATCAGCCGATGGTTTGAATCTTTCTGTAGCTGAAGCTGCTTCCGATTCCTTGCGCTCTGTCGAGGCCACGCCATTCGCTGCGCACGCAGCAGTTTATCGCGTCTGACGAACCGTACAGGCTGCGGCGCAGCAACAATGTCGGCCGGCATCGGCTCCATTGCTTGCCTTCCGCTACGACAGCTTCAGCAGGTGAAGCTGTCGTAGCGGAAGGCAAGCCAGGAGCGCGTAACGAATCGATTCGGAGCTTGTAGAGTGAAAGAATTTGGCCCTGGATTTGCCTTGTATACTACAAAAACTATTCTCGGCGGGCACTGGCCGAAAAGGACAAATTAATAGCATGAGCGGATCGTCTAATCCCAAAACCGGCATGAAGTATCGCGCTGATATTGATGGGCTCAGGGCGGTCGCGGTTCTAAGCGTATTCGCATTTCATATAGGTGGAAGCTACATCCCAGGTGGGTTTGTAGGCGTTGACGTGTTCTTTGTTATCTCGGGGTACCTTATCAGCACCATCATGTTTGCCGATATTGCCGCTTCCCGCTTTTCGGTTCTTAAATTTTATGAGCGGCGCATTCGAAGAATATTCCCGGCTCTGTTCGGAATGCTGATTGTGTTCAGCGTCGTTGCGTGGTTTTACCTGCTTCCAACCGAATTTGTCGATTATGCAAAATCCTTGCTGGCAGCAACCACCTCGGCTTCAAACTTCTATTTCTGGCAACACTCCGGTTACTTCGATTCACCCACGTCCAGCCCTCTACTGCATACCTGGTCGCTTGCAGTCGAGGAACAGTTCTATATCTTGTTCCCGGTTTTCCTGATTATTGTTCGCCGGTTTTTCCCACAGCGTCTGCGGATCGCCGTGGTGGTTCTGTTTTTTGCATCGTTGATCGCAAGCGTCGTTACGGTGCACTACAACCCAGACACTGCATTCTATATGCCGTATACAAGGGCGTGGGAACTGCTGCTGGGAACTGTAATCTCTCTTGGAATGTTACCTCGCATGGACTCCGCGATCCTCAGGAATCTTGCCACCTTCGCCGGAATCGGAATGATTGCCTATGCAGCTTTTTTTTATACACCAGATACGCCCTTCCCGGGACTCGCCGCCCTGTTGCCATGCGTCGGCTCGGCACTCATCATCCGCGCCGGCGAATTCGGTTCGTCCATTGTCAACAGGGTCCTCTCGTGGCGCCCGGTAGTCTTCATCGGACTGATCTCCTATTCGCTTTATCTTTGGCACTGGCCCGTCATCATCATGCATACCATGGGCTTATCGGTTAATTTGAGCAGTGTCTTGCCATATCGCTATGCGGCTCTGCTTGGGGCGTTCCGCTTCGATATGTGGATGGAAATTGTTGTTTCGTTCGTCCTTGCGGCTCTCTCCTGGAGATTTGTGGAGAGGCCTTTCCGCAGCCGTCCATTGCGTATTCAGCGCCGCCCCCTTTTTGTGCTCGCAGCGGCAGTCATGGCGGTTCTTATCGCATTTGCTGGAAGCGTGATTTTTGCCGGAGGCTTCAAAGGGCGTTTCTCTCCCCAGGCCGTGAAAGTTGCATCCTTCCTCGCCTACCGCAATGCTGGAAGTTTTGGCAAAGTTGGAGGCTGTTTTATTACAGATACCAGCAGCTCTGCGGTTCTGGACAATGACCAATGCCTGCGGCTCGTTGAGGGGAAAAAGAATTACCTGCTTATCGGGGATAGCCACGCCGGGGCGCTTTGGAGTGGCCTCACGTCCTCGCTACCGGACGATCACATTCTGTTGGCCAGCGTGTCCAATTGCAAGCCGCTCGTCCATCCTTCAGGCGCCCCCGATTGCAAAAAGGAGATGAACTATATCTTCCAGTCCTACCTGCCATCGCATAAAATTCAAGGACTTTTTTTGGAAGCGCGATGGAAGCCCGGTGATATGTCCAATCTTACCGACACCATCGATTTGGCCAAACGGTATCAGGTGCCGGTGGTCGTCTTTGGACCGGTCCCGGAGTATGATTCCCTCTTGCCCCGTCTGCTTGCCTATTCGATTTCCTGGAACAAGCCAGGCCTGGCGCACGAGCATCTCCTCGCCTCTTCCGCCGTGATCGATGCGCTTATGCAAGGCATGGCGGCAAACACATGGCATGTGCCTTACATATCGCTGTATCGGACAATATGCAGCAAAGATGGTTGCGTCGAGTACACCGATGCGGCTCATGAAGTTCCGTTGATGAACGATGCGGACCACCTCAACGACAGCGGCTCGGCGCTCGTTGCCAAACGTCTGGTTGACAGTGGCGAACTTCGCTGAGGGAAATTATCCAGGGCGCCACACTGTCATCGGTAGTTCATCGCAGCCGTCGCCCATTCGGCGCCGGCCCTGTGGACTCGCGGATCACCAGTTCCGGAGCCATCACGATCTCGGCTGCGTATGCTTTCTCCCGGTTGGCAATGCGTTCCAGCAGCACTTGGGCGCCGCGCTTGCCCATCGCCGTCAACGGCTGACGGACGGTGGTGAGCGAGGGCGTGGTGTACGCCGCGGACTCGATGTCGTCGAACCCGACCACGGAAACATCTCCAGGCACGGCCAGTCCGGCATCCTTCAGTGCGCGGATGGCGCCAATGGCGGCAATGTCGTTGAAACAGAAAATCGCAGTGAAGTCGCGGGTCTTTTTCAGCAGCGCCTGCATGGGCTTATAGCCAATCTCCGGCGTCATCGGGTGGTATCCGGTTTTCATCGACCACCCCGCAGAGTCGATGCGGATCACCAGCGCAGGGTCGATCTTCAGGTTGATCTCGCGGGCTGTCTTCTGGATGCTCTCCCAACGGATCTCAGAATCGGGAATGGCGCGCGGGCCGCGCATGAACGCGATCCTTCGGTGCCCCAGTTCGTAAAGATGCGTGAGCGCCTGACGCACCGCCAGCGGGTGATCGAGGACGATATTCGTTACATTGTCCGCCGCGCTGTGGGCGGAGATGGCTACCACCGGAACCGGCACGTCGATGTGGTCTGCCGGAGTATTCAGCAGCAGAAAGCCGTCCACCGCGCGCTCCACCAGCATCCGCGGATACTTCTCGATCAGCTCCCGTTTCCAGTCGTGGCAGGCCGTGAAGTAGAAGTAATGCGCAGCGGTCAGTTCCTCCACCACGCCGCTCATCACACGGGTAAAATAGCCTTCGCTCAGGTCCGGGGCCAGCACCCCAACGCTCATGGACCGGCTTTGCCGCAACGAGCGGGCAAAGTAGTTGGGCCTGTAGTTGAGCCGCTCGGCTGCCTTCGTGACCCGGTCGCGCGTTTCCTGGGGGATGGACTTGGCGGAGGGAGAATCGTTCAGCACCAGGGAAACCGTGGTCTGTGAAAGCTTCAAATGCTCGGCGAGCATTCTCAGGTTGACGTGTCCTGTTGGCGTTGCGTTCTTTCCCTTTGCCATGTTGGAGTTTTAACACGTTTTCACATTGCTGAAACAGTGCTCAGCTCTTGATACATCGATTTTCAAGTCAACTTAGGGACTCCCCAGCGGTCCGCATGGATCGCTGGGGAGTGATGGAGGCAGCTCGCCGGCTACTGTGCCTGGATCTGGTTGACTCCCGGATTCAGCGGCCAAACCTTGCCGTGAAATACGAAGTTGCCGGTGAGTGTGCCGGGCAGGGTAATGCTCGCATTCAATCCAGAGCCTGCGCGGTGATACTCCACCTTGATCGTGCCCTGGGGATGCGGATACGTGGCCGTGAGTGCCGGCAGCGTGCCCAGGTTCGGCGCAATGCGGACCGTCGCAAAGCCGGGGCTGGCCGGTTCAATGCCGGCTACCAGCGTCAACAGGTCGTAGATGGGATGGGATGTCCACGCGTGTGAGTCCGAACGCGTGTCGCCCGGAACCTCCGGCCAGGTGCTGAAGTGCAGCGGCAGCAACTTCCGCCACGGGCCAATGGAGTTCAGATACTCGTCCGCCATGCCTGCATGTTCCAGCGCGCGCGCCAGGTAGAAACGGAAATAATACGAAGCGCTCAGAATCCCGTCAGGCGTACTCCCCGGATCGATGGCCAGCATCCTGTGCAGAACTTCCTGCTGACGGTCCTTGGGGACAATATCATACAGCACGCCAAGAATATTGGCCTGCTGGCTTGAGCCCTTGAGGTCCGGTGTATCCGCCACCAATCCGCGCGAGGCGCTCCAGCACTTGCTCTGGAGACCGGTACGCACATGCGCGGCGCGAGCCTCGTAGCGCGTGGCCCGCAGCGGGTCGCCTAATCCATTCTCCAGCGCCGCGGCGTCTTCCAGTGCGCCCAGGTATTGCAGCGTCGTCACGCACGACTCGCCCTTCGCGTCGTAGGTCGGAATCTCACCCGTGGGGACCCAGTCGACAAAACTCCACCAGGGCAATTCGTGGAGCAGGCCGTCGGGCTGCTCGTAGCCGGCGAACCAGTCCATTACCGTCCGAGTGCCACCCAGCGATGCGCGCGCCGGCTCAGGATCGGGCCGGTAGAGCCAGTTGTCGCGCACCATGCCCACCCACAGCAGGGAGAACGTGGGAATCAACTGCGTCAGGGAACTGGGATAGCGGCTGTGCGTAATGCCGTCCGGAATGCGCGACTGGTTAAAGGCTGAGAGCGCCTGCAGTGCCAGTCGGTCGTCGCCTGTTACCGCATAGGAAATCAGCGCCTGCACGCGGGTATCGCCCACGTATTGCAGTTGCTCGTAGTAAGGCGTGTCCATGTAGGTTTCGTGGGCGTCCAGCCGCGCGGTGCGCCAACTGATCTCCCAAATCTTGTCCAGTTCCGGATCGCCGGACTGGAAGGTTGCGCGCTCCTCAAACGGGTACGCGGTGAACGATGCCGTAAGCGACTCCAGTTGCAGCGGCTCGGCGCCGGTGTGTATGTCCAGCTCCATATAGCGCCACGTGCGCCACCACAGCGGCTGGAAGTAACGGTGCGCGCCTCCATCGGGTAGAAAATTGTCGGCAAATCCGCGCGCGGTGCGGTCCCCTACCTCGTCGCGGTCTCCCTTATGCCCGTTCTTGTCGTAGAGAGCTTCGGAGTACGTGATACGTATCTGCGAGTCCTTGCCCCCGGACACGGTCAGCAACGGATAAGAGGTGGTAAGCGTCTTGCGGTCCAGCAGCAGGCGCACGTGGCTGCTGGCGGGCACGGTCACCGGGGCCGCCGGAAAGGCTTTCAGAGCGGGAAGCTCCGTGCGGACCGTCTGGCCTGTACTCGTGGGTGAGTACTCCATGTGCGGCAGCCTGTCTGGAACCAGGCCCCACGCATTGTCGCCCGTCGTGTCGGCGGAGTGGCCCCGATTTACGTGCGAATAGATGCTGTCGCGAAGCGGTGTAGCGGCGGGAACCCAGGCTCCGGCAGCACCGCTGCCCGCGGGGGTACTCCAGTTCCAGTCGTAGTGCGCCGCGTCAATCTGCTCACCGGGCCCGGTAGCCATATAGGCCTGGAAACTCACCGCATTGCGGCCCAGCGGCGTGTGTCCCTCCTCTACCTCCACCATCCAGTCTTTCGGCGTGCTGATGGAGTTCGCTCCTGCTGCCTCGCTCTCCAGCAGAAACGCCGTGCGGTCCGAGAATTGCGCAACCGGCGCATAGACTCCAAAATTCCATACCGTCGCCGTGATAAAGTTCTCTCCCGGCCGCAGCAACGGAGCAAGATCGAACTTCTCGTAGCGCCAATGAGCCAGATCGCCGCGTGCCGGACCGTCGCCCACTCGCTTGCCGTTCACATACAGAATGAATCGATTGTCGGCGCTCACACGCACCACGTAGCTCGCCGGTACCGCGTCCAGGGTCAGAGCGCGGCGAAAGTGCAATACCACCGGGTCGCGTAGCGGAGCCGTCGGATGGGAGATCCATCCGGCAGTCCAATCGCGGTGCGGCGGATCGGGCTGCATCGCTGAAGCGGGTTGGAGATTGCTCTGTGCTTGAAGAACGAGACTGAAAAGACCGGCAACAAAAAGAGTAAAAACTGGACGCATGGATTCGAGCCTTCCGGATTTCAATTCACCAGCTTAACGGAAATGGAAAACCATTGGAGGAATATTTTCGTCCTTAATCTCTGCCCAGATGCATCGGATGCTGGCAAAACTAGTAATATCAACCACTTGAGAAGACCTGAGCAGGTTTCGAGTTGTCCAGCGTGCAAACTGCGTTTTGCCGGGTTCGGCAACCTCCGGTTCAACTCTTCCGCTCGCATGATTTTCCATCCCTATGCACTTGATTTAGCAGCCTTGTAACCTCCTGTTCACATTTACCCGGTAGCCTACAGATGGTGAATGCCAAAGTGCCAGAGATTCACATCTCCCAGGTTCAATTTCAGCCCGAGCCGCAAGCGGCTGACGGGCAGCTTCCTGCCGTAGCTGTTGAGGCTTCGCCGATTCGCAGGTTCCTGCTCTCGCGCGGCAACTCGGCAATTGCCGATCGCGGCTTCCATGTATTGATGGTCCTCTGCGCCTTCAGCATCTTCGGCATCGTGGTGCTGATCGCATACGAGTTGATGACGCTGTCCAAGCTGGCCTGGGGCACTTTCGGTCTCGACTTTTTCTACAAGGCATTTGTCGATACCTATTCCAACCAGCCGCTCTACTGGGATCCGGTAAATAGCCATTTCAGCGCCTTGCCGTTCATCTACGGCACGCTGGTTTCCTCGTTTCTGGCGCTGCTCCTTGCGGTTCCGCTGGCCATTGGCGTCGCTGTATTCCTTACCGAGATGTGTCCGCGCGTACTGCGCGGGCCGCTGGCCTTCATTACCGAACTGCTGGCGGCCATTCCCAGCGTCATCTACGGTCTGTGGGCAGTTTTCGTTCTGGTGCCGCTGCTGCGCGAACATCTGAACCCCTGGCTCATCAAACTTCTGGGCTGGACAGGCTTTTTCAGCGACGACAATCCCACCGGGCTGGGCTTTGTTGCCGCGGGCGTGATCCTGGCCATCATGATTCTGCCCATTATCTCCTCGCTCACCCGCGAGGTCATGACCGCCGTGCCGCACTCGCAGCGCGAGGCGGTGCTGGCGTTGGGCGCCACGCGCTGGGAAATGATCCGTATGGGCGTGCTGCGCAACGCGCGCATCGGCATCGTCGGCGCCATCATCCTGGGCCTGGGGCGCGCGCTGGGTGAAACCATGGCCGTAACCATGGTCATCGGCAACAGCCCGGAGATTCATCGCTCGCTGCTTGCGAATGGAAGCACCATGGCCTCGGTGATTGCCAATGAATATGCCGAGGCTTCGTCCAATCTCCATCTCAGCGCCCTGACCGAGCTTGGCCTGGCGTTGTTTATCGTCACCATCGTCGTCAACGCATTTGCACGGCTGTTGGTGTGGGCCGTTACGCGCGGCGCGCCGTCGGCAACGCATTGAAGTACATCTGTAGTGGAACAGGGAACTGCGTGGCACAATGCAACTGAAAAACGAACACAAGCTCCAGAACCGGATTCGGGCTCTGACCGACGGCGCGGCCACCGGGCTGGCCGTGCTTTCCACCATTCTGGTGGTCGCGCCGCTGGTGGCGATCTTCATCTATCTCATCTACAAAGGCGCCAGTTCCCTCAATCTGGATTTCTTCACGCAGATCCCCAAGCCGGTCGGTGAGTCCGGCGGTGGCATGGCCAATGCCATCGTCGGCTCCGGGGTTTTGCTCGGACTGGCCAGCCTGATCGGCGTTCCTCTCGGCATCGGCGGCGGCATCTATCTCGCCGAATTCGGGCGCGGAACCAAACTCGCCAATGCCGTTCGTTTTACCGCCGATGTCCTCAATGGCGTTCCTTCCATCGTCATGGGAATGGCCGTTCTCGCCATGGTTGTCCATCCGGAAGGTCACTTCTCGGCACTTTCCGGCGGCGTGGCTCTCGGCATCATGATGATCCCCACCGTCTGCCGTACCTCTGAAGAAATGCTCCTGATGGTGCCCAACGCGGTGCGCGAGGCAGCCCTGGCGCTGGGTGTGCCCAACTGGCGATCGGTGCTGGCCATTACCGTCAGAACCGCTTCTCCCGGCATCATCACCGGCTGCATGTTGGCCTTTGCCCGCGTGGCCGGCGAAACGGCGCCGCTCATCTTTACGGCCTTCGGCAACTCCAACTGGAGCACCAGCCTCAACGAACCCATTGCAGCCTTGCCCTTGCAGATTTATGTTTATGCCATCTCTCCTTACGACGATTGGCACCGTCTCGCGTGGGCCGGAGCGTTGGTCTTGATTGTTCTCATTGTTCTCGCGGTTTCACTGGTGCGCTATGTAACCAGCCGCGGCGTGTTGAAAGGGGCAAGTTAAGTGGGCGTCGGCATCGAGGTAACTACCCTGAATGCGTGGTACGGAACCAATCACACGCTGCAGGACATCAACCTGCACATACCCGCCAACCACGCAACGGCGCTGATCGGCCCCTCGGGCTGCGGCAAAAGTACCTTTGTACGTTGCATCAACCGCATGCACGAAACCAATCCCATCGCGCGCGTCACCGGCTCAGTCCGCATCGGCGACCTCGACATCTACGCCGACGCCAAGCCGGTTGAGATTCGCCGCCGCGTCGGCATGGTCTTCCAGCGCCCCAATCCTTTTCCCACCATGTCCATCTACGACAACGTGGCCGCGGGGCTCAAGCTGAACGGATACAACAACCGCCGTGAGCTGGACGAAATCGTAGAAAAGTCTTTGAAGAACTCGGCTCTGTGGGACGAAGTCAAGGACGACCTGAAGAAGAAATCCGGCGCCAGCCTCTCCGGCGGACAGCAGCAGCGCCTCTGTATTGCGCGCGCCCTGGCCGTGGACCCCGAGGTGCTGCTCATGGACGAGCCGGCCTCGGCCCTCGACCCTGTTTCCACATCTAAAATAGAAGACTTGATCTTTCAATTGAAGTCGCAGTACACAATTGTCATCGTGACCCACAACATGCAGCAGGCCGCTCGCGTCGCAGAGAAGACAGGCTTCTTTCTCAACGGCCGCATGGTGGAGTTCGACTCCACCCACAAGATCTTTACCAACCCCAGCGACAAACGCACAGAAGATTACATTACGGGCAGGTTCGGATGACACGCATACGCTTTCAACAAAGCCTCGACGAATTGAAGGAGCAGTTGCTGGTCATGGCAGGCCTCGCCGAGCAAGCTATCCAGCGCGCCATTGAGGCGTATCGCGTGCGCGACCTTTCCATCTGCGACCTCGTCAGCCGCAGTGAAATCGCCATCAATCGCCTGGAGCGCGACATCGACCAGGCCGCTCTCGACCTGCTCGCCATGGAGCAGCCCATGGCCATCGACCTGCGCTTCATTCTGAGCGTCATCAAGATCAACGCCGATCTGGAGCGTGTGGGCGACGCGGCCAAGAGCATCAGCGAACGCGTCCGCAGCATGGAACAGATGGCCGCAGTCGAACTGCCGGTGGATATTCCCAAAATGGCGGCGCTGGCCTCGGAGATGGTGCGCAAGTGCCTGCAATCCTTTATCGAGGCGGACGCCGAAACGGCCCGTTCGATACTGGCCATGGACGACGCCGTGGATGCCATGAACCGAGCGGCTTACAAGTCGCTGACCAAGGTCATGGAAGAAGAGAGCCACATCGCCCCGCAGGCCCTGAACGCGCTCATGATCTGCCGCAGCCTGGAGCGTGTCGCCGACCACGCCACCAACATCGCCGAGGACGTCATCTTCTGGGTACAAGGCGCGGATGTGCGCCACCACAAAAGCAAAACCGGCGGCCGCGACCCTCATGCGCTAGGCTAGAGCATTTTCGATTCACATGTTGACGTTTAGAGATCGTGGAAGGTGGCTTTTTCTTGAGGAAAAAGCCACTCAGCCTCCAGGATTCTGTAAAGAACTGAATCGAAAATGCTGTAGCCTCGCCATCGCCCCAGGCAAAAAAAGGGAGGACCATCGCATCGCCGATGGCCCTCCCTTTTTCTTGTGCTGAATGCTAGCTTCCCGCCGCCGGAAACCGCTCCTTCACCAGCCTCAACGCCTCGTTCTCCGTCCCGATCGTCCCCTCCAGTTGCGCGTCCTCAACCGCCCGCAGCATCTCCTTGAACCCCGCTCCCGGCCGGTATCCCG
>JARLGF010000013.1 GCA_031296165.1 Occallatibacter sp. | reverse complement strand
CGGGGGGGGGGGGTGTAGTCCTGCGTGTCTAGCATGTGGACCTTGACGTTGGGCCGGTTGTGGAGGATGTCCTTGGTCATGTTCTGGTAGCCGATGTCGCCCATGCCGCCGTCTCCGCCGACCGCCCAGACCTTGGGCAGCTCGACGATTTCCTGATCGGTCATGAGCGCGTCAGTGAAGTGCGAGAGGTGGTAATACTCTTCTTCGCCGATGACGTTGGCATCACGCGTGAGCAGGATGTCTGCCAGGCGCTCAGGAATGACGGAGCGGCGGGCGTGGTCCACGATGAAGCTTTCACCCATGAGCCAGCCGACGGTGACGCCGTCCTGGAAGAGCGAGTTCATCCACGGATACGGATGAGGGTTGTTGGGCGCGGTGGAACCGTAGACGGTGTTGCAGCCGGTGTGCGCGGCCATGGCCATGACGGACATGCCGTTGGCGAGACGGCCGTCGACCGCTTGGAGGTTCTTGTGGTTGAAGGCCTCAGTGAGCAGGACGGCGGCGATGGCCTCAACCAACTGGGCGTCGGTGAGGAGGCCGTGCTCGGTTTCGTAGGCTGCGATACGGGCCTTGGTGTCGGCTTCATTTTCGCCGCCCAGGCCGAGGACGAGATGAGCGATGGCCTGACGGAGCAGCGCGTATTCGGCGGGGCTGGCGGCCTGAAGCTTGGCGAGCCGGGCGACGCCGACCTTTTCAAGCTCGCCGGCCTTGGCCAGGAAGCGATCGCTCTTGGCGTGGAAGACGGGGCGCATGTACGCCTCAGTGACCGCGGCGATGGAGCGAAGGACGCTCTTTTCTCCGCAGCCGGCGCAGGCGCCGTCGCCAGCCACGAGCGCGTCGTAGTTGGAGCGCACCATGAGCATGTTGCGCAAGGTGGCGGTTTTGGAGTCCGCGGGATTGGCCGCGTTGAAGAGGCCGAGGAACTTTTGCGAGGTGTCAGGGAGAAGGTCAAGGAAGCCGGTGCCGGTTTCGTGCTCGGCATTGACCGTTTCAGTCTCCGGCACCATGCGCAGGGCCTGGTGATCGCCGCAAGCGGTGACGCAGGCCGCGCAGCCCTTGCAGAGATCGCTGACAAAGATGGAGAAGATGCCGCCCGCGCCGGGGTTCTTGCGCTCCGGCGAGGAGAAGATGGCGTTCACCTTCTGATAGGCCATGGGGACCTTGGCGACGATGTCAAAGAACTGCTGGCGGGCCTGCGCGGAGAAGCCGTCCACGCTTTCAGTGACTTCGCGCAGGATGGTGGGCAGAGGCGTTCCGGTTTTGATTTCCGCCAACATGCGCTGGCGGGTGAGCTTTTCAATCTCAGGCAGCGCGCGAAGGAACTTGGCGCGGTCCTCGGCGTTGACAATGTAGTGATTGACGGCTGTGGTGAGCAGCGTCCTGAGATCCTGCGAGGTGTTGGGCAGCGCCGTGTCAGGGCAGACGGAGATGCACTCCATGCACTGGGTGCAGTTCTCGGGAATGTAGAGCGGGGTTTCGCGGCGGGCAACGTACTTGGAGGCGGTGTCGCCGGTGGCGGCGGCAATCATGCCCAGGGCCGAGAGCGGCGAGGAAGGCTGGTTGTAGCCGTAGTTGGAGCGGAACTCCGCATCGAAGTTGGCCACGCTGGCCAGTGGCGCGCGCGCGGCCTGGCCGACCGGCAGCGCGTGGGAACGGCAGCCGGAGCCACAACTGGATTCGCCGGCGGCAACGGGCTCGAGAATGGGCAGGAGGGCCTGGCCACGCAGGGTGGAGCGGTCGGCTGCCGAGAGCTCGCCGATCTTGATCTCCTTGACCTGATCGTAGCCCTGCATCATGACTTCCATGTTGGACTGGACGACGGCATCGCCGAGCTTGCCGAACTTCTTTACATATTGCTTGTGGACGACGTCGCGATACTGCTCCTGGGTGATGCCGAACTCGTTGAGCAGGCTGCTGACGGCGAAGAACGCGCCGAGGAAGGCGTTGCCCTGCATGCGGAGTTGGAGATCGCCGCGGTCGGTGGCCTTTTTGGCAATTTCAAAGCCGGGCAGCGTGAAGACGCGAATGTTCTTGTCGATGATTTGCTTGCGCGCCCAAAGAGGCAGACGCTCCCAGGCCTGCTCGCCTTCTTCATCCGACTCCCAGACCAGGCTGCCGCCTTCGGCCATGCCGTCGAGCGGATTGGTGTGCGTAAAGGCCTTGGGGTCGCAACAGAGAACGACGGTGACGTGGCGCAGATCGCAGTTGACGCGGATACGGTCCTTGGCAGCCACCATGAAGTAGCTGGTGGGCGCGCCCTTCTTCTCCGATCCGTACTTGGGATTGGCGCTGACGTGGATGACTTCCTTGGGATTGCCGAGGTCGTCTTTGAGGCCGTCGCGTTCGAAGATGAGATCGTTCAGGTCGCCGAGGATGGCGCCGAGATTTTTGCCGGTGGTGATGGCGCCCCAGCCGCCGATGGAGTGGAAGCGCACGGCAACCGCGCCCTCGGGCAGCAGGGAGGGGGTTTCATCGCCGACGACCGCGTAGGGGTGGTCGATGCCGAGAACAAAGAACGAGACGCCGTCGGAGGCGCGCTTGCCGTCCTGGCGGGCGCGGTTGGCGGTGGCAAACTCGTAGGCGCCGATGATGTGCTCGGGGCGGAAATCGCGCGAGCCCAGGCCGTAGGTGCCGGAATAGATGTGGGGAACTTCGTTGACGGCGAGGGCGGGCAGGCCTTCAGCCGCCGGGTGGCCTTCATACTGAACCGCCTTGGACAGAGCGGTGCGGATGTCGCGGCCCAGGGGATTGTCGCCGGCCAGAGCCTCGTCGGTGCGCTCCAGAATGATGACGTTCTTCTTGCCCTTGAGGGCGGCCACAATGGCGGCTTCAGGGAAAGGACGAATGACGTTGACGTGGATGGAGCCGACCTTTACGCCGCGCGTCTGGCGCAGGTAGTCCACCGCGGCCTCGATGTTTTCCGCGGCCGAGCCCAGGGAGACGAAGACCGTATCGGTGTCGTCGGTCTTGTACTTGCTGATGAGGCCGTAGTTGCGGCCGGTAAGTTCTGCGAAATCCTTATAGGCGTCTTCCAGGAATTGCAAAATCGGCTCGGCGAAGTTGTTTCTGCGCGCCACGATGCCGTTCATGTAGTGTTCCTGGTTTTGCACGGGGCCGAGGAGGATGGGATTGGCCAGGTCCATCATCTTGGGGACGCGGCGGCGGGTGGGCCCAAACAGAACGCGCTGCGCCTCAGTGGGGCAGTCGATGATGTCTTCAGGCGAGCCGAGATACTCGCGGATCAGGTCCGACTCGTGCTTGTAAAAGGTGCGCTCCAGGTGGGAGGTGAGGAAGCCGTCCATGATGTTCATGCCGGGCGTCAGGCTGAGTTCGGTGACGCGGCGGAGAATCAGCGCCTGGTCGGCGGCCTGCTGGGCGTCTTTGCCGAAGAGCATGATCCAGCCGGTATCGAGAGCGGCATAGATATCGTCGTGGCCGCAGTGTACGTTGAGAGCGTGCTTGGTGAGCGCGCGCGCGCCCACTTCAATGACCATGGTGGAGGCTTTGCCCGGCGCGTGGTAGTACTGCTCAACGCCGTAGACCACACCCTGGCCGGAGGTGAAGTTGACCACGCGCTTGCCGCACACCGAGTGGGCAATGGCGCCACCCTGGGCCGCGTGCTCGCCTTCCGTCTCAATGGCGATGGTGTTGTGGCCGAAGACGTTCAAATGGCCTTCAGCATAGGCCTGCTGGAAGAGCTCGCCGCCCTCCGTGGAAGGCGTGATGGGATAAAACACGCCGGCGTCGGCGATCCGCGTCTCTGTGTGGTAAGAGACCAACTGGTTTCCGTTTGCGGTGATCCGAATGCCAGGAAAACGAGCAGCAACCGTCATGAATCCCTTTCTGTCTTGTCAGTTCTTGTTTCGATGTCTTCGACCTGCCGCGCAAGCGTTGGGATTGGAGGGACAAACCCTCCGCGAATCCGTGCCGCGGCTTATTCAAACCGAGCTCAGTTCATTTGATTCATCGGGCCAAAAAAATGGTTCAGCCCGGATGAAAAGTCCTTGCCAGTGTAATGGCCGAGATGGAGAAGAGGAAACCCAAGGGGAGGGATACCTCTCAATACGGCCTATAAATCAGTATGCACCCAACGAGGGAAGACGTTATACCAAAAGGAAAGACCATGTCTCATAATATGAGATTTATCTTTTACTGCCCCCAGTGCAGGCCCGGTAAGTATCCTCCGACACAGCCCGAGGATACTTACTTAGCCGCGGATCCCTTGTCCTGGGCGGCGGCGCGCTCATGGTTCAGGGCAAGCAGCCGCGCCAGAATCTCATCTTTTGAGAGGTTCGAGGGCCAGCCGTAGGCGGCAAACACAGCCTCGTCCAGCGTGCGGTGCGCGTTGGCAAGCCATTCGGGATGCTCATTGTAGAGGTTGGTCAAGGTGCGGTTCTTCAACTCGTCTCCGGAAGCTCCCGGCGGATTCAGCCATGCATCCCGCAAACGGACAAGCTCCCGCGCCGCATCGGCAATGGCTTTGACCCGGGCGTCTGCCTCTTCGGAGGGCTCGGTACCCGGTGACCACGGGAAGGGGAAGGTATCGAAGGTGGAATTTGGGGTGTAGCGGAATCCACTCTCCACTTCCCGAAGCTGCGTACCCTGCGCTCGTGCCCAAAGCTCGTGCACGCTGGAGTGAAGCACACCAAAGAAATAATCGTCGTCCCGCACGAAGACGAGAGTTCCTTGATTGCAAAGAACCGCTGAGGGAATCCAGGCAAATACGCGATACTTAGCCGTTGCCGGAGTCGCAATATATCGTCCTTTTCCTCGTAGAGCCTTCCTCATCGCTGGACGAGGCTCCCCAAAGAGCCACCATTTTCTCCGATAGCTTTCTCGATTATTTAATTGGCGAAGTGGAAGGACGCGATGCCGAACACGCTCGAAAGGCATCTCATACTTCGCTGCCTCATCTTCCGGCATATCAGTCCCAAAGTCTATCGTCCAAAGGTCTCTCCGAGAACCGACAATGTCGATCCCGCTCATGACCCGCTTGACTACGTCGGAATTCTTACGACCATTCACGTTGACAGGTGCTCGGAGCATCCGCTGCGCATCAGACGCTGAGAGGTCAAAATCTCCCTTGGGTGAAACTCCCATAAAACAGATACCTGAATTCTCTTCGAGAACCGATACCGTCGTAGTGTTTGCACCTGAAGTCAAATTTGAGTGAATACATTCAACTGACTTCTCATCCAGTAGTTTAAGCGTCTCCTCTCCACTGTCGAATCCAACCATCGAGATGCGCACGACGGCTCCGGGAAGTTGCCATTTCCGATCAGAGTACGCAAAAAATATATCGCCAGTTTGCTTAATTCGATTGAGAACCTCACGGTTGGCACCGCCGCGGATGCCCTGAGTTGCTAGCAAGCCGGCCCGAATCGAATGTTCCTTATTCAAGCAACCTCGTGCTTTCTCAAACCAATAGCAAACCAGGTCCGCGAACGGTTCCACTCTGCCTGCATATAACTCAAACAAATCATCAACGTACTTATCACCAAGTTCGTTCCTGATACGATTTCCGCCCAAAAACGGCGGATTTCCAATAATGAAGTCCGCTTTCGGCCACTCCGGCTCATACGGTTTACCTTCGGCGTCGTAGCGCAGAATCGCATCCCCGTGCTCGATATTTGTCAGCTTCTCAAGGATCGGTTCACGGTCTTCGCGGATGGCGTGCTCGTGCTTCCACTGCAAAAAGCCGATCCACACTACCACCGACGCCAACTCGTGCGCGTAGAACTCGGTTTCAATGCCCAACAGTTGCGTGGGCGAGACCATCTTCGAGAGGACCAGCGAGATGCCCTGCTCGGCGGCGAAGCGGGTTGCCTCCAGCCACAGGTCCAGCATCCGTCGCAATGCCAGATAGAGGAAGTTTCCAGAGCCGCAAGCCGGATCGAGAACCCGGACGGCGGTAAGCTCATCGATCCACGCGCCCAGCAGCTTCTCCGAAGGCAAATCCACGCGCAGCCGCGCCTGGCGGCTGTTCCGCGCAGCCTCCTCGGCCCGTTCCACCTCCAGAGCCTCCAGAATCCGCTGCTTCACGCTCTCCCATCTCTGCCTGAGAGGGCGCACCAGCACCGGCTCGATCAGCAACAGAATGTCCTCTTCGCTGGTGTAGTGCGCGCCGATGAGAGACCGCCGCGCGGGGTCCAGCGAGCGCTCGAACAGGGTGCCGAAGATGGCCGGAGCAATGTGCGACCAGTCGTAGTTCTTTGAAACCTCGTAGAGGATGCCAAGGTCGGCCAGGTCGAGCTGGATGACGGACGCGGAGTCAAAGAGCCCGCCATTGAAATACCGGATGGTAAGTGCGCCGAAGATGCCGTCTTCCTGACTCATGGCCTCAAACAGCAGCTTGAGCTTGCGCAGAAACTTACGGGGCAGAAAGCGGTCGTCGCTCTGCAACATCTTGCGGAATACGTGTTCGGGGAGCAAACCAATGGAGTCGGCAAAGAGGCAGAAGAGAATGCGCATGAGAAAGTGCGCAATCTCAGCGCGGGTGGCTCCCAGGCTGCGCTCTTCCAGCTCAAGCCGTTCCGCCAGGCGGCTGAACAGCCTGGCCGCCTCCTGCGTCACCTGGGCATCGGTTCGCTCGGGGCGCAAAACGTTGTAGTCGCCGAACAGCGCGCGCAGAACCTCAAGCGGAGGAAGAGGGCAGGTGGCGGTAACCTGGTTGCGATTCAGGTCGTCCAGATTGAAGGCATACACCCGCTTCGCCGTGGAAGTGAAGTTGGTATGCACCTCGAATCGTTCGAGGTCGCAAACCACCAGCAACGGAGGGTTTCCCAACTCTTCCCGGTAATCGTTTAGCTGGTCATATGCCTTTTCAAGATTCTTATGTTTCCCCTTGTACTCCCACGCGAAGTGGTCGCGGAGCCAGACATCGGCAAATCCCTTGCCGCCGTGGGTCTTGCCCACAGGCTTTTCAAAGGCGTAGCGCTCCCCGGTCGAGTCGGCGGCAGCCGGGTGTTTCTCCCCAAGCATGTCGCACAGATCGATAAAGTGCGACTGCGCACCGGCTCGCTCGGATTGCGAGTTGATCTTCCAACGATGTACGAACTCAGCTATAGGTAGCGGCATGGCGCATGGGTAGTTTACAGCGTGGGGAGTGTCGTGGCCCCGTGGAAACGGCCAGAGGCTGTTGGCCTTACAAGCTCCCCAGGGGTTGGTTCTACCCTTTCCTTGCGCTAACATGAAAACAGGATTGGGGCTGCTCATGTTTGTTGTGGTTTGGAAGTTTGAGATTGCCGAGGATAAAGTTCCGAGCTTTGAAGCCGCTTATGGTCCTGAGGGCGCCTGGGCGCAGCTCTTCCGCAGCGCGCCCAACTATCTGGGAACAGAGCTTTTACGAGACGCCTACGTGCCCGGCGCGTACCTGACGATCGACCGCTGGGCAAGCGAAGATGCGTTCCGCGCCTTCCGCAAGGACCACGACCAGGAGTACGAACAACTGGACCGCGCCTGCGACTCGCTGACCAGCAGCGAAACTCGTATCGGGGCGTATACGGTTTGAGGCGCGCAGCTCCCTTCACTCCAGAAGTTGAACATTACCTCTGAACTCGGCCCCCGCCATGTACTGGATACCTTTGTCGAAGGTGACCAGCACGCCTTTCTCTTTGATCGCAAGTCCTAAAAGACAGGCATCGGTCACCTGTTGATGACCGAAGATGCGCGCAGCAAACGGAGCGGTAAGGGTTACCCAACTTTCGTCGATCGGGCAATACCAATAGTCATCACGTCCCTTGAGCGCCTGAAGAATGGCGATTGCCTGCTCCAAAGTACGTGGGCGGGGATGGAATGCGGGATTTGTCGTCACGCGCAAAAAGCCCGCTTCCGTCAAGGGACAAATGCCCAATCGCTCTCTACCGGAGGAAGTAAGCCAGTTCCGCGCCTTCTGGTGATGTTTGTGCTCCGGATACGTGAGCGCGATCAAGACGTTCAGATCAAGCAAACTTTTGGGGTTCAAACTCTTCCTCCTCGAGTTGCTTCACCCTCTCGTCTGTAATAACCCTGCCAGTCCCAGAAGGAGGAAACATGGGAAAACCGTCTGGAGAAAATACGATTTCGGGCTTGCGTTCCGGTGCGTCCTGCGCCTTGCGGATCAGTTCGTCGATAGCCGCACTCAGTGTGAGTCCACGCGCACGAGCATAATACGATGCAAACTCGTGGACGTTGTCATCAAGCGTAATTGTGGTTCTCATTTAATAATCATGTATCATTTTATAATTTGATGCAACAATTAGCTTCCGATGTGGATTGAGGTTGTAGCTTATGGCCCCTTTTAGTTTTCTCTCTTTGTTCGCCATATTTCTCTATCTATTGACTGTCCCACCCTGCTACAATCCGATCGAAATCCAATTCAAGCCGCCGCGCCGTTTCCTCAGCAAAATACAGGACGCGCGGGACGAACAAATTAAGGAGCCCTTCCGATGGCCATCGCCGATGACCGCAGCAAAGCCGTAGAAATTGCCCTTGCGCAGATCGAAAAACAGTTTGGCAAGGGGTCCATAGTGCGGCTCGGGTCGCGGGAGGCGCTGCTGCCCATTGCCGTGATCTCCACCGGATCGATCAGTTTTGACTCGGCCCTGGGCGTGGGCGGTATTCCGCGCGGCCGGGTCACGGAAATCTATGGCCCGGAATCCTCTGGCAAGACAACCATTACCTTGCAGATCATTGCCGAGGCGCAGAGGGCCGGCGGTCTAGCGGCGTTTGTGGACGTGGAGCACGCACTGGATCCCAGCTACGCCAAGAAGCTGGGCGTGGACATTGACAATCTGCTGGTCTCACAGCCGGACAGCGGCGAACAGGCCCTGGAGATCACCGAAACTCTGGTGCGTTCCGGCGCCATCGACGTGCTGGTTGTGGACTCCGTGGCCGCGCTGGTGCCCAAGGCGGAACTGGACGGCGAGATGGGCGATTCGCACATGGGCTTGCAGGCCCGGCTCATGTCGCAGGCTCTGCGCAAGCTGACCGGCACAGTTTCCAAGTCGCGCACGGCGCTGATTTTCATCAATCAAATTCGCGAGAAGATTGGCGTGATGTTCGGCAACCCGGAAACCACGACCGGCGGCCGCGCGCTCAAGTTCTACTCCTCAGTGCGCGTGGATATCCGCCGCATTGCCGCCATCAAGGAAGGCGACGCGGTAACCGGCAACCGGACCAAGGTCAAGATCGTGAAGAACAAGGTGGCCGCGCCCTTCCGCGAGGCGGAGTTCGACATTCTGTACGGCGAGGGCATCAGCCGCGAGGGCGACGTGCTGGATCTGGCCGTGGCCAACAACATCGTGGAAAAGTCCGGGGCCTGGTACAGCTACGCCGGCGAGCGCATTGGCCAGGGCCGCGAAAACACCCGCACCTACCTCAAGGAAAACAAGGACATCTTCACCAAGCTGAACACCGAGGTACGCACGAAGCTGAACATCGGCGCGGTGAAGGCCGACATTCCCGAAGTGCCCGCCGGTGGCGCAGCCGAAGCCAAGGAAGTGGTCAAGGGGCGCAAGGGGTAATCAACTGCAATCTCCAAACGAAAGCGGCTGCCTGCGGGCAGCCGCTTTCGTTTGGGACTCGCACGGGAATCGCACTTCGGACAGGCCTGTCATTCGCAGCGAATTGCCGCGATTGGCTCCGTGCGCGATGCCCGCAGCGCCGGAAGCAGAGAAGCTGCACAGGCTACTGCCACCATTGCTCCGATCGACACCGCATACACCAGTGGATCGCGCGGCGAAGCGCCATAAAGGAAGCTGGCCAACGCTCGCGAGGTCAGCAGCGCCGCCAGTAGCCCGGCAGCAGTGCCAGTCGCGGCCACGCCCGCGTTTTGGAACAGGACCATGCGCATCACTTGCGCCCGCCGAGCGCCTAGTGCCATGCGAATGCCGATTTCGCTGGTTCTGCGCGCTGTGGCATAAGCCAGCGTGCCATACAAGCCAACCGCCGTCACCACCAGCGCGCACACCGCGAAGAACACCGACAGCATCGCCATGATCCGCTCGACGCTCAGCGAGTCGTCCACCACGCTCGCCATGGAGGTCATCACCGGCGCGGGAGTCGTGGGCGCCAGCCGCTGTGCCAGCGTCCGCGCGGTCCCGGCCAACGGCGCGGCCGGCCCGTCCGTGCGCACCACCGCGGTATACGACAGCCACTGCTGTTTAGAGTCCTGAGTGATCGCCAGATACGCGGTTGGCGGAGCGACAGTCCGCATGTCGCGGTATTTCGCATCGCCGGCCACGCCCACTACTTCGTAGGGCACGGTGGTGTTTCCGGAGCGCTCGTGCACCACCTGACCAATCGCATTTCCACCCGGAAATAACGCCTTGACCGCAGCTTGATTCAAAATGACCTTGCAACTCTCCGTCACAGAGTCGTTCCAACTGAAGTCCCGTCCCTCAAAAAATGAAATCCCCATGGCCTGGAAATAGTTCGGTCCCACCCTGTTCATATAAATCTCCGTAGTTTTCCCAGCGGAGACCGAAAAATCTTCATCCCAAATCGAATGAGTCAGCGGAACGATGACGGCGAAGCTAACACTCTTCACCCCAGGTTGCCGGCTCAGACCATCGCCGAGTTCGTGATAGAGCCGCATCAGCGCATCGCCCCTGAGCGGCTGTTTTTCCATGCTGAAAGCAATGTTCTCCACGCCGCTCGGATTGAAGCCTGCTCCCGACGTGTATAGCCGCATCAGGCTTGAGGCCAGCAGTCCAGCCCCCACCACCAGGACCATGGCCAGCGCTATCTCCACGGAGAGCAGCGCGCGTGGCAGAAATTTGCGCCGCTCATGCGCCTGTGTGGTGTGCAACCCTGCCTTGATACGGTCGTGCAAGCTGCCGGAGGTGGCCTGCAGCGCGGGTACCAGCCCGATCAGCAGCGTGGCCACCACTGCGACCAGCGCCGCAAAGCCGAAGACACGCAGGTCGAGCGACGTGTCTATGTACAGTTCGCTATGACCGCTTGTCAGCATCGCGCTCAGCGAGTGGCTCACAAGCGGCGCAATGGCCAGCCCAGCCACCGTGCCCAGTACGGCAATCAGCAGACTCTCCACCATCAATTGCATGACCAGCCTGCGCCGCGACGCTCCCATCGCGAGCCGTGTTGCCAGTTCGCGTTGCCGCGCCGCCCCGCGCGCCATCAGCAGGCTGGCCAGATTCAGGCAAGCCAGAAGCAGAATCCCTCCGCACATGGCCAGTACCACCGCCAGCGGCCGCCGAAATGTCATTCGCAAATAGTCAAATCCCGTAGACCCGGACTCCGCCATGAAGTGGAAATGCTGGTTCGACTGGCGCGCGACCCATGCCGTATCGGGCGCCGTTTCATGCAGAACCGCCTCGGAAATCGCGGAAACATTCGCATTTGCCTGTTCAACTGTCGCTCCCGGCTGCAACCGGCCCATCACCACCAGCCACCACGAATGGAAACCACCCGCCGTGTGATTGTGTTCACCATCCAGGATCGGTTCTGTGGCCAGCGGAACAAATAGCTCGGGGCGTTCCAGCGGGTCGGCCCCGATAAATCCCTTCGGCATCACGCCCACCACGGTGAATACCGTATTGTCGATCTGCAGCTTGCGTCCGATCACATCCGGCGCACTGCTAAACCACGTCTCCCAGAAATGCTGGCTTATGACCACAGCAAAACCCGCCGGATTGCCTCCCTTGTGGTCATCCTCCGGAGTCAATGTTCGGCCCAGCAGCGGCGCCGTCTCCAGAGCCGGGAAAAACTCCCCACTCACCATCTGTCCCCGGAAGCTCTCGACTCCGCCATTCCCTTTCACCTGCAGAGGGACCTGGAAGTAGGCGAACACTTTTGCAAACACCTCGTGGCGGTGCTCCAGTCCGCGAAACAACGATTCAGGGAACGTGTAGTTGAT